>NZ_RXYG01000005.1:0-422505 GCF_003970195.1 Pseudomonas sp. C 49-2
CCGGCATCCCTGCCGGTTTACCCCCCAAATCCCTGCCGAATTCCGGCCAGCGTGTTTGACGGGGCGCCTAAGATCAAAATCAAAAACAAAGCCAGAGCCAGAGCCAGAGCAGATTGGTATCTACCTGATTTAGGAGATCAAAACTGTGGGAGCGGGCTTGCTCGCGAAAGCGGTGGGTCAATTAGAGATGTAATCGCTGATACGCCGCCTTCGCAGGCAAGCCAGCTCCCACATTTGAACTGAGACCGGCTTCCAGAAACCGGTCGGCTACCAGGCCGCCGCGCTTCTGCTTTTGATCTTAGGCGCCCCGTCAAACACGCTGGCCGAACGCAGGCTTGAATCCGTGGGTAACCCGGCAGGACGCCGGGTTAGCCGCGCTGGGCCAAGGATGGCCCATCGCGGCGGCCCACGGATTCAAGCAGGAGTGAGGGCACACCGAGCCTAGGCGAGGTGCCGAGTGTTGGGGCGAAGGCCTTTTGCTTACTTTTGGCTGGGCCGGCTTCCGGCCTTTCCAAAAGTGAGCCGCCGTAAGGGCGGAACCCTAAGCAGCCGTTACCGCAGCAACGGATATGTACTCAATCAATCAAACACACCGAGCCCGCATAAAATCCCCCCACCTGCGCACCAAATAATTATGCTCATCCATCACCGAATTCCACACCGCAATATGCCCCATGCGCACCTCATAAGCCCCCCCATCCCGCACCTCACCCACATCAATCAAAGGCAACCCATCACTCCCCAGCAACTCCTCCCGAGCAGGCTTGCCGGCATACCAGTAATCCCACTCCGCACTGCTCAAGTGATCCCGACTACGCGCCGGATTGCCAATGTAATACCCCTGGCGCGCCATCACCGCCCCAGGCCACCCCGACAACCACCAATTCAAATACGCATAAGCCGCATCCAGCACCGGCCCCTTGGCATGCCGCGATAACGACAATCCACCAAACCACGCGCGATACCCTTCACGCGGCACCGCCAGGCGGTATTTCACCCCGGCGCGATGCAGGCGCATCAAGGTCGGCGACCACAGGCTCTGGATATCGATGCTAGGGCTGAGCATCAATTGCGCCGCTTCTTCATCATCAGACCAGAACGCCGCAAAGTGCCCCTCCTTCTGCTTGCGCACCAGAATGTCAGCCAGCACGTCGATCTCTTCGATGCTCATATTGCCGATGTCCCTGAAACTGGCCAGCCCAGCGCCCTGCACCGCCAATGCAGCATCCAACGCACCAATCGCTGCGTCACTCTGCAAAGCCGTGCGCGCACGCCAGGCGGGGTCCAATAGCCAGCCCCAGCTTTCGTTACCGTGGCAAAAACCTTCGGGCAACCGTTCGGGCCGGTAGGCGAAACTGTCGGCGTTGTGGGTCAGGGGCAACATGCTGATGCGATCGGTGACCGTGCTGCCAAGGCTCCCATCGTGCTGCACGAACAACCGTTCGCTGGGCACACTGCCGCTGCCCAGGCGGTCATCGGGCGACAGGCGCCCACGCTTGGGCAGGTCATTGATCTCGTGCCACAGCGCAATGCGCCGGGTGTCGATGGGCTGGATCGCCCGGGCCGGCCACACGAAGTCGACGTTGTGGAACCATTGGTCGTACAGGTCGTAGCTGTCGGGTTGCATCACCGCAATGCGCTGGGCCTGCTCGACATCGTGCACCTGGTAGACCAGGCGAATACCCAGTTCCTGCTCGGCGCGTACGCGCAGGCATTCAAGCAAGGTGACGGAGGTGCCGAGGACGCGCAGAGTAATCATGCCGCGAACCGCCGCGAGAACACTTCAAACGAGCGCCTTAACAACGCAGGGTCAAGCCCGCGCAGGATAAACACCAGGCGCGATTGCCGGTCGCTGCCCGGCCACGCAGGCAGGTGCACCGGCGCATGCAGGCAATGCTGCACACCATGAATGACGATGGGAGCGTTACTGGCGTTCACGTTGAGCAGCCCTTTGACACGGAGGATTCGTTCGCCGTGGCATCTTAACAGCATCGACAACCACACCCCGAAACCCACCCAGTCCAGGGGCTGGTCGAAAGTCAGGCTGCACACTTGGGCCGCGCCGTGGGTAGCGGTAGTAGTGCGATGCAGTTGCCAGCGACTGACTTCCACGGCGGGTTCGGCGCTGCGCAGACCTTCGCCGAGCAGCAGTTGATCGCCGCTGTGGATGTCGTGGGTATCGAGGATCGGCGTACCGGCATTCAGCGCCTGCAAGTGAGCGCGTAACGCCGTGCAATCGCCAGCCAAGTCGGTCTTGCTCAGCAGCAGGCGATCCGCTGCGGCCACCTGGGCCAGCCATTCCGGGTGCAGGCGTTCTTGCAGAGTGGCGTGGCTGGCGTCGACCAGGGTGATCACCAGGCCGATATGGAAGCGCCCGCGCAATTGCACGTCGTTGTTCAGGGTGGCAAGGATAGGCGCCGGGTCGGCCAGGCCGGTGGTCTCCAGGATCACCCGTTTGAAGGCCGGGATTTCACCGCGCTCGCGGCGTTGCAACAGGCCGAGCAGCGCGTCTTTCAACTCGCCGCGGATCGAACAGCACACGCATCCGCTGGGCAGCAGCACGGTGTCCGGTGCTACCTCTTCCACCAGCAGATGGTCGATGCCGACATCACCGAATTCGTTGATCAGCAGCGCGGTGTCGCCCAGGCTTTCACCCTGCAGCAGGCGCTTGAGCAAGGAGGTCTTGCCGCTGCCAAGGAAGCCGGTGATCACATTCAGAGCCATGCTCATTGTTTACTACCTCAATGATGCCCCTACAAGTCCAAGTGATCCAGCAAGAGGGGGTCGAGGGGGTCCAGCGGACGGCCGAGCATGGTCTCGGCCGCCTGCCAGAGTTGATCCAGGCCGCTGGCCAGTGCCTGCTTACCGGTGGCGCCCAACAGCAGATAAGACGCACCCTGGAAGTCTTCGACCTTGAGCCGGAACACCGCCAGCACCTGATTGATAGCGGCGATTCGGCGCAGGCGTTCGCGGCGTCGGGGCAGTTCGTCGCCCAAAGGGTCGCTCCAGTGCAGGTCTTCGCCGAGCAATCCGCAGAGTCCGCACATGGCTATACCTCACTCATGGCATGACGTCGCCAGAGTTCGGGCCCAGGGTCTGGCCGACGAACAGGTTGCCACCGGGCTCGCTGGCCAGCAGCACCGCCGTTGGTGCAACTTCATCCGCCAGACCGAAGCGCCCCAGAGGCAATTCCTTGGCCTTGGCGCGTTTCCAGTCGTCGCTGATACCGCCCACCAACGGCGTCTCGATCGGGCCTGGCGCGATGGCGTTGACCAGCACATTGTCCTTGGCCACTTCGAGGGCCAGGGACTTGGTGAAACCGATCACCCCGGCCTTGGCGGCGGCGTAATGGGTCAGCTCGGCGCCGCCCTTGATGCCCAGTTGCGAGGCGACGTTGATGATCCGCCCCCAACGCTGCGCGAGCATGTGCGGCAAGGCGCGCTGGCTGGCGACGAATACACTGGTGAGGTCGACACGCAGCATGTCGTTCCACATCTCGATGGACAGGTCGACGCAGCGCGCCTGGGTGAGCATGCCGGCGTTGTTGACCAGGATATCGATGCCGCCGAAGTGTTCGACGCAACGGTCGACACTGGCCTGCGCACCTTCGACGGTGCCGACGTCCGCCAAGCATTCGAACACCTCGGCACCGAGGTTGCGGCAGGTGATCGCTGTTTCCGCGAGGCTGGCGGCGTTACGGTCGGCCAGCACCAGGCGGGCGCCTTCAGCGGCGTAGGCGCGGGCGATGGCGGCACCGATGCCGCTGCCGGCGCCGGTGATCACGGCGCGGCGGCTAAGAAGTTGAGGCATACACACATCTCCTACAGAAAACACAGTTCCAATGTGGGAGGGGGCTTGCCCCCGATTGCAGAGTGTCAGCTACAGATAAGCTGGCTGACACACTGTCATCGGGGGCAAGCCCCCTCCCACATTTGGATCGAGTACATCAGTCCGGCCAGCGTACGGTCAGGCCACCGTCGATGACGATGCTTTGCCCGGTCAGGTAGCTCGACGCGTCACTGGTCAAAAACTGCACCAGCGACGCCACCTCATCCGCCCGCCCTACCCGGCCCAATGGAATCGCGCGCGCCGCTTTGGCCAGGCCTTCCGGCCCCAACGAGTTCTTCGCATCCAGCGACTGCGGCGTCTCGATCAACCCCGGGATCACCGCATTGCAACGAATGCCCTTGGCCGCCAACTCCACCGCCAGCGAACGGCACAACCCCGGCACGCCGGCCTTGGCCGCCGCGTAATGGCTGTGCTCCTGCCAGCCATACACGCCGCCGGCAATCGATGAAATCGCCACTAGCGCACCGCCTTCGCTCATGTGTCGGGTCGCCGCGCGGAACGTGCGCATCACCCCCGTGAGGTCGACATTAAGCATCTCGTCCCACAGCGCGTCGGTCATCTCCAGCAACGGTGCGCGGCGCAGCAGGCCGGCGTTGGCCACGGCGTAATCGAGTCGACCGAAATGCTGAATGGCTTGCGCCGCCAGCGCGTCCACCGAAGCCGTGTCACCCACGTCCAATGGCAACATCCGGCACTCGCCACCCGCCTCTTCCACCCGGCTGACGGTGGTCTGCGGGTCATGGGGATCGGCCGGGTAATACCCGCCCACCACCGCCACGCCATTACGGGCATAGGCCACGGCGAGGGCTTGGCCGATGCCGCTGGCAGCACCGGTAATCAAGGCAACTTTACGGCTCATCAAACACTCCTTACTGAACGGTTTCCGGACGCACATGGCGTGCGGCAAACATCAAGGCGCCGGACAGGAAGCACGGCAGCGCGCCGAACCACAGCGCGGCGGTCTGCCAGTCGCTGCCGGCGGACAACACCTGGGTCGCGCCAAAACCTGCGACCACCGCGCCGATCGGGCCCATGGCGTGGATGATTGCGCCACCGGTGGCGCGGATGCTGGTGGGGAAACTCTCACTGATAAAGAACAACGCCGCCGAGTAAGGCCCGATCAGGAAGAACAAGCCCAGGCTGTATAGCCCGACCACCATCGGCATATTGCTCGGGCCAAACAGCATCCCGGCGAACGACAGGCCGCCAAGCATCCAGCCCAGGCCGATCACGTTGCGACGGCCGATCTTGTCGCCCATCCAGCCGTGGCTGAGGTAACCGCAATAGCCCACCAGGTTCGACAGCACGAGGATGATCAGCGAGTTCTCGAACGAGATGTGGTGCACGCTGATGATCACCGAGGTACCGAGCACGCTGAACACCTGGATCGCCGCCCAGTTGAGCAACAGTGCCGCGCCGATCACCAGGGTGGCGCGACGCGCCGGGCCACGGAACGCAGCTTTAAGGCCGGCCTTGCTGTGCTCGTCGTAGTCCACGCCGTAGGTCATGGCGACGTTTTGCGCTTCTGTCACTGCACCGCTTTTACGCAATTGGCTGATGCGCTGGTGGATCTGGAACTGCGGGCTCTCCTTGAGCTTGCGCGCCATGATCGCGATGACGATGGCCGGGATCGCGGCGAAGATGAAGCAGCCCTGCCAGCCAATGATCGGCAGCAACAGCGCGGTCAAACCGGCGGCAATCAAAGCACCTACCGGCCAGCCGCCTTGCACCAGGCTGTAGATAAAACCACGGCGTTTGGTAAGACGCGGATCTTGCGAAGCGCCATACAACTCACTCAAGTAAGTGGCGTTGACGGTTTCTTCGGCATAACCCAAACCACCCAACGAACGGATCAGGATCAGCGGCGACTTGCCCCATGCGCCGCCAATCGCAGTCAGCGCCGAGCACAGCGCGGAACCTGCCACCGTGAAGATGATGCCGGTGCGGCGCCCCAATTTGTCCACCACCGGGCCAATGGCAAACGCCACCACTGCCGTGCCCACCGCCACCCACGTCGCGATTTCAGCTTGCTCCACTTCACCCCAGCCAAAATGCCGGCCGATCTCCGGCAGCAACGTGCCAAACAGAATGAAGTCATACACCGCAAACACCCAGGCGAAAAACGCGATCCAGGTGGCGAAACGCACCTCCTTGGAGCTCAGTTGCCGGGGTTTCCAGCCAGTCAGGTCAAGCTTGTTGTAGATGGACATGGGTCGCGCCTCGGGGATTAAGGAGTCAGGTACGGGGTTGGCGGCGGATGAAGTCGTCGGCGATTTCGTCGAAGGTGACGAAGCGCACGCCGGCATGGCTCTGGATGTGTTCGATCAGGCGCTCAAGCATCAGCAGCACTTGCGGGCGGCCGGAGACGTCGGGGTGGATGGTCATGGTGAACACCGCGTGTTCGTGTTCGCGGTAGACCCAGTCAAACTGGTCGCGCCACATTTCTTCGAGGTGACGCGGGTTGACGAAGCCGTGGCTGTTGGGGGCTTTCTTGATGAACATCATCGGCGGCAGGTCGTCCAGGTACCAGTTGGCCGGGATCTCCACCAGATCGGTTTCTTCGCCGCGCACCAGCGGTTTCATCCAGGTGTCGGGGTGCTGGCTGTAGTCGATCTTGGTCCAGCTGTCGCCCTTGCGCACGTAGTAGGGGTGGAAGTCGTTGTGCATCAGGCTGTGGTCGTACTTGATGCCTTTTTTCAGCAGCAGTTCGTTGGTGACCTTGCTGAATTCCCACCACGGCGCCACGTAACCCGTCGGGCGTTTGCCGGTGACCTGGGTGATCAGCTCGATGGATTTATCCAGGACGATTTCTTCCTGCTCGGCGGTCATGGCGATGGGGTTTTCGTGGCTGTAGCCGTGCACACCAATTTCGTGACCGGCGTCGGCCACGGCCTTCATCTGCTCGGGGAAGGTTTCCATCGAGTGGCCGGGGATAAACCAGGTGGTACGCAGGCCGTAGCGTTCAAACAACTTGAGCAGGCGCGGCGCGCCGACTTCACCGGCGAACAGGCCACGGGAGATATCGTCCGGCGAATCTTCGCCGCCATAGGAACCGAGCCAGCCGGCGACGGCGTCAACGTCGACGCCGAATGCACAGAGGATGTCTTTAGCCATGATGTGTCTCCTTAAATAGTGAGTACGGATTCGACGGACAACGCTGCGCGCAGCAGGCGAGCGTCTTCCCCCGTCGGGCCGCTGAGCAGCAGCCCGGTGGGCAGGCCCTGGGCATCGCGGCCGCTGGGCAGGGTCACGCCGGGCATGTCGAGCAAACTGCCGGGCATGGTCAGGCGCAGGGTGGCGAGGTTGGTTTTCACAAACAGGTCGTCGTCGGCTTCCAGCGGCGCCGACGCCGGGGCGACGTGGGCAACGGTCGGGGTGATCAGGAGGGCGCCGTCGAGGTCGTCGACCAGTTGCTGTTGCAGGCGGCGGCGGGCGTCGACCAGGTGCAGAAGCTGGCTGGCCGGCAGCGTGCGCGCAGCTTCGAGGCGGCGGCGTACACGCGGGTCGAGTTGTTCCGCGTCGGGGCTGTCGAGCAAGGCTTCGTGCAGGGCAAAGGCTTCGAAGGAACCGAGCCAGCCGTGGTGTTTGATCAGGTCCAGGGTGGCCTGGAAGGTCGAGCATTCACGCACCTCGATCAGCGCGCCGTGGGCCTTGAGTTGCTCTGCGGCGCGCAGCAGGTTGTTGCGCACGGCGGGTTCGACGTCTTGTTGCGACAGCACAAAACGCTGGCCCTTGAGGCTGCGAGCGGTGTGGGTTTGAATGCGGCCATGCAGCAGATCGTCGATGGCCAGGGCATCACGCACGCTGCGAGTCAGCGGGCCGAGGCTGTCGAGGGTGTGCGCCAGGGGGAACACGCCGTCGCGGCTGTAGCGTCGGCTGCTGCTGCGGTAACCCACCAGGCCGTTGAACGCCGATGGGATGCGGATCGAACCGGCGGTGTCGGTGCCCATGGCGATGGGCACGATTCCGGCGGCAACGGCCACGGCTGAACCGGACGACGAACCACCAGGAATGCGTGGTTGGTCAGTGCCAAGGGGATTGTGCGGCGTGCCGAAATGCGGGTTCAGGCCCAGGCCGGAATAGGCCAGCTCGCTGAGGTTGGTCTTGCCCACGCTGACCATCCCGGCGCGGCACAGCAGACCCACGGTCGGTGCGTCGAGCAACGCAGCGGGCGCGTTACGGCGGTAAGCGGCGCCCGCAGTGGTGATGCTGCCGGCCACATCGAACAGATCCTTCCAGGCCAATGGCACGCCATCGAATCCGCTCAACGGCTGCCCGGCGCGCCAACGGGCGGCAGAGGCTTCGGCTTCGCGGCGCGCACGCTCGGCGGTCAGGTTGATAAAGACTGCCGGGGCCCGGCTCGCCTTTTCGAGTGCCTGCTCAAGGGCTTGCACAGGGTCGCTGCGACCGCTGGCGAAATCCTCGGCCATTGAAGTGGCGTCTGACATCAAGGTGCCCCTCACAAAATGTACTTATTAATAAAATATACATTTTTAAGAGGCAGATTTCGTGCCAGTTTTTCTCAGGCAGCTTTTACGCAGTCGGAGGATTTTGCCCAGAGCTACGGGATAGATGGTGTTAACCAGTCGGAAAAAATCTTGCAAGGCCGCAGGAAAGCGCCTTCAATGAAATAATGTATCTTTTATTAATAAATACATTTTGGTGCATAAAAGTAACATTCCCTCATTCCGAGCCCCACAAAGGTGCCGCCGCTGTGGCGCAGGGTGACAGGCGCAACTTATGAGAGAATCCCCGGCCACCGTCCCACAAGCCCCAGAGAAAGCGATGAAAGCAGCGTCCGCCCCGGCCTCCCGTTACGCGATGATTCACCAGGTATTGCGTGATGCGATCGTCAACGGCACCGCGCGCCACGGCCTGGTCTTGTTGGAAGCGCCGTTGGCCGAATTGTTCGGCACCAGCCGTGTGCCGGTGCGCCGAGCACTGGACCTGTTGCATGAGGAAGGGCTGATTTGCCGCTTCAACGGCCGGGGCTACCTGATCAACCCCGACGGCCTGGCGATGGAGCCGCTGCGCCTGCCCTTGAGCCATGCGCACTTGGGCCTCAACGGCGAAGATGAGTTGGTGGACACGCGGCCGCTGGGCGAGCGCATCGTCGAAGAGATCGGCGCGGCGCTGTCCACCTGCATCGCTTTCGGCCATTACCGCCTGGACGAACAGGCCGCCGCCGACCACTACGGCGTCAGCCGCGCGGTGGTGCGTGAAGCGCTGATGCGCCTGCGTGACCGAGGCCTAGTGGAAAAAGAGCCCTACTCCCAATGGCTGGCCGGCCCCTTGACCGCCCGTGAAGTCACCGAAGACTACGAGCTGCGCGCCTGCCTGGAGCCCGAAGCCTTGCGCCAAAGCGCCCCAAACCTCGACCGCCAATTGCTGGAAGCCATGTTGCAACGCGTGCTGGACGCTCAGGACAGCCCCCACTGCAGCCTGGAGGCCATCGAACAGATCGAGGAGGACTTGCACCAGCGCTGTCTCGCCGGCCTGCAGAACCGCAAGATCGCGGCGCTGATCCGCCAAGGACAAAGCCCTATGATCATCAGCCGGATTTTTTACCGTTTGCTGGGGATCGGCGCCGATCCGGCCATGCTGGCCGAACATCGCCTGATTCTGGAATTGCTGCTGCACGGCGCATTTGATGCGGCGGCGTTGAACCTGCGTGAGCATCTGCAACGCGCACGGCAGCGCATGCTGCAACGATTGAAAGTGTTGTCAGTGCTGCCAGAACAGCCATTGCCGAGCTACCTGCACAAGATCAGCTGAATTCATGCAATTTGTTGCTAACTTCACGCGACCATTGAAACCACCGCTACCCCGCCCCATCTAACCTGCATACTTCCTTATGCAGGTGCCCCATGAGCGACCAGCAAGAATTCCCTGATTACGACCTCAACGACTACGCCGACCCCGAAAACGCCGAACACGAAGCGTCATCCAATACCGGCCTGGCGCTGCCCGGGCAAAACCTGCCGGACAAGGTCTATATCATCCCGATCCACAACCGGCCCTTTTTCCCGGCGCAAGTGCTGCCGGTGATCGTCAATGAAGAGCCGTGGGCCGAGACCCTGGAGCTGGTGAGCAAATCCGACCACCACTCCCTGGCCCTGTTCTTCATGGAAACCCCGCCGGAAGACCCACGCCACTTCGATACCTCCGCCCTGCCGCTGTACGGCACCCTGGTGAAGGTGCACCACGCCAGCCGCGAAAACGGCAAGCTGCAATTCGTCGCCCAGGGCCTGACCCGCGTGCGCATCAAGACCTGGCTCAAGCACCACCGCCCACCGTACCTGGTGGAAGTCGAATACCCGCACCAGCCGAGCGAGCCGACCGACGAGGTCAAGGCCTACGGCATGGCGCTGATCAATGCGATCAAGGAACTGCTGCCACTCAACCCGCTGTACAGCGAAGAGTTGAAGAATTACCTCAACCGCTTCAGCCCCAACGACCCGTCGCCACTCACCGACTTCGCTGCCGCACTGACGTCGGCCACCGGTAACGAGTTGCAGGAAGTGCTGGACTGCGTGCCCATGCTCAAGCGCATGGAAAAAGTGCTGCCGATGCTGCGCAAAGAGGTCGAAGTCGCGCGCCTGCAAAAAGAACTGTCCGCCGAGGTGAACCGCAAGATCGGTGAGCACCAGCGCGAGTTCTTCCTCAAGGAACAGCTCAAGGTCATCCAACAGGAACTGGGCCTGACCAAGGACGATCGCAGCGCGGACGTCGAACAGTTCGAGCAACGCCTGGAAGGCAAAGTGCTGCCGCCCCAGGCGAAAAAACGCATCGATGAAGAATTGAACAAACTCTCGATCCTCGAAACCGGTTCGCCGGAATACGCGGTGACCCGCAATTACCTGGACTGGGCCACCTCGGTGCCGTGGGGCGTGTATGGCGAGGACAAACTCGACCTGAAACATGCGCGAAAAGTGCTGGATAAACACCACGCGGGCCTGGATGACATCAAGAGCCGCATCCTCGAATTCCTTGCGGTGGGCGCCTACAAAGGCGAAGTCGCCGGCTCCATCGTGCTGCTGGTCGGCCCGCCGGGCGTGGGCAAGACCAGCGTGGGTAAATCCATCGCCGAGTCCCTGGGCCGGCCGTTCTATCGCTTCAGTGTCGGCGGCATGCGCGACGAGGCCGAGATCAAAGGCCATCGCCGCACCTACATCGGCGCCCTGCCGGGCAAGCTGGTGCAGGCGCTCAAGGATGTGGAAGTGATGAACCCGGTGATCATGCTCGATGAGATCGACAAGATGGGCCAAAGCTTCCAGGGCGACCCGGCGTCGGCCTTGCTGGAAACCCTCGATCCGGAGCAGAACGTCGAATTCCTCGACCACTACCTGGACCTGCGCCTGGACCTGTCCAAAGTGCTGTTCGTGTGCACCGCCAACACCCTGGACTCCATCCCAGGTCCATTGTTGGACCGTATGGAAGTGATTCGCCTGTCGGGCTATATCACCGAAGAAAAGATCGCCATCGCCAAGCGCCACCTATGGCCGAAACAGCTGGAAAAAGCCGGCGTGTCGAAAAACAGCCTGACCATCAGCGACGGCGCGCTGCGTGCATTGATCGATGGCTATGCGCGGGAAGCCGGCGTGCGTCAGTTGGAAAAACAACTGGGCAAACTGGTGCGCAAAGCCGTGGTCAAGTTGTTGGACGAGCCGGACTCGGTGATCAAGATCGGCAACAAGGATCTGGAGAGTTCCCTGGGCATCCCAGTGTTTCGCAATGAGCAAGTATTGTCCGGCACCGGTGTCATCACGGGGCTGGCCTGGACCAGCATGGGCGGCGCGACCTTGCCGATCGAGGCGACGCGTATCCACACGCTCAATCGCGGTTTCAAACTCACCGGGCAGTTGGGTGAAGTGATGAAGGAGTCCGCGGAAATCGCCTACAGCTACATCAGCTCGAACCTGAAGTCGTTTGGCGGTGATGCGAAGTTCTTCGATGAGGCCTTCGTGCACTTGCATGTGCCGGAAGGTGCAACACCGAAAGACGGCCCGAGCGCCGGTGTGACCATGGCCAGTGCGTTGTTGTCCCTGGCGCGCAACCAACCGCCGAAGAAAGGCGTGGCAATGACCGGCGAGCTGACGTTGACCGGCCATGTGCTGCCGATTGGCGGCGTGCGCGAGAAGGTGATTGCGGCGCGGCGCCAGAAGATCCATGAGCTGATCCTGCCGGAGCCGAACCGTGGCAGCTACGAAGAGTTGCCGGAATACCTGAAGGAAGGCATGACGGTGCACTTTGCCAAGCGCTTTGCGGATGTGGCGAAAGTGCTCTTCTGAGAGTTATGTAGTGCCTGGTCTGGCCTCATCGCGGGCAAGCCCGGCTCCCACAGGGATCGGTGTTGTTGATGACAAATCGGTCAAATGTGGGAGCGGGCTTGCCCGCGATGGCGTCTGTCGCAACAACACAAATCCCTCTTGTCACACCTTGTCTCATCTTCGGTTATGCTCGCCCTTCGTCGTGAATCAACGGAGCCCCCATGACCGCTGCCCGCCTGCTTCTCCCCTTGAGCCTTGCCCTGCTGGCCGCGTGCGCCAGTGCACCGAAGCAAAATATCACCGTGGACAATCAGAGCGCCTGCCCGCTCCAGCTCAAAAGCGGACAAAACCTGATCCTCACCCTGCCAAGCAACCCCACCACCGGCTACCGTTGGGCCATCCAGGATTCCGCTGGCGGCGTGCTGCGCGCGTTGAGCCCCGAGGTCTACAGCAGCACGGAATCCGGCGTGATCGGTGGCGGCGGCCAGTCGACCTGGCGCTTCCAGGCTTTCGCCACCGGCCAGGGTCGTTTGCGCCTGACCTCCCAGCAACCCTGGGAACCGGAAGCCGAACCCGTCGAAACCTTTGACTGCGCCATCACGGTGAACTGATATGCCATGGCTGATTCTTGCGTTGATGGGCGCCGGCACCTTTATCTACGGCCTTGCCACCCATGCCACCTTGTTGTGCCTGCTGGTCAAACCGTTGCCGGTACTGGCACTGCTGGGCTGGCTGCATGACGCGCCGCCCACCGACTATCGACGCTGGATCAGCCTGGGGCTGATCTTTTCCCTGGTGGGCGATGTACTGCTCGCCTGGCCGGGCGACCTGTTCATCTTCGGCTTGGGTGCCTTCCTGTTTGCGCATTTGGCGTACCTCAAAGCCTATTTCAGTGACTGTCGCCGCTTGGCGCTGCTGCCGCTGGTATTGGCGCTGGGCGTGGGCGCGATCCTGCTGAGCATCCTGATCTCCCATGGCCTGGGCGACCTGCTGATTCCAGTGGTGGTTTATGCAACCGTGATCAGTGCCATGCTCTGGCGTGCGTTGGCGCGACTGGGCAGCGACGTGCCGAAACGCTCGGCATGGCTGGCGGCGGCAGGTGCGGTGTCGTTTGTGTTTTCTGACACGCTGATTGGTATCAATCGGTTTGTGGTGGCGTTCGATGCAGCGCCTTATTTGCTGATCACCACGTATTGGCTGGGCCAGTGGGGCATCACTGCCTCGGCTTTCCATCAGACAACCCGCGCACATGAGGGCCAACTTGGCTAAAATGCCGGCCTTTCCCCAATCGTCGCCGGAACAACCGTGAGCAAAGAACCCGATCGCCTATTCGCCCAGCCCCTGCCCCAGGTGCCGGACTTCGCCTTTAACGAGGACGTGGTGCGGGTGTTCCCGGACATGATCAAGCGCTCGGTGCCCGGCTACCCGACCATCGTCGAGAACCTCGGCGTACTCGCCGCGCAGTTCGCCCAACCCAACAGCGTGCTGTATGACCTGGGATCCTCGCTTGGCGCGGTGACCCAGGCCCTGCGCCGCCATGTGCGCACCGACGGTTGCCGGGTGATCGCGGTGGATAACTCGGCTGCGATGGTCGAGCGTTGCCGTGAATACCTCAATGGCCAGGACTCGATGTTCCAGGAGCTGCTGCCGGTCGAGGTCATCGAGGGCGATATCCTCGCGCTGCAGTTCCAGCCGGCCTCGGTGGTGGCGTTGAACTTCACCCTGCAATTCATCGCACCCGATGAGCGCCTGGCGCTGCTCTCGCGCATCCGCCAATCATTGTTGCCGGGCGGTGCATTGACCCTTTCGGAAAAGCTGCGCTTCAATGATCCCGAAGAACACGCGCTGCTCACCGATCTGCACATCGCGTTCAAACGCGCCAACGGCTACAGCGAACTGGAAATCGCCCAGAAGCGCAGCGCCATCGAAAACGTCATGAAGCCCGACAGCCTCGAAGAACACCGCGAACGCCTGTTGGCGGCGGGGTTCTCGACAGTCGTGCCGTGGTTCCAGTGTCTTAACTTTGCCTCGTTGATTGCCTTGCCATGATTGATTTGTCCCCCCTCGCCCGCCATCTGGTCGGCACTCCTTTGGCCGTGTGGGCCCAGGGCCTGCAAGCGCAACTCGATAGCAAGATGGAAAAGGGTCATGGCGACCTGGAGCGCTGGCAAAGTGCGCTGGATGCACTGCCAAAAATCCAGCCCAGCGAAGTGGATTTGCTCAATGGCCTGACACTCAATACCGACTGCGACGAAGACACCCGCGTGCAGATGCATGCCGCGCTGATGGGCCTGAGCCCTTGGCGCAAAGGACCGTTTCACCTGTTCGGCGTGCATGTGGACACCGAATGGCGCTCGGACTGGAAGTGGTCCCGCGTGGCACCGCACCTGAACCTGAAGGGCAAGCGTATCCTCGACGTGGGCTGCGGCAACGGTTACTACATGTGGCGCATGCTCGGCGCCGGGGCCGACAGCGTGATTGGCGTTGATCCGAACTGGTTGTTCTTCTGTCAGTTCCAGGCGGTTCAGCGTTATCTGTCAGAACCCAAGGCTTGGCACCTGCCGTTCCCGTTCGAAGACCTGCCGTCGAATCTGGAAGGCTTCGACACAGTGTTTTCCATGGGAGTGTTTTATCACCGCCGTTCGCCTATCGAGCATTTGCTCGCGCTGAAAGACACCCTGGTCAAGGGCGGCGAACTGGTCTTGGAAACCCTGGTGGTCGAAGGCGATCAGCAACAAGTGCTGGTGCCGGAAGATCGCTACGCGCAGATGCGCAACGTGTGGTTCCTGCCGTCGGTGCCAGCGTTGATGCTGTGGCTGCGGCGTGCCGGGTTCAGTGATGTGCGCTGTGTGGATGTGAGCGTCACCACCGTCGAGGAACAGCGTGGGACAGAGTGGATGAAGTACCAGTCGCTGAGTGATTTCCTTGATCCGGAAGATCACAGCAAAACCATCGAAGGGCTGCCGGCGCCGATGCGGGCCGTGATCATCGCCCGCAAATAAACCTCAAAGGGACGGCTTGGCTCTTCGCGCCTTGAAGAACTCGCTCAAGACCGTCCCGCATTCCTCGGCCAACACCCCTCCTTCAAACAGCACCTTATGATTGAGAAAGCCCTGGGTAAAAAACTGCCCCTGGCTTTGCACGATCCCCGCCTTGGGTTCCAGCGCGCCATACACCACCCGTGCAATCCGCGAATGCACGATCAGCCCCGCACACATGCTGCACGGCTCCAAAGTCACATACAGGGTGCTGCCCACCAGGCGGTAATTGCTGATAGCTTGCGCGGCGGCGCGGATGGCGACCATTTCGGCATGGGCGCTTGGGTCGTTGCCGCTGATGGGGCAGTTGAAGCCACGGCCGATGATTTCACCGCCCTGCACCAACACAGCGCCTACGGGGACTTCACCCAATGCAGCGCCTTGGGCGGCAAGGGCCAGGGCTGCGCGCATGAAGTCCTGGTCGCGGCTGCGGTCGATGATCGCGGTGGGGCGAAACTGACGCATCACGCCACCTCGATAGCGGCCATCAGGCCGGTTTCCATATGGTCGATCACATGGCAGTGGAACATCCACACCCCAGGGTTATCTGCCACCAGCGCCACGCGGGCGCGCTCGTTTTTACCCAGCAGATAGGTGTCGGTGAAATACGGGATCACCTTGTGGCGGTTCGAGGCGATCACCTTGAAGCTCATGCCGTGCAGGTGGATCGGGTGCTGATACTGGGTCATGTTCTTCAATTCAAAAATGTAACTCTTGCCCTTTTCCAGCTTGGCAATCGGGCGATCGGCGCAGGTCTTGTCGGTGATGTCCCAGGCCTTGCCGTTGATCTGCCACAGGCTGGGTGGCTTGCCGTTGTCGGTATTGACCGAGACCGAACCCACCCACTCGAAATTGAAGTTGAGTTTCTCGGCATTGGCCAGGTCCGGCTCGGCAATCGGGTTGGCCGGCAGCGCTGGCGGCCATTCGGTCGGCGCGTCGGTGTTGGTCACCGAACGGAAGGTGCCCAGGCGCACCGGACCATTGCGGATCGACAGTTCTTCGCCGGCCGGCGGTGCCTTGATCGCCAGGCAGATGCGCATGCCCGGGCCCAGCCAGTATTCCTTGCCAAGCGGTCGCGGCTCAATGGGGTTACCGTCCAGCGCGTAGATCTGCGCTTCAACGTCGGGAATATTGATGCGATAGGTCAAGGTGTTGTCGAGGTTGAGCAGCCGCACGCGCGTAATCTGCCCGGCCGGCAGATCGATCACTGCCTGGGACACGCCGTTGATCGTCGACAGCCGCCCCGCCGTGCCGCCACGCGCCGCTTCACGGGGAATGCTGAAGGCCACGAAAGCGCCCTCTTCGTCCACGTGCCAGCTTTTCAGGCTTAGCGTGCGTTCATGTTTGAAACCGGTGGGTTCGCGTTCCTCGATGATCAGCGGGCCGACCAGGCCACGGCCCAGTTCTTCGCTGCTGTTCACGTGGGGGTGATACCAGTAGCTGCCGGCGTCGGGCACGCGGAATTTGTAATCGAAATATTCACCGGGCAGCACCGGCAATTGCGAGACATAGGGTACGCCGTCCATTTCCAGTGGCAGGCGGATGCCATGCCAGTGAATGGTCGTGGCGACCGGCAGGTGGTTGATAAAACGCACCCGCAGCCAGTCGCCCTGGCGCACGCGCAACTCGGTGCCCGGCGCGGATGGGCCGAATGCCCAGGCTTCGGTCTTGTGCCCCGGTACCAGTTCCACGTCCAGCGGTGCGGCAATCAGTTCGTAATCGTGCCCGGCCTCGGCCTCGGCGACTTTCCCCAGCCAGTAGCGGTAGGCGCCACCGGCACCGACGCCCACTACGGCCAGGCCTGCAAGGCCACCCAGGATTTGTCGACGGGAAAAGGATCGGGACACAACAACCTCACGTATCTGCCGCAGGCCCAGGGCCTGCAAAGGGAAGATACGATACACCTGCCCCGGCTAAACAGTAAGGCTTCGCATGTGGGAGGGGGCTTGCCCCCGATGGCAGTGTGTCAGCCATAGATGAGGCGGCTGACACTCTGCCATCGGGGGCAAGCCCCCTCCCACATTGGGTCTTCATGCTTTTTTAGTGCTTGGCGGCGGCCAGGATCAGGGCTTTCATCTCGGCGACGGCGCCCTTGAAGCCGACGAACAGCGCATGAGCCACCAGCGCATGCCCGATGTTCAGCTCGTTGATGCCCTTGATCGCGGCCACGGCTTCGACGTTGTGATAGTGCAGGCCGTGGCCGGCGTTGACGATCAGGCCTTCCTTGAGGCCGCAGCTCACGCCGTCGATGATGCGCTGCAGTTCGTCGGCCACTTCGGTGGGTGTGATGGCATCGGCGTAACGGCCGGTGTGCAACTCGATGGCCGGTGCACCGACACGGCGTGAAGCTTCAATCTGGCGCTCGTCGGCGTCGATGAACAGTGAGACTTCACTGCCGATTTTCGACAGGCGCTCCACGGCAGCCTTGATCCGTGCTTCCTGGCCGGCCACGTCGAGGCCGCCTTCGGTGGTCAGTTCCTGGCGGGTTTCCGGCACCAGGCAGATGTGCGCCGGGCGGATGCGCTCGGCGAACTGCATCATTTCTTCGGTGACGCCCATTTCGAAGTTCATGCGGGTTTGCAGCACCTCCTTGAGCATCAGCACGTCACGCTCCTGAATGTGGCGGCGGTCTTCGCGCAGGTGCACGGTGATACCGTCGGCACCCGCTTCTTCGGCGTCCAGCGCAGCCTTGACCGGGTCAGGGTAACGGGTGCCCCGGGCCTGGCGCAGGGTAGCGACGTGGTCGATGTTGACGCCAAGAAGAATGCGATTGCTGGTGGTCACGGAAGCGCTCCTGAAAAGGGAAAGAAACGCTGCACAGCATACACGGGGTTGTCAGGGCTTTCGAAACAACTCGCGACTGACCAACGGCCGTCCGCCCAAGTGCACGGCCAGGGCCTGGCGCATCAGGCGCTTGGCGGCGGACAAGGCGCCGGGGGCGCTCCAGTCGGCTTCGCTCATGGCCAGCAATTCCGTGCCTTGAAACAGGCCGGGTTGCAGCAGGTAGACGCGTTCGAGACCGGCATCGACTTGCAGGCGGTACATGCCATCAGCGGCGATGGGGTCGCCGTGCAGGTCGTTGGCCAGTTCAAAGCCGTAACCCAGGTCATCGAGCAGGCGCCATTCGAAGGCGCGCAGCAGCGGCTCCAAGGGACGACCTTCGGCCAGGGCCAACAGTGTGGCGGCATAGTGATCGAAGACTGCCGGATGGGGGTCTTCGGCAGGGAGCAAGCGGATCAACAGTTCATTGAGGTAGAGACCGCTGAACAGCGCCTCGCCATTGAGCCAGGCAGAAGTGCCGACGCTTTCCATGCGACCGACATTTTTCAGCTCGCCCTTGCCGCGAAACTCCACATCCAGGGCCACGAAGGGCCGCGCCAACGTGCCCGCCTTGCCCCGCGCACTGCGCAAGACAGCGCGCAAGCGACCTTGGGGCGTGAGGAAGTCCACCAGAGCGCTGGTCTCGCGGTAGGCGCGGCTGTGCAGGACGTAAGCGAGTTGGCTGGGGGGTGGGGATTGGGACATGGCTGCTCACTGCTGGAATGCACTGTTGAAAACTACACAAACCTAATGTGGGAGGGGGCTTGCCCCCGATGGCGGTGTGTCAGTCACTTGTTTTTCAACTGACCCACCGCTATCGGGGGCAAGCCCCCTCCCACATTTCAGCCCTGCGGTGTATTCAGGACCTTACAGGTCGCCGTAGCCCAGGGAGCGCAGTGCACGCTCATCATCGGACCAGCCGCCTTTAACCTTCACCCACAGGTTGAGCATGATCTTGGAGTCGAACAGCAATTCCATGTCCTTGCGCGCTTCGGTGCCGATGCGCTTGATGCGCTCGCCCTTGTCGCCAATGATGATTTTCTTCTGGCCGTCACGTTCAACGAGGATCAGCGCATGGATGTGCAAGGTCTTGCCCTGCTGCTTGAACTCTTCGATCTCAACGGTGATCTGGTACGGCAGCTCGGCGCCCATCTGGCGCATGATTTTCTCACGCACCAGTTCGGCGGCGAGGAAGCGGCTGCTGCGGTCGGTGATCTGGTCTTCCGGGAAGAAATGCTCGTTCTCCGGCAGGTGCTCGGCGATCACACGCTCCAGCGCCTCCAGGTTGTGACCATGCTGGGCCGAGATCGGGATGATCTGCGCGTTCGGCAGTTGTTCCTGCAGCCAGCTCAGGTGCGGCATCAATTCGGCTTTGTCTTCGATACGGTCGGTCTTGTTCAGCGCGACGATCAGCGGGCCGGTGACGTACTGCACACGCTCCAGGACCATCTGGTCTTCGTCGGTCCACTTGGTGCGGTCGACCACGAAGATCACCACGTCGACGTCTTTCAACGCCGCCGAAGCGGTCTTGTTCATGTAGCGGTTCAGGGCTTTCTCGCCACCTTTGTGCATGCCTGGGGTGTCGACGTAGACCGCTTGCACGTTACCTTCGGTCTTGATGCCCAGCATGTTGTGGCGGGTGGTCTGCGGCTTGCGCGAGGTGATCGCGAGCTTCTGGCCGAGGATGTGGTTGAGCAGCGTGGACTTGCCCACGTTCGGGCGGCCGACGATGGCAACATAGCCACAGCGTGTTGCGGTTGAATCAGTCATGGCCATTCTCCACGCCCAGGGCAATCAGTGCTGCAGCGGCCGCTACCTGTTCGGCAATACGACGGCTCACACCCTGACCTCGGCTTTTTTCGTTCAGTAAGGTGATTTCACATTCCACGAAGAACACGCGGCAATGCGGCTCACCCTGGATATCCACCACTTCGTAGCGTGGCAGTTCGCAACCGCGGGACTGCAGGAATTCCTGCAGGCGGGTCTTGGGGTCTTTGTTGGTGTCGACCAGCGTGAGGCTTTCGATCTCGGAGGTCAGCCACGCGGTGACGCGCTCCTTGGCCGCTTCCATGCCTGCATCGAGGTAGATGGCACCGATCAGCGCTTCGAGGGCGTCAGCCAGGATCGATTCACGGCGGAAACCACCACTCTTCAGTTCACCGGAGCCCAGGCGCAGGTACTCACCCAAGCCGAAACCACGGGCCAGCACGGCCAGGGTCTCGCCTTTCACCAGGCGGGCGCGCAAGCGCGACAACTGGCCTTCACGGGCTTGGGGGAAGCGCTCGAACAGAGCTTCACCGGCGACGAAATTGAGGATGGCATCACCGAGGAATTCCAGGCGCTCGTTATTGCGCCCTGCAAAGCTGCGGTGTGTGAGGGCAAGGACCATCAGTTCCTGGTCCTTGAAGGTGTAGCCGAGCTGGCGCTCGAGACGACTTAGAGAAACGCTCACGGTTTACCCATATCTGTTTGGTGGCACCGGCGGCCATCGACGATTGACGCAGTGTTCAAATTCAAATCCTGGTTGGTGCAGCATGAGGCAGGACAGATTTGTCCCCACCCCAGAAAAGCATTCGGCGCTGTGTTCACAGCGCCGCCTGTATTACTTGATCAGCCCGACCCGCGAGAAGTTCGGCAAGTGGCTGAGTTTGGGTTCCGGCCAGCTCATCCAGACCGCGAAGGCCTTGCCGACGATATTCTGGTCGGGAACCATGCCCAGCAGGTCCTTGGGAATGTTGGGGTCATCCCAGTACCGGCTGTCATTGGAGTTGTCGCGGTTGTCGCCCATCATGAAGTAGTGCCCGGCCGGCACTGTCCACTGGCCGTCAGGCTGGGCACGGTAGCGGCTCATTTCCTTGCGGATTTCGTGCTCTACCGTACCGAGTTTTTCCTGGTACAGCTCGGCGCTGCCCAGGCTGTTCGGTTCGGAGCCGATCAGTTTCTCGGCCACCGACTCACCGTTGATAAGCAGGCGCTTGTCGCTGGTGTAGCGGATCACGTCGCCCGGCAGGCCGACCACGCGCTTGATGTAGTTGACGTTCGGGTCGCTCGGGTAGCGAAACACCATCACGTCGCCGCGCTGCGGATCACCGACTTCGATGACCTTCTTGTCGATCACCGGCAGGCGGATCCCGTAGGAAAACTTGTTCACCAGGATGAAGTCGCCCACGTCCAGGGTAGGTTTCATCGACCCCGAGGGGATCTGAAACGGCTCCACCAGGAACGAACGCAGCACCAGCACGATGAACAACACCGGGAAGAACGACTTGCCGTATTCAACCAGCAAAGGCTCTTTGTTCAGCTTCTCGATCACCACGCCATCGGGCTGGCTGACGCTGCCCTGATAGGACGCGATAGCCGCCCGCCGACGCGGGGCGAAGAACACCAGATCGAGCAACGCCAAGAGACCGCAAACGGCAACGGCGATGACCAGCAACAGCGGGAAATTTAGCGACATAGGACCTAACTATCCAACCTGAGCACCGCAAGGAAGGCTTCTTGTGGAACTTCCACGTTACCTACTTGCTTCATGCGTTTTTTACCGGCCTTTTGCTTCTCAAGCAGCTTGCGCTTACGGCTTACGTCACCGCCGTAGCATTTGGCCAGTACGTTCTTTCTGAGTGCCTTGACGGAGGTCCGCGCAATGATCTGCCCGCCAATGGCGGCCTGGATCGCGACGTCGAACATCTGGCGCGGAATCAGTTCTTTCATCTTCTCGGTCAACTGGCGACCTTTGTAGTGCGCGTTGTCCTTGTGCACGATCAGTGCCAGGGCATCGACCTTGTCGCCGTTGATCAGCACATCCAGTTTCACCAGATTAGCCGATTGGTAACGATCGAAATGGTAATCCAGCGAAGCATAGCCGCGGCTGGTGGATTTGAGGCGGTCGAAGAAGTCCAATACCACTTCGTTCATCGGCATGTCGTAGGTCACTTGGACCTGGGTGCCGAGGAACAGCATGTCGCGCTGCACGCCACGCTTTTCAATACACAGGGTAATAACGTTGCCCAAGTGCTCCTGCGGAACCAGGATATTGGCCCGCACGATAGGCTCGCGCATGTCTTCGATCGCCGAGAGATCCGGGAGCTTGGACGGGTTGTCGACGTAAATCGTTTCACCGGTTTTCAGCAACAACTCAAAAATAACCGTTGGCGCGGTGGTGATCAGGTCCAGGTCGTACTCGCGTTCGAGGCGCTCCTGGATGATTTCCATGTGCAGCATGCCCAGGAAGCCACAGCGGAAGCCGAAGCCTAGGGCGTCGGAGCTTTCCGGGGTGTACTGCAACGACGAGTCGTTGAGGGTTAGCTTTTGCAGGGCCTCGCGGAAGTCTTCGAAGTCATCGGAGCTGACCGGGAACAGACCCGCATAGACCTGCGGCTGGATGCGCTTGAAGCCTGGCAGCACGTCGACATCCGGCGTGGAGCTCAGGGTCAGGGTGTCACCCACCGGCGCGCCGTGGATGTCCTTGATACCGGCGATGATGAAACCTACTTCACCGGCTTTCAGATCAACGGTCGCGGTGTGCTTGGGGTTGAAGACACCGACGCTGTCCACCAGGTGGATCTTGCCGGTGGATTTGACCAGGATCTTGTCGCCCTTCTTCACACGGCCGTGGCGCACGCGTACCAGGGAGACAACGCCCAGGTAGTTGTCGAACCAGGAGTCGATGATCAACGCTTGCAGCGGATCTTCGTAGTTGCCGGTCGGGGCTGGAATGGTCTGCACCAGACGTTCGAGCACTTCGTCGACACCCAGGCCGGTCTTGGCGCTGCAGGTGACGGCGTCGGTGGCGTCGATGCCGATGATCTTCTCGATCTCTTCCTTGACGCGCTCAGGCTCGGCCTGAGGCAGGTCGATCTTGTTCAGCACGGGCATGACTTCCAGGCCCTGCTCGATCGCGGTGTAGCAGTTGGCAACCGACTGCGCTTCCACACCCTGCCCTGCGTCAACCACCAGCAAGGCACCTTCACAGGCCGCCAGGGACCGGCTGACTTCGTAGGTGAAGTCGACGTGGCCTGGGGTGTCAATGAAGTTCAGCTGGTAGGTGATGCCGTCTTTGGCTTTGTAATACAGCGTAACGCTGTGGGCCTTGATGGTGATCCCGCGCTCGCGTTCGAGGTCCATGGAGTCCAGTACCTGGGCTTCCATTTCACGCTCGGCAAGGCCGCCGCACATCTGGATGAATCGATCGGCCAGCGTCGACTTACCATGGTCAATGTGGGCGATGATGGAGAAATTGCGGATATGACTCAAATCACTCACGGATCAACACTCAAAAAGGCTGCAGGCAGATTGCCCGCTGAAAAATAGCCGGGAATTGTACCTGATGCTCAGGCCAGACGTCATCTTTGCTGACCAGAACAAAAATGCCCCGATCTCTCGACCGGGGCATTTTTTGTTCATAAGCGCGGAATCAACCGGCCCGGCGCAACAGCCAGAAACCGGCCAAGGCGCAGATGGCCGTGGGCACCAGCACCGCAAACAGCGGCGAGAAGCCAAACACCAGGCTCGACGGGCCGAGCAGGTCCTGGGCAATGCGGAAGGTGAAGCCCACCAGCACGCCCGTGAATACGCGCTGCCCCAAGGTCACGGAACGCAACGGGCCAAAGATGAAGGAAATTGCCATCAGCACCAACGCGGCAGTCACCACCGGTTGCAACACCTTGACCCAAAATGCCAGCCAGTAGCGGCCATTGTTCAGGCCCTGGTCCTTCAGGTAGTGGATGTAACCCCACAACCCGGAGATCGGCAGGCTTTCCGGGATCATCACCACGGTATTCAACAGTTCCGGCTTGAGGGCAATATCCCACTCCTGGCTCGGCACGTTGATCACTTCGGTGCTGGCCTTGGTACCCTGGCCGATGTTACGGAAGTAAGTCGTGGTAACGTCGCTGAGTTGCCACTTTTCGCTACCGTATTGCGCACGTTTGGCGAAGCTTGACTCCAAAAGGTGACGCTCTTTGTCGAACGTATAGCGCGTGACACCAATCAACAGGCCACCCGGCTGCACGGCGTTGATATGAATGAATTCTTCGCCCTGGCGGTGCCACAGGCCGTGCTTGGAGCTTTGTGCATCGCCTGAACCCTGGGCCAGGGCGCGATTGGCCTGGGCCGTGGTTTCGGCCGGCGGCGCGACGTATTCGCCGATCAGCACGCTGCACGCCATCAGCAGCAGCATGGGTTTCATGACCGCCCAGACGATTCGACCAATGGACACGCCAGCAGCGCGCATGATGGTCAGTTCGCTGTTGCTGGCCAGGCTGCCCAGGCCGATCAGGCAGCCGATCAGCGCGGCCATCGGCATCATGTCGTAGAGGCGACGCGGCGCGGTAAGGGCCACGTAGCTCAGCACGTCCCACACGGTGTAGGTATCGCTGACGTTGCCGACTTCATCGATGAAGGCAAACAACGAGGCCAGACCGAGGATGATGCCCAATACCGCCAGGATGGCGATCAGTACGCTGCTACCAATGTAGCGATCGAGCTTAGCCACGAGCCAACTCCTTCTGGCCACGACGGCTCATCATTTTCAAACGGATCGGTTCCCAATAGAGCAGGCCCAGGCCAATCACCAGGAAGATCCCGTGCACCCACCACAGGCCGAGAGTCGGCGACAGCTTGCCTTTCTCCAGGGAGCCACGGGCGGAAATCAGGATGGTGAGGTAAGCCATGTACAGCAGAATCGCCGGCAACAGTTTGAGGAAGCGGCCCTGACGCGGGTTGACGCGCGACAGCGGCACCGCCATCAAGGTCACGATGAACACCAGCAACGGCAGGGAAATCCGCCACTGCAGCTCGGCAATCGAGCGCAGTTCCTTGCTGCCGAACAGCTCGGTGGTCGGGATGGCGTCGCGGTCGGTGACTTCGTCGCTGATATCCGGACGGGCCAGCATCACGCCGTAGGTGTCGTACTTGATCGCACGGTAATCGGCCATGCCCGGGCTGCCATCGTAGCGATAGCCATTTTCCAGGATCAGGTAGCGGCTGCCGTCAGGACGCACTTCCTGGCGACCGGAATCGGCCACCAGCACGGAAATGCCACGGTCCTTCTTGTCCTGGCCCAGACGCTTCTCGGAGATGAACACGCCGCCCAGGTTGGCACGGTCATCGGTCAGGGTTTCGGTGTAGGTCACCCGCGAACCGTCATTGAGCGCCTGGAAGCGGCCGGGTTCGAGGGTGTCGAACTCGGTCATCGCGTCCTGTTTATTCAGTACCAGTTGGAACTGCATGGCGCCCTGGGGGGCCAGGCTCAGGCTCAGCCAGGCCACGATCAGCGCAACGCCGGCGGCCGGGATCATGGTCATGCCCAGCAGGCGCTGTTGGCTCATGCCGGTGGCCGAGAGCACGGTCATTTCGCTTTCGAGATAAAGGCGGCCGTAGGCCAGCAGGATCCCGAGGAACAGGCCGAGCGGCAGGATCAGCTGCAGGAAGCCCGGCAGACGAAAGCCCATGATCAGGAACAGCGAGCCCGGATCCAGGGCGCCTGAGGCAGCCTGGGCCAGGTATTTGACGAAACGACCACTCATGATGATGACCAGCAATACCGCACTCACGGCACTCAGGGTCAACAGGACTTCGCGGGACAGATAACGGAAGACGATCAAACCAGACACTCCAGGGTTGTCAGGCTAAGGCGGCCAAACAAGCAAGCATACCGAGTCAGCCCGTTTGCACGGGCCGGCTAAAAAGATGGCGCATTATCCTGTGATTGACCGCGCCTGTCACTGCGCAACCTCATGCGCATGCACAAAGCGGGTGACAAGGGTTGTCAGCCTCCGCCGGCGAGGTTCAAACTGCGGCCTTTGTCGCCGGCGGTTTACACAGCTGCCTGGTATTAAAGCCGGAGTACAGACTCCTGGCTAACCGACCTTTATAAGGGACCCGAAAATGGAACTGGTTGTAAAAAGCGTTAGCCCCGAAACGTTGAAAACCGCCACCCTCGTGGTCGCCATCGGCGAAGGCCGCAAGCTCGGCGTTGCCGCCAAGCAACTCGACGAACTCAGCGGCGGCGCCATCAGCGCAGTGCTCAAGCGCGGCGACCTGGCCGGCAAAGTCGGCCAGAGCCTGCTGCTGCAGAGCCTGCCCAACCTGAAAGCCGACCGCGTATTGCTGGTGGGCGTGGGCAAGGACGTTGAACTGGGCGACCGTCCGTTCCGCAAAATCATCAGCGGCATCCTCACCATCCTCAAGGGCCTGGGCGGCACTGACGCCACGCTGGCACTCGATGAAGTCGTGGTCAAAGGCCGTGACAGCTACGGCAAGACCCGCCTGCTGGCCGAGAGCCTGGTGGACGGCGGCTACATTTTCGACCAGTTCAAGAGCACCAAGGCCGAACCCCGCGCCCTGAAGAAAATCACCCTGCTGACCATCAAGGCCGCCCAGGCTGAAGTTGAGCGCGCCGTAACCCACGCGACCGCCATCGCCAACGGCATGTCGTTTACCCGCGATCTGGGCAACCTGCCGCCGAACATCTGCCACCCGACTTTCCTGGGCGAACAAGCCAAAGCGCTGGGCAAAGAGTTCAAGGGCCTGAAAGTCGAAGTGCTGGACGAGAAGAAGATCAAGGAACTGGGCATGGGCTCGTTCTATGCCGTGGGCCAGGGCAGCGACCAGCCGCCACGCCTGATCGTGATGCAATACAACGGCGGCAAGAAGTCCGAGAAGCCTTACGCCCTGGTTGGCAAAGGCATCACCTTTGACACCGGCGGCATCAGCCTCAAGCCGGGCCTGGGCATGGACGAGATGAAGTACGACATGGGCGGCGCCGCCAGCGTGTTCGGCACCCTGCGTGCCGTGCTGGAACTCAAGCTGCCGATCAACCTGGTGTGCATCCTGGCCTGCGCCGAGAACATGCCGAGCGGCGGCGCGACCCGTCCGGGCGACATCGTCACCACCCTGAGTGGCCAGACCGTCGAAATCCTCAACACCGACGCCGAAGGCCGCCTGGTGCTGTGCGATGCCCTGACCTACGCCGAACGCTTCAAGCCACAGGCCGTGATCGATATCGCCACCCTGACCGGTGCCTGCATCGTCGCTCTGGGTTCGCACACCTCGGGCCTGCTGGGCAACAGCGATGAGTTGATCGAGCAACTGCTCAGCGCCGGCAAAGCCGCCGACGACCGCGCCTGGCAACTGCCGCTGTTCGATGAGTATCAGGAACAGCTGGACAGCCCATTCGCCGACATCGCCAACATCGGCGGTCCGAAAGCCGGCACCATCACCGCGGCTTGCTTCCTGTCGCGCTTTGCCAAGAACTTCAACTGGGCGCACCTGGACATCGCCGGCACGGCCTGGACCAGCGGCGGCAAGGACAAGGGCGCAACCGGCCGTCCGGTTCCCCTGCTGACCCAGTACCTGCTGGATCGCGCCAAGGCCTGAAACTGAAGACGCCGGGGTGGTGATTGTCTCCCCCCCGGCCTCAGGAACCGCAATGACCCAAGTCGACTTCTATATATTGCCCAGCGCCGACCCGCTCGCGCGCCTGGACTTTGCCTGCAAACTCACCGAAAAAGCCTGGCGCATGGGCCACCGCATCTACCTGCATTGCAGCGATGCCGCCCAACGCGATGAGCTGGATGCTCGCCTGTGGCGCTTCAAGGGCGAAAGCTTTGTGCCTCACGGCCCTGCCGAGTCCGAACCCGAAGGCCTGGTTGTCCTGGGTTTAGGGGACAGTTGCGGCGATCACCAAGACCTGCTGGTCAACCTGGACCTGAAAGTGCCGCCTTTCGCCAAGGCATTCGCCCGTGTGGCGGAAGTGGTGGTGGAGGATCCAGCTATTCGTCAGGCCGCGCGTGAGAGTTTCCGTTTCTACCGCGAACAGGGCTATCCTCTGCAAGATCACCGGCTACAACGACTTTGAGCACATGATGGACGATCCCAACCCTATAAAAAAAGACGACCACCTGCTGGACGACCTGGAGTCGATCCGTCAGTTGCTCGGTGATGATGACTTGCAACCACCGCTGTTGACCGAGACGGTCGAGGGCGAGGTACAGATTCCGCTGTTGTTCGACATGGTCGGCGGCAAGCCCGTCGCGCCGGCACCGGTGGTCGAGGCCGCCGCGCCTGCCGCTGTCGAAAAAAGTCCCGACGCCCTGTTGCTGCACCTGGACAACGAACTGCGTGCCGCTGCGCAGTTGATCATGCAGGACGTGATCGACGATTTTGCCCCGCATATCGAGACCGAGATCAAGCGTCGGCTGGATGCACGGATGGAGCGGTTGCTCAGCCAGTATCAGTCCTGAGACGGACAGTGATCTCCTGTGGGAGCTGGCTTGCCTGCGATAGCGGTTTCTCAGTCAACATCTTCAGTGGCTGGGACATCGCCATCGCAGGCAAGCCAGCTCCCACATTATTAGTCCTGCATCAGCCTTAAGCCCGTCTTCACCTCGCCCTCTCCCCTATCCCCCGTTATACTTGCCGGCTTTCCTGAATAAATGCCAACTAGGGTCCCGCCGCGCATGGATAAGACCTACCAGCCGCACGCCATCGAAACTTCCTGGTACAACACCTGGGAATCCGAGAATTATTTCGCCCCGCAAGGCGCGGGCGATTCCTACACCATCATGATTCCGCCACCGAACGTCACTGGCAGCCTGCACATGGGCCATGGCTTCAACAATGCGATCATGGATGCGTTGATCCGTTTCCGCCGCATGCAGGGCCGCAACACCCTGTGGCAACCGGGCACCGACCACGCCGGTATCGCCACGCAAATGCTGGTGGAACGCCAACTCGAAGCCACCGGCCAGAACCGTCACGACCTGGGTCGCGAGAAATTCCTGGAAAAGATCTGGGAATGGAAAGACCAGTCCGGCGGCAATATCAGCCGTCAGATCCGTCGCCTCGGTTCGTCCGTCGACTGGAGCCGCGAGCGCTTCACCATGGACGACGGCCTGTCGGAAGCCGTGAAAGAAGCCTTCGTGCGCCTGCATGAAGACGGCCTGATCTACCGCGGCAAGCGCCTGGTCAACTGGGACACCAAGTTGCACACGGCGATTTCCGACCTCGAAGTGGAAAACCACGACGAGAAAGGCTTCCTGTGGAACCTCAAGTACCCGCTGGCCGACGGCGCCAAGACTGCTGAAGGCAACGACTACCTGATCGTCGCCACCACTCGTCCGGAAACCATGCTCGGCGACGCCGCCGTCGCGGTTAACCCGAACGACGAACGCTACCAGGCGCTGATCGGCAAGTTCGTTGAACTTCCATTGGTCGGCCGTCGCATCCCGATCATCGCGGACGACTACTGCGACCCTGAATTCGGCACCGGCTGCGTGAAGATCACCCCGGCCCACGATTTCAACGACTACGAAGTCGGCAAGCGCCACAACCTGCCGCTGCTGAACATCTTCGACAAAAACGCCGCCGTACTGCCGGCCTGCCAGGTGTTCAACCTGGACGGCACGCTGAACGAGAGCATCGACGGCAAGATCCCGGCTGAATACGCCGGTCTCGACCGCTTCGAAGCGCGCAAGCAGATCGTCGCCGCCTTCGATGCTGCCGGTTTACTAGTGAGCGTTGACGACCACGGCCTGAAAGTGCCGAAGGGCGACCGTTCCGGCACCGTGATCGAGCCGTGGCTGACCGACCAGTGGTACGTGTCCACCAAGCCTTTGGCAGAACCTGCCATCGCCGCCGTGGAAGATGGCCGCATCCAGTTCGTGCCGAAACAGTACGAAAACATGTACTTCTCGTGGATGCGCGACATCCAGGATTGGTGCATCAGCCGTCAGCTATGGTGGGGTCACCGCATTCCGGCCTGGTACGACGAGTCGGGCAAGGTCTATGTAGGCCGCGACGAAGCCGAAGTGCGTGCCAAGCACAACCTCGGTGCCGACATCGCGCTGCAACAGGACAACGACGTACTGGACACCTGGTTCAGCTCGGGCCTGTGGACCTTCTCCACCCTGGGCTGGCCGCAGCAGACCGAATTCCTCAAGAAATTCCACTCCACCGACGTGCTGGTCACTGGTTTCGACATCATTTTCTTCTGGGTTGCCCGGATGATCATGCTGACCATGCACCTGGTGAAGAACGAGGACGGCACGCCGCAGGTACCGTTCAAGACCGTGTACGTGCACGGCCTGGTGCGTGATGGCCAGGGCCAGAAGATGTCCAAGTCCAAGGGCAACGTCCTGGACCCGCTGGACATCATCGACGGCATCGACCTGGAAACCCTGGTGCAGAAACGCACCTCGGGCCTGATGCAGCCGAAACTGGCGAAGAAGATCGAGAAGCAGACCCGCGACGAGTTCGCCGATGGTATTGCCAGCTATGGCACCGACGCCCTGCGCTTCACCTTCTGCTCGCTGGCCTCCACCGGTCGCGACATCAAGTTCGACATGGGCCGCGTCGAAGGCTATCGCAACTTCTGCAACAAGATCTGGAACGCCGCGCGCTACGTGCTGGATAAAGGCGAAGACTGCGGCCAGAACGGTGAAGCCTATGAGCTGAGCCTGGCCGACCGCTGGATCATTTCGCAGCTTCAGCGCACCGAAGCCGAAGTGACCCGCCAGCTCGACCAGTTCCGTTTCGACCTGGCCGCACAGGCCTTGTACGAGTTCATCTGGAACCAGTATTGCGACTGGTACCTGGAACTGTCCAAGCCGGTGCTGTGGGACGAAAACGCGCCGGTCGAACGCCAGCGCGGCACCCGTCGCACCCTGGTTCGCGTGCTGGAAGTGGCGTTGCGTCTGGCGCACCCGTTCATGCCGTTCATCACCGAAGAAATCTGGCAGCGCCTGGCGCCGCTGGCCGGTATCGAAGGCAAGACCATCATGCTGCAACCTTGGCCGGTGGCCAACGAAGCGCGCATCGATGAGGCAGCCGAAAGCGATATCGAATGGCTCAAGACCCTGATGATGGGCACGCGTAACATCCGTGCCGAGATGAACATCGGGCCGGGCAAGCCATTGGCGGTGTTTGTGAAGAATGCCAGTGCCGAAGACCTGCGTCGTCTCACCGAAAACGATGCGCTGCTCAAGAAGCTGGCGAAGCTGGAGTCGATCACCGTATTGGCGGCCGGCGAAGAAGCACCACTGTCCGCGACCGCACTGGTCGGCGAGATGGAAGTGCTGGTGCCAATGGCAGGCCTGATCGACAAGGCTGCCGAACTGGCTCGTCTCGACAAGGAAATCGGCCGCCTGCAAGGCGAAGTGCAACGCGTGGGCGGCAAGCTGTCCAACGCGGCCTTCGTCGACAAGGCACCGGCTGAAGTGATCGAGAAAGAACGCGCCAAGCTGGCCGAGGCTGAACAGGCCCTGGGCAAGCTGGCGGAGCAACATGCGCGGATCTCCAGCCTGTAAGGTGTGAACCGTGTGAAAAAAGAGACCTTCGGGTCTCTTTTTTTGTTTGAAACGCCTGCACACGCGGCCAATGTGGGAGGGGGCTTGCCCCCGATGGCGGAGGGTCAGTTACCAGATAAGTGACTGACACCCTGCCATCGGGGGCAAGCCCCCTCCCACATTTGACCGAGTTGTCCTCGGGAATGTGTGACAATGCCCATCACTTTGAGCCAACACCAGAATCATCATGACCGCCCCCAGCACGCCAAAACCTCCGCGCAAGAAGCCTAAAACCGCAGCCACGGCCAAGCCCGTTGTGCCGCGCAAAGAGGCCACCCTGCATCCGCGCAACCGCCACACAGGCCGCTACGACTTCCCGGCGCTGATCAAGACCACGCCGGAACTGGCGAAATTCGTGATCATCAACCCGTACGGCAAGGAAAGTATCGACTTTGCCAGCCCGGATGCGGTGCGGGTGTTCAACCGAGCGCTGCTGAAAGCCTTCTATGGCATCCAGCACTGGGACATTCCGGCCGACTACCTGTGCCCACCGGTGCCGGGGCGTGCGGACTACGTGCACTTCCTGGCCGACCTGCTGGCCAGCACCAACGACGGCAAGATCCCGCGCGGCTCTATCGTCAAGGTGCTGGACATCGGCATGGGCGCCAACTGCGTCTACCCGCTGATTGGCTACATGGAATACCGCTGGAACTTCCTGGGCTCGGAAGTCGACCCTATCGCCGTGGCCGCAGCCAAGGCCATCGTGCAGTCCAATGACCTGAGCAAGGTCATCCAGCTGCGCCAGCAGAGCAATCCCAAGCAGATCCTGCTGGGCCTGCTGGAGCCGGGCGAGCGTTTTGACCTGACCATGTGCAACCCGCCGTTCCATGCGTCCATGGATGAAGCCACCAAGGGCAGCGAACGCAAGTGGCGCGCCCTCGGCAAGGCGGACCCAAAGCGCAAGTTGCCGGTGCTGAACTTCGGCGGCCAATCGGCCGAGTTGTGGTGTGAAGGTGGTGAAGCGCGTTTTGTGACGCAACTGATTGCCGAAAGTGCGCACTTTGCCCATAAGGTGCTGTGGTTCAGCACCCTGGTGTCGAAAGCGTCGAACTTGCCCGCGATCGAGACGGCCCTGAAAAAGGCCGGCGTGCTGGAGAGCCAAGTCGTGGAAATGTCCCAGGGCCAGAAGCAGAGCCGGTTTGTGGCGTGGACTTTCCAGACCAAGAACGAGCAACAGATCTGGCGCCAGCGCTGGGTTCGCGACTGATAAATCGCAGGCAACAAAAAACCGTGCCCGGATCGCTCCGGAGCACGGTTTTTTTTGCTGCGTCTTACTTGTTAACAGCGTCGGTCAGGCCTTTGGCCACAACCAGCTTGATAACTTTCTTGGCAGCGATTTCGATGGCGGCGCCAGTCGAAGGGTTACGGCCAGTACGGGCAGGACGCTCGGTCACTTTCAGTTTGCCAACGCCTGGCAGAGTGATTTCGCCGCCGTTTTCCAGCTGGTCAGCAACAACTTGGCTCAGTTGGTCCAGCAGAGCGCGCACGGTGGTTTTAGGTGCGTCTACTGCTTCAGCCAGGTCAGCGATCAGTTGGTCTTTAGTAATAGCCATTGTGGTGTTCCTTCCCTATCAAATTCATATGGATTGCAGAGTGCAGTGTCAGCCGTCGAGCCCGACCGTCAAGGCCTGGCACCCCCGGCTATAACCACGGAGATCGGGGTTATAGATGCTTGAAACGGGGATTGGTTCGACCTGACAGATGCTGAATGCACGCTTATCGCCGAGACTTGGCGTAAGACGGGGCAAAACTAGCACAGAGACGGGGAAATATCCGCTTCTACCTACCCATTTGGTCAGCTTTATCGCTCTAAACCGTGAAAAAAAGGCATATAGCCCGTCGGAGGGTGCCCAAAACACCCTTCGAAGCCCGTCTCGGCCAATGGTGCGGTACACTTGGCGACTTTTCGGGGAGGCCCACCGCTCCCCGCTCAACCAGCCGAGAAGCCTATGCCGATCCGTCATTGCATCGTCCACTTGATCGACAAAAAACCCGACGGCACACCTGCAGTTCTTCACGCCCGCGATTCCGAGCTTGCCGAATCGGCCGCCATCGAGAACATGCTTGCCGACCTCAACGAGAGCTATAACGCCAAGCAAGGCAAGGCCTGGGGCTTCTTCCATGCCGAGTCCGGCGCGCACCCGTTCAGCGGCTGGTTGAAGGAATACTTTGACGGTGGACAGGACTTCACCACCTTCAGCCGCACGGCGGTCGAGCATCTGCAGAAGCTGATGGAGGAATCCAACCTCTCCACTGGCGGCCATGTGCTGTTTGCCCACTATCAACAGGGCATGACCGACTACCTGGCCATAGCCCTGCTGCACCACAGCGAAGGCGTGGCGGTGACCGACGAGCTGGACGTGACCCCCTCGCGCCACCTCGACCTCGGCCAATTGCACCTGGCGGCACGTATAAACGTGTCCGAGTGGCAGAACAACAAGCAGTCCAAGCAGTACATTTCCTTTATCAAGGGCAAGAACGGCAAGAAGGTCTCAGAGTATTTCCGCGACTTCATCGGCTGCCAGGAAGGCGTCGACGGCCCGGGCGAGACCCGCACCCTGCTCAAGGCGTTCAGTGACTTCGTCGAAAGCGAAGACCTGCCGGACGAGTCCGCCCGCGAGAAAACCAAGACGCTGGTGGACTACGCCAGCAGCCAGGCCAAGCTCGGTGAACCGATGGGGCTGGAAGAATTGTCAGGGTTGATCGATGAAGATCGGCCTAAGGCGTTCTATGACCATATCCGCAACAAGGACTATGGCCTGTCGCCGGAGATCCCGGCGGATAAACGCACGCTCAACCAGTTCCGCCGTTTTACCGGCCGCGCCGAGGGTTTGTCCATCAGCTTTGAAGCGCACCTGCTGGGCGACAAGATCGAATACGACGAAGCCGCCGGCACCTTGATCATCAAGGGCCTGCCGACCCAACTGACTGACCAGCTCAAGCGCCGCAACTGATGCTCGGCGGGGTCTTTAAAAAAGTCCTGCTGGTGTTGCTGGTCGTGGTGGTGATCCAGAACTGGGGCAAGATCGAACGGGTGTTCAACCCTTCACAAGTGGCGCCGGAGCACGTACGTGCTTCAGCGCGTGTGGTGCTCTACTCGACCGAGTGGTGTGGTTACTGCAAGCAGATCCGCCGGTTCCTGGACCAGAAAGGCATACCCTACCAGGCGTTCGACATCGAGAAAGACGCCCAGGCGCGCAAGGCGTATGAGGCGCTGGGGGGCGGAGGGATTCCGTTTGTGGATGTGAACGGCACGCTGATTCGCGATTACAACCCAGAAAAAATCATGGCGGCGCTGAAGTAAATCAGCGCACCACGATCATCCGCCCCAATAATGTGTGCTGCTCAAAGCCGAGCACGGCCTGCAACGCATTCAACACGGCTTGCGGGTCCTTGCTCGGGAAGCTCCCGCTGACGCGCTTGGCGCCCATCTCTTCGTTGAGCAACAGGATGCGGCCGGGGTAGTAGCGACCCAGGTCCTTGACCACGTCCGCCAACGGCGCCTTGTAGTAGTTGAGCCAACCGTCGCGCCAGGCCAGGCGCGATTCACTGTCTACCGCGTGCAGAGGGTCCGCAACCCCCTCGGCGTAGGCCACTTGCTGACCAGCTGTAAGAATTTGCTGCTGGCCCTGTTTGGACGGCGTCACGCCCACCCGCCCGGACAACACCGTCACCTGAGCGCCTGCCGGTTGCAGGCGCACTTCGAATTGCGTGCCCAGCACCCGCGCCTCACCGCTGCCCGCCTCCACCACAAAGGATTGCCCGGTGTGGGTCACGCTAAAAAAACCGGCACCTCGACGCAACTGGATGTGCCGCTCGCCATGGCTGAAGTCCACGGCAATGGCGCTGTCGGCATCGAGGGTCACCTGGGATTGATCGGCCAGCGTGACGGTTTTGACTTCACCCGGCGCCGTCACGTAGTCGGCACCGAGATCATCGATCCAGCGTGACGGCTGCCAGCCGGCTCCCATGGATACCATTAGCAATAGGCACGCAGCCATCGCCAAGGCGCCGGACCAACGCACCACCCGTGAACGCTTCGAGGTGGTCATCGCATTGAGGTAGCCCTGCAACGCCAACGCCTCTTCATCCGCGAGCTGGCGTGCCGGCACTTCGCTCAATTCCCAGAGCACCTGGGCCTGGGAATAGGCCTCAACGTGCGCCGGATCAGCCCGCAACCACTGACTGAAAGTGGCCTGGTCGCCACTGCTGGGCTGATCATGCAATAGGCTCAGCCAGGCCAGTGCGGCTTGTTCCTGGGCGGGCGTGGGGGTGGCGTTCACGGTGCTTTCCCTGGCGTGCGTGGGGGCGATGGTTCGCGAAGGCTGGCTTTGCAGGCTTCAAGGGCACGCATCATATGTTTTTCCACGGCACTTTGGGACAGGCCCATGACCTTGGCGATTTCCGCGTACTTGCGACCGTGAATGCGGTTGAGCAGGAAAATCTGGCGCGTGCGCTCGGGCAGGCTGCGCAAGGCGGCTTCGACGTGGCGCAGGTCATTGCCGGCTTCCAATGCTGCCTGGGGTTCGGAACCTTGGTTGTCTTGCTGTTCGGGCAGCCAGCCTTCATTGCTGCGTACCCGTGCACCTTCACTGCGCAGGTGGTCGATGGCGATATTGCCGGCGCAGCGCAGCAGGTAGGTGCTGAGCTCCTCGACCTGCACCAACGGCCGGCGCCAGAAACGCAGGAATAGGTCCTGCACCAGGTCGGCCGCCGTGGCGCGACACCCCACGCGGCGACTCACCAAGGCTTCCATCTGTGAACGCTGGGACAAAAACACCTGCAGGAAATGCGCACGCCCACCTGCCGCGTCAGCGTGCTGGCTGTCCTGGGATTCGGGTGGCGTGCTGATCATCATGGGCGGGCTCAGAGGGTGGCGAAGGCTGCGACAGGACTGGCGAGCAGACCAATGCCCGCCAGGATCAAGGCCAGCCTTGGCCGGTACGGCAACAACAGCACCAGCAGCAATGCGCTGAGCATCAACACGGCGCACCACTCCACCAGGCCCTGGCCCCAACCAGCGACATCCACCGCCGGCCAGATCGACACCACCAGCAGCAACCAACCGATCACCCGCAAACCCAGGCGCCGACGAGGCGAGGGTTTGCTGTGCAGCAACTCGCCGTGGTGACGGTCAGTGGACAGGCAGAGTGCGGTGAACCCGGCGTAGCACATCAGCAGTGCGAGCAGCATTCAGTTCGCCTCCCGCTTCAGCGCCAGCGGGCGTGCGCGCTGGGCTTTAGGCGCCGGCGCGGTGCGACGCTGCATCTTCCAGGCGGCCCAGCCAAGGAATACGCCGCTGGCCAGACAGGTGAGATCAAAGCCAGCCATGGCCCAATCGCCGGTTGCCAACGAAACACCGAGGTGGTGCGATGTGGTCAACGCGTTGAGCAGTGGGATGGCAATAAACAGCAGCGCGCCGAAGCTCAGTTGCTCGACCCAACCCTGGCGGCCACGACGCAGGATCGCGTGCAACAGACTCAGGCCCCAGGCAATAAAGAAGGTTTGCACTTCCCAATCGGAACGGTCGGCAAAGCTCACCGGCAATAAACGGTTGGCCCAGAAAAATGCGGCGATGGAGATCATCAACCCGGACATGCTGGCGATGTTCAGCACTTCCACCAAGCGCAACTCAAACGGCATTACCGCAGCCTTGGCATGTTTGAGCTGACGCTTGCCGAGCCAGATCACCAGCCCGGTGCCGATCATCGCCGTGCCCGCCAGACCACAGATGAAGTACAACCAGCGCAACACCGGGCCGGCGAAATGCCCCATGTGCAACCCATAGAAACTGCCGCTGATGGCTGCCGGCAGCGACTGCCCGCCATTCACCCGCACCAGCTCGCCGGTGGTGCCATTGAAGGAAACGGTGCTGCCGAAATCATGCACCACGCTGTCGGAACCCGCGCGGAACACATTGACCGAGGCGTTCATATCGGCGGGATTGTTGACCGCCACGCGCCCCACATGGCCACCTTCCCACTGCGCCCGCGCTTGCTCGTACATCGGCACCAACGGCAGCAATTTTCCAGGCTGGCCCAGCGCCGGCGCGTTGTTGGTGTTCGGGAATACCTCGCTGAAAAAGGCGCGGGTGTCGCCGCCATAGGAAGCAAGAATCGGCGCCGGCATCACCATGCTCATGAAGATCACCAGGCTGCTGTAGGTGATCATCAAATGGAACGGCAGCACCAGAACGCCCACCGCGTTATGCCCGTCGAGCCAGGAACGCTGGCCTTTGCGGGGCCTAAAGGTGAAGAAGTCCTTGAAGATTTTCTTGTGAGTGATGATGCCGGTGATCAAGGCGACGAACATCACCATCGCGGCAATCGTCGACAGCCAGCGGCCCCACGGGTGAGGCATTTGCAGCTGGAAGTGAAAACGGTAGAAGAAATCGCCGCCCATGCTTTCACGGGCTTCCACAGCCTGGCCGGTAACAGGGTCGAGGGTTTTCTGGATGAAATTACCGCGTCGGCCGGGGTCGACTTTGTCTTGCCACATCACCGACAAACCAGGATCGCGGCTGTCTGGCAGAGTGATAAACCAACGCGCAGCAGTCGGCGCAACTTGCTGCAGATAGGTCTGGGCGACCGTCAGGCTGCGCGCATCGTCCAGCGAATGGGCCTGCACTTCAGGTTGCATCCAGTGGCTGATCTCATCCTTGAAATACGCCAAGGTGCCCGTCAGGAAAATCGCAAACAGCAGCCAGCCAAAGATCAGCCCTGCCCAGGTGTGCAACCAGGCCATGGCCTGGCGGAAACCCTCTTTCATGCGCGTGCCATCCAGAAGCCCACACCCGCCAGGGTGGCAAATACCGCGCTTGGCAACATCACGCCAAACCAGGCGCGCGCTGCGCTGCGGCAGGCGAAACACCAGAGCACGGCCAGCAGATAGAACACGAATGAACTCATCATCCCGGTGATCACCGCGTCGGCGCGCGACGTGGGCATCCATAGCGCCAGGCAGATACTGGCCAGGGAAGCCATCAGATAACCACCCACCACGGCAGCCAGCACGCGCGAGGTGACGGAGAGGCGATAGGAGACAGGCAGCGAGGTTTTGCTTTTCATGCGGGAGGCGCCAGGTTCATCAGGCCGCAATGTTAATGATAAATATTCTTATAAGCAAAACAGAACGGATGAAACACCTGCGCTGACGGATTGCCGAAGACCGTCGCGAGCCCTACAATGCGAACAATTCTTGTTCTCTAAAGCATGCCGATGCTTGTGGAGTGTTCGCGTTGAGCCCGTCCAATACCGTCGAAGTGTTGTACAACGACCATCACCACTGGCTCACCGGCTGGTTGCGACGCAAGCTCGGCTGCCCGGAAAGCGCCGCCGACCTGGCCCAGGACACCTTCATCCGCGTGCTCACCGCGCGAGAAACACCCACGCTGATCGAGCCCCGCGCGTTCCTCACCACGGTCGCCAAGCGCGTGCTGTTCAACTTCTATCGCCGCCAGGACCTGGAGCGCGCCTACCTCGACGCCTTGGCGCAGATGCCCGAGCACGTGGCACCGTCGGAAGAAGAACGCGCAATCATCCTGCAAACCCTGGTGGAGTTGGATCAACTGCTCGACGGCCTGCCCGTCCAGGTGAAGCGGGCCTTTCTGCTGGCCCAACTCGATGGCCTGACCTACGCACAAATCGGCGTTGAACTGGGCATTTCCATCGCCACCGTCAAACGCCACCTGAGCAAAGCGGCCATGCGCTGCTATTTCGCCCTATGAACTTCTCCACCCAAGTCGCTGAACAAGCCGTGCACTGGCTGATGGAAATGCAGCAAGGCGCACTCAACCCACGCCAGCAAGCCGCCTGGCAGCAGTGGTTGAACGCCCACAGCGAACACCAGCGCGCCTGGGACCACATGCAGCGCGTCAATCAGCGCCTGCGCGGCATGCCCTCGCCCCTGGCCCATGCGGCGTTGAATGCGCCAACTTCCACCAGCCGTCGCCAGGCGTTGAAGTTGCTGTTGATCCTCGGCGCAGGTTCCGCTGCTGCCTGGAGCTTGCGCCAGCAACATATCCTGCCACCGCTGACCGCCGACTACCGCAGCCCCGTTGGCCAGCGACGCAAGGTGCAATTGGCCGACGGCAGCCAGTTGCAGCTCAACACCGGCAGCGCGGTGGATGTGCATTTTGATGGCCAGCAGCGGCTGATCCGCCTGCTTGAAGGTGAGATCCTGTTGACCGGTATTGCGGGCAGCACACCGCTGCAAGTGCTGACCGGCCAAGGCCTGCTCACTAGCCAGGCGGCGCGTTTTAATGTGCGGCAGTTCAACGATCACACCCAACTGGCGGTACTCGACGGTCACGTCGCGGTCATGCCCAACACCTACACCGGCCTGCCGCTGAACGTCCAGGCCGCGCACCAGGTCAACTTCACACGAAAAGGTTGGGACACCCCGCGTGCCACCGACGCCAACAGCGGCGCCTGGGCCGACGGCATGCTGGTCGCTGCCCACATGCGCCTGGAAGATTTCCTCGGCGAACTCGGGCGTTATCGCCGTGGCCAAGTCAATTGCGACCCACAGGTGGCCAACCTGCTGATCTCCGGCAGCTACCCGCTGGACGACAGCGAACGCATTCTCGACCTGCTGGAAGTGAGCCTGCCGGTGAAGGTGCGGCGCTTTACCCGCTACTGGGTGACCGTGCAGGCACGCGCCTGAAATTAATTCAAAAAACGGTGAGCCGTTTTCCACCCCTCGCGTGACAGAGAAGGAAAGCCACCTTGATCCTTTCTTCTCAGGACCGCTCTTCATGCCCCAGCAACCGACGCTTCTTGCCCGCACCTTGCGCCAACTCCTACTCGGCGCCAGCCTCAGTCTGACCGTGCTGCCCCCGGTGATGGCGGCCGACGCCAAGCCCTATCACATCGCCCCGACGTCGCTGGAAGCTGCACTGAACCAGTTTGGCCGCGAAGCCGGCGTGTTGATCTCTTTCGGTTCAGAAGTGACGGCGGGTATGCAGAGCCGTGGTTTGTCCGGCAACTACGGCGCCGCGGATGGCCTGCAGAAACTGCTGGAGGGCACCGGCCTGCAAGCCCGTGCCGAAGGCGACAATGCCTACAGCCTGCAACCGGCCACTGCACCGGCCAGCATTGAGTTGGGCACCTCCAGCGTGGTCGGCGACTGGCTGGGCGACGCGGCGCAAACCAATGTGTTCGAACACCCCGGCGCCCGCGATGTGATCCGCCGTGAAGAGTTCGAACGCCAGGGCGCCACCCAGGCCAAGGACGTGCTCAACCGCATTCCCGGCGTCAACGCCCCGGACAACAACGGCACCGGCAGCCACGACATGGCACTGAACTTCGGCATTCGTGGCCTCAACCCACGCCTGGCGTCGCGCTCCACGGTGCTGATGGACGGCATTCCGGTGCCGTTCGCGCCCTACGGCCAGCCGCAGCTTTCCTTTGCGCCGATCAGCATGGGCAATATGGACGCGGTCGACGTGGTGCGCGGCGGCGGTGCGGTGCGCTACGGCCCGCAGAACGTTGGCGGCGTGGTTAACTTCGTGACCCGTGCGATCCCGGATACACCCACGGTCAAAGGCGGCTTGCAGACCGAAACCAGCCCGTCCTCCAGCCACGATGGCTTCAAGACCACCGGCAACCTGCTGGCCGGCGGCACCGCCGACAACGGCCTGGGCGGCGCGATTCTGTACTCCGGCACCCGTGGCGGCGACTGGCGCGAGAACAGCAACACGCGCATCGACGACCTGATCCTCAAGGGCAAATACCAACTGGATGACGCCAACAGCTTCAACGCCATGGCGCAGTACTACGAAGGCCAAGCCGATATGCCGGGTGGCTTGAATGTCGCGGACTACAAGGCGGATCCCTACCAGTCCACCCGCCCCTACGACAAATTCTGGGGCCGCCGTACGATGTTCAACGTCGGCTATCGTTATGAGCAGGACCGCCGCGAATTCACTGTGAACAGTTTCTTCACCAAGACCTTGCGCAGCGGTTACCTGGACCAGGGCACATTCCTCTCGTTGTCCCCGCGTGAATACTGGGTGCGTGGCATCGAGACCCGCTTCGCCCAAGGCTTTGACTTGGGCCCGACCAGCCACGAAGTGGGCGTCGGTTACCGCTACATCAACGAGGCCGGCCACGAGCTGCGTTACCGCACGCCGATTGCCGCCAACCAGCAGATTCCCACTACCAACAGCCGCAACGACCGCGACACCCGTGGCGGCACCGAAGCCAATGCGTTCTTCATCGATGACCGGATCGATATCGGCAATTGGACCATCACCCCGGGCATTCGCTACGAGATTATCGAGTCGCAGCAGACGAACAACCTGACCAACGTCAAATACAAGGGCGACTACAACACCGCGCTGCCGGCGCTAAATGTGCTCTACCATCTCACCGACAACTGGAACCTCTACGCCAACACCGAAGGTTCGTTCGGCAGCGTGCAGTACAGCCAGATGCCGAACCGCGTGACCAGCGGCGAAGTGAAACCGGAAAAAGCCCGTACCTGGGAATTGGGTACCCGCTACGACGACGGCACCTTGCGTGCGGAAATCGGCGCGTTCCTGATCAACTTCGACAACCAATACGAAAGCAACCAGACCAATGACTCGGTAATTGCCCGTGGCGAAACCCGTCACCAGGGTATCGAGACCAGCATCAATTACGCGCTCGATGGTTTGAGCCCGGCGCTGGCAGGGTTCGATGTGTATGCCACCTACGCCTACGTCGACGCCACTATCCGCGAAGACGGCCCGAACAAAGGCAACCGCGTGCCCTTCTCCTCCAAGCACAAAGGCACCCTCGGCGTGGGCTACACCGAAGGCCGCTGGAAGCTCAACCTGGACAGCAGCTACCAGAGCAGCCAGTTCGCCGACAACGCCAACACCGAGAAGGAAACCGCCAACGGCGCCAACGGACGCATCCCTGGCTACATGCTGTTCAGCAGCCGTGCGGCCTATGACTTCGGCCCGCAGCTGTCGGACTTGAATGTAGCAGTGGGTGTGAAAAACATCTTCAACACCCAATACTTCACGCGCTCGTTCGACGATAACAACAAGGGCAAATACGTGGGCGAGCCGCGCACGGTGTATGTGCAGACGTCCATCGCGTTCTGATCAACTGCCCGCCAGGCACGACGGGGTGCCGGCCACCAACGCGTCGATTGCACAGCGCGTCTTGGCCGGCATGTGCGTGGCCGTCGGCCAGATGACATGGATCGGGGCGGGTTGCTCACGATAGCCAGGCAGCACCGCCTGCAATTGCCCACGCAGCACGTAGTGGGCAATCAACCAACTCGGCAGCCAGGCCAGGCCCACGCCCGCGATGGCGGCATCGGCCACGGCCTGCAGGTCATCCATCATCAGCGGTGAAGCCACTCGATTGCGGTGCGGGGTGTTGCTGCGGTAGGCGATGCCGCGATGGCCGGCAAGGTCTTCGATGCATGCAATCGGCCCGACGCGCTGCAAGTACGCCGGTGAAGCCGCCAGCCCCACCGACTGCTCGCCCAGGCGCCGTGCGCTGAGGCGGTCAGTATCGGGTAACGGACCGATACGCACGGCGATATCGAAGCCCTCCTGGGCCAGGTCCACCAACCGGTCGGCGAAGCTGATCTCGATCTCCAACTCCGGATAACGCGCCATCAAGCCCCACAGCGCGGGCGCCGCGTAGTGGTGCCCGAAAGCCAGCGGCAGGCTTGCCCGCAAACGCCCGCGCGGCAGTTGTCGGCCGCTTTCCAGTACCGACTCGGCGGCCTCCAGCTCAGCCAGCGCGCGCAAACAATGTTCGTAGTAAGCCTGGCCGTCCTCGGTCAACCGCTGGCGCCGGGTAGAACGTTGCAACAGGCAAGTGCCCAAGCGCGCCTCGAGTCGCGCAAGGCCCTTGCCCACGGCGGAGCGCGTCAGGTTCAGCCGTTCGGCGGCCTCGGTCAGGTTGCCGCTCTCGACGATCTGCAGAAAGAGTTCGACACCGTCAAAACGTGGCGTGGTCATTGTGCGGTTTGTCGCCCTTGATTCCCTTATGAGTGGAAAACTTATCACGAATAAGGAACTCGATTCCCCTGAAAATAACCCGATACCCTATCGACAGGAGAGTCCCATGCCACCCGCCGTCACGTTATCGGTCGCCAATACCCGGCGCACGGCCAGAAACGGTCTTGCGCTGACCGCCGTGTGCCTTGTCGCCCTGATGTTCGGCCTGGAAATTTCCAGCGTGCCGGTCATCCTGCCGACCCTGGAAAACCAATTGGGCACTGGATTCCAGGACGCCCAATGGATCATGAACGCCTACACCCTGGCTTGCACCAGCGTACTGATGGCTGCCGGCACACTGGCCGACCGCTTTGGCCGCCGAAGCATGCTGGTGCTGTGCCTGTGGGTGTTCGGGTTGGCCTCCCTGGCCTGTGGGCTGGCGAACAATGCCACCACACTGATCGCGGCGCGTTTCGTCCAAGGCATCGGCGCCGGGGCGATGATGATCTGCCAGTTCGCGATCCTGTCGCACCTGTTCCGCGAACCGGCGGCACGGGCGCGGGCGTTCGCGATATGGGGCGTGATTGCTGGAGTGGGCCTGGGCTTTGGGCCCATCGTGGGGGCGTTGATCCTGGCGGTCGCAGACTGGCGCTGGGTGTTCCTCGTACATGTACCGCTGACCCTGTTCACACTGGTGCTGCTGCGGATCAGTGTGCAGGAATCGCGGGATCCCGCTGCACATCGCCTCGATATCGCTGGCATGTTAACCCTGACGCTGTCGGTGTTTGCGCTGGTCTATTTCATCACCCAGGGTACTGAAAACGGCTTTGGCACACCGGCCATGCTCGGCTGGGCGGGCTTGGCGGTAGCCGGGCTGCTGCTGTTCATTGTTGTCGAGCGGCGTAGCCCTCACCCAATGTTCGATTTCTCGGTGTTCCGCATCCAGCGCTTCAACGGCGCACTGATGGGTTCGATCGGCATGAACTTCAGCTTTTGGCCGTTCATGATCTACTTGCCCTTGTACTTCCAGGCTGGGCTTGGTTACGACACCGTGACCACGGGCGGCGCCTTGCTCGCCTACACCTTGCCCACTTTGCTGGTTCCTCCCTTGGCCGAGCGCCTGGCCCTGCGTTACGGAGCCGAGCGCGTCATCCCGTGTGGACTGGGCTTGATGGGCGCAGGCTTCCTGAGCATGGCCGCCGCCAATGCGGTGGCGCAACCGAGCATCGTGCTGGTGCTGATCAGTTGCATCATTGCAGGGGTGGGATTGGCGCTGACCAACTCCCCCACCACCAATACCACCACCGGTGCAGTCTCGGCCGACCGTGCGGGCATGGCGTCAGGCATCGACCTCAGCGCACGATTGATTACCCTCGCACTCAACATCGCGTTGATGGGGTTGGTGCTGCTGTTGGGGATCAGCCACCAGTTGGCAGTTTTACTGCCCGACAGCTCAGTGCTGGAGTGGCCGGCCATCAGCCAGAACATCGCGGCGGGCAAGCTGGGGTCATCAGTGGGTCTGGCATTCACCGATGCCCAGGCAGCCCTGCGACATGGCATCGGTTGGGCCATGCTTTACGCGGGCCTGGGTGCAGGTGGGTTGGCGTGGTTGAGCAGGTATTTCTTCCGACGCAGCCAATAAGCGAAAACGGGCCTGCAAATGCAGGCCCGTTTTTAGTGGAGCGTGAGAAAACTATCAGCCGTTGAACACGGCGCGTTCTTTTTCCAGAAACTCCTGCTCAAGCTCATCTTCGTTGACTTTGGTGGTCGGCTGGCTCTTCCCGGCAGCGCGTGGCTTGCCTTGCAGTTTGCCGAACAGATGCTCTAGCGCATGGTCCAGCTTGGTCGCCGCACCGTCGATCGCCTGTTCCAGGGTATCGGCTTTGTGCAGCACGGACAGCGGTTGATGGCCTTTTGGCCGCGCTTCCAGGCGGCAACTTAAATCGTGGGGACCGGGCTTGTCGCCGTTCTCATCCCGCAGGTAGACCTCCACTCGGGTCAGGTCTTCCTCGTAACGTTCGAGCGTGCTCTCAACGGTAGTACGTACCCACTCCTCCAGTCGGATGCTGCTTTCAATATGGTTATCGCTATTGACTTGGATTTGCATAGTTCTTCCCTTATTTCAGCTAGCTCGCGAGAGGTCACAACTGCAACACCGGGTCGGTGAAACCATGACCTCTTGACTACACAATTGAGCAGTCAGCAGAACAATTCAACCCCTTTGCAAAGATAAATCCCACATTACAAATTAAGTCTGACTACGAGCAAAAACGCTGTTAGGGTGGGGAGTTAGTTACATCTTCTTACGCCAAGCCGAACTCACAATTGCCCCTCTCCCAACGGGTGCAATCCGCGGAAAATCCCCGCTTCTTCAACCAGCCAATCATGGACCGCGCGTACGCCCGGATGGCTCAGTGCGCCTGGCGCATACAGCAACACGTAACGTTTGTGGTTAGGCACGGCCAGGCCGAAGGGCACGATCAAGGTGCCACGCTCCAGCTCATCGTTGAGCAACGTGCGCCGCGCAATGGCCACGCCCATGCCGGCGATCGCGGCTTCGATAGTCAGGTGGTTGCGGTTAAAGGTATGGCCACGGCGCACGTCGGCATGGTGATAGCCGATAGCATTCAGGTAAAACTCCCACTCGGCGTACTCATAACTCCCCCGCCAGGCAGTGATGTCATGCAGCAGTGGGAAATGCACCAGGTCGGCGGGGCCATGCAGCGGTGGCCGGCCGCGCAGCAGGCTCGGAGCGCAGACCGGAAAGATTTGTTCATCCAACAGGGCTGTGGATAACAAGCCAGGGTAGCTGCCGTCGTTCAAGTCGATGGCCAGGTCAAAGTCGCCCTCATGCAAGGCGATGCTGCTGTCCTCGGCGACCATACGCAATTGGATATCCGGAAAGCGCTGCTGCAAACGCGGTAACCGAGGGGTCAGCCACTTGCCGAGAAACGACGGGATCGAGCGCAGGCGCAGGGTGCCGCTGATCATTCCCGCGTCCAGGCGCTGCAACTCCGCGTCGATGCTGCCATAGGCCTCGCCCACCGTTGTCGCCAATCGCTGTCCCTCTGCACTCAGCTCCACCCCCCGCGCGCGCCGATGAAACAAGCGGAATCCCAAGCGCTCCTCCAACTGGCGGATCTGCTGGCTCACCGCGCCCGGCGTAATGTGCAGTTCCTCGGCGCAGCGGGTGAACGACAAATGCCGCGCAGCACAGGAAAAAACGTGCAGCCAGACATACGTCTGGCCATGAAGGGGCCGGGTCATAGCGTTTAGTCCTGCTAAAGAGTGTCTTAGGATAATTCGTTGGTCAGTGCCGATCCAGAGGCTCAGTATCGCGCCAATTCCGCTCGCTCTACAAAACATGGCAGCGATTTCTACTCCATTGCTTGTAAGGCTTTAGCATGGCTATCAGTGTTTTCGATCTATTCAAAGTGGGCATCGGCCCTTCCAGCTCCCACACCGTCGGTCCGATGCGGGCGGCGGCGACCTTTGCCCAGGCCCTGATCGACCAACACCTGCTGAGCGACACTCGCCGTGTGGAAGTGCGCCTGTACGGTTCGCTGTCCGCCACCGGCGTCGGCCATGCCACCGACCGCGCCTGCGTGATGGGCCTGATGGGCGAATGGCCGGACCGGGTCGACCCCACCTCGATCAACGCACGCATCCAGCAACTGCGCGAATCCGGCCGACTGTTGCTCGCAGGCCAGCAGGACATTGCCTTCAACTGGAAGCACGATCTCCTACTGCTGGACGAAAGCCTGCCCTACCACCCGAACGCCATGTCCCTGCACGCCTACGGCGAAAACGGCCTGCTGAGCGAGCAAACCTATTACTCCGTAGGCGGCGGTTTCATCATCGAAGCGGCGGAAGCGGCCTCGGGCATTGCGCCGACCAGCGATGTGGAATTGCCCTACGACTTTTCCAGCGCCGTAGAACTGCTGGCCTTGTGCAACAAGCATGGCCTGCGGGTTTCCGAGCTGATGATGGCCAACGAACGCGCGTGGCGCACCGACGCCGACATTCGCAGTGGGCTGCTGCATATCTGGTCGGTGATGCGCGAATGCGTGGAGCAAGGCCTGCGCGATGAAGGCATCCTGCCGGGCGGTCTGGACGTGCCCCGTCGCGCGGCGAAATTGCACCGCAGCCTGCTGGAAATCGGCAAGCCGAATGTCATCACGTCGACCCTGTCGGCCATGGAGTGGGTCAACCTGTTCGCCCTCGCCGTCAACGAAGAAAACGCAGCCGGTGGGCGCATGGTCACCGCACCGACCAACGGCGCGGCAGGAATCATCCCGGCGGTGCTGCATTACTACATGAAGTTCAACGCCGACGCGTCTGACGACGATGTGGTCAATTTCTTCCTGGCCGCCGCCGCCGTCGGCATCCTCTGCAAGAAAAACGCCTCGATCTCCGGCGCCGAAGTCGGCTGCCAGGGCGAGGTCGGTTCGGCGTGCGCCATGGCCGCTGCGGGCTTGGCCGACATCCTTGGCGCCACCCCCGAGCAACTGGAAAACGCCGCCGAAATCGGCCTGGAACACAACCTCGGCCTCACCTGCGACCCGGTCGGCGGCCTGGTGCAAGTGCCGTGCATCGAGCGCAATGCCATCGCAGCGGTCAAGGCGATCAACGCGACGCAAATGGCCCTGCGCGGTGACGGCAAACACTTCATTTCTCTCGACCGGGTGATCCGCACCATGCGTGATACCGGCGCCGATATGCATGACAAATACAAAGAAACTTCACGGGGCGGCCTGGCGGTCAGCTGGGTGGAGTGCTGATCGGAGCACTTCTACCCGCCCCCTACGTGAGCCCGCGCAAAAATAATAACGAGGCAATACCGATGACCGATGTACGTACACCTGCTGCTGAAAATCCTGCTGCTACAGCAACAACCGTGACCACCGGCTGGACCAAACACGACACCACCTGGATGCTGGGCCTCTACGGCACCGCCATCGGCGCCGGCACTTTGTTCCTGCCGATCAATGCCGGCGTCGGCGGCTTCTGGCCGTTGATCGTACTGGCCCTGCTGGCCTTCCCGATGACCTTCTTCGCCCACCGTGGGCTGACGCGCTTTGTGCTGTCGGGCAGATCCGGCGACATCACCGAAGTGGTCGAAGAGCACTTTGGCGTCGGCGCGGGCAAGCTGATCACCCTGCTGTATTTCTTCGCCATCTTCCCGATCCTGCTGGTGTACAGCGTGGCGCTGACCAACACCCTGGGCAGTTTCATGGAACACCAACTGCACATGACCCCACCGCCTCGGGCGATCCTGTCGCTGGTGCTGATCCTTGGCCTGATGGCCATCGTGCGCTGCGGCCAGGGCGTGATCGTCAAGGCCATGAGCGTGCTGGTGTATCCCTTCGTCGCGGCCCTGCTGTTGCTGGCCGTCAGCCTGGTCCCCAACTGGAACGGCGCGTTCTTCGCCTCCGCCAGTGATGGCATGCCCATGCCGCTGTTCTTCAAAACCCTATGGCTGGCGATTCCGGTGATGGTGTTTTCCTTCAACCACTCGCCGATCATCTCCGCCTTCGCCGTCGACCAGAAACGCGTGTACGGCGCGCAGGCCGAGCGCAAAAGCAGCGGCATCCTGGCCACCGCCCACGGCATGATGGTGCTGACCGTGATGTTCTTCTGCTTCAGCTGCGTACTGGCACTGTCGCCAGCCGACCTGGCAGCGGCCAAGGCGCAGAACATCTCGATCCTGTCCTACCTGGCCAACCACTTCCAGACCCCAGTGATCGCCTACGCCGCGCCGTTGATTGCGCTGGTGGCCATCACCAAATCCTTCCTCGGCCACTACATCGGTGCCAGCGAAGGCTTCCAGGGCCTGATCGTCAAATCACTGCGCGGGCGCAACCGTTCGATGTCAGCCAAATGGCTGGAACGCTGCACGGCGCTGTTCATGGTGCTGACCTGCTGGGCCGTGGCCACCTTTAATCCAAGCATCTTGGGCATGATTGAAACCATGGGCGGGCCGATCATCGCGTGCCTGCTGTTCCTGATGCCGATGTATGCCATTCGTCGCGTGCCATCCTTGCGCCAGTATTCAGGCCAGGTGTCGAATGTATTTGTGGTGGTGATTGGGTTGATTGCGCTGTCTGCGATCGTTTTCTCGGTACTGCCCTGAAATAGATCACCCAACAAAAAGGCGAACCTCGGTTCGCCTTTTTCATGTCCCGCAATAACGGCTCGGCGCCTTATGCGGCACGGCCTTTGCTGTACAGCTGTGGAGGGAAACGGACCTTGTGAAAACCTCAGCGACGGAGTGGCCGATGGTCAGGAGACGCGAACTAATCCCGACACCGGTCGTCAATGACTGCATGTTCTTATCAGGCGGTACGCACCATGGACAATCCTTTTCAGATCATCACCGACACGTTCACCCCTGAATACCGCGTCAACTTGAGCATACAACGGCTGGACGGCAGCATCATGCTGACCCTCTCCAACGAACAAGGCGTAGTGGCCAAGCGCATGATCAGCGCCGAACAGCGCAATGATCCAGAGCGCCTCAAACGCCTGGTGCAAAGTATCCAGTTCGGTATTGCCATCGAGCAGGGCCATAGCGCCATGGAGATCCTGGCAGTGATGACGGATGGCGATCACAAGGTCCTGCAGCGACCGCCCACCCGCGCCCTGCCGTTCAGCGTCGGGCTTTAAAGTTCGCCCTTCTCGGTTTCCAGGCTCGCCTCGCCCTTGCGACGCGGGCCTTCGACCTTCACCGACGGGAAGGCCGACGAGGCATAGCGCACTACCAGAATCGCGAACGCCAACAGCAGAATCCCACCGCACAGGTAGATGATTCCCACGTCCGGCGGGTTGTGGTGCGACACGTTGGAGATCAATAGGCGCGTCAGCGCGGTGATCGCCACGTAGATCAGGAACCGCACCGGCATGTGGTTGGTCTTGAAGTAAATGCCGACCATCGCACCCAGCTCCAAGTAGATGAACAACAGCAAGATGTCATCGATCTTGATGTGCCCGTTCTCCAACATCCCCAGAAACTCCATCACCGCCGCCCAGGCCGTCACCGCACCAATGGCGAACAACGCCAGGTAGTGGAACGACTCGACGAACAGATTCCCCAGGGACTCGGCCAGCCCGTGCACTTGCTGGCGTAGCCTTTCGGCCCAATTGATCTTCACGATGATGCTTCCTTAGGTCGACTCGACCGGATAATACGGGTTGGACGTGACGGTTGTTCTGCATGCAGAAAAAAGGCCAGGGGCAGGTATGAGATGGTGGCGGGGTGACATGAGGCACTCCAAACCTGTATTTACGGGCTACATTAAAAAACTGCTATCCAAACTCGATGGTTTGGCTTAACCTTTTTACTGTATATAAATACAGCTATCCAGAAACACCCGAACACAAGGGCTACTCCCCTTCACTACTGCACCCTGATGACGAGGCCAAAAAATGGCTGTTGAAACCCTGTATCGCAGTACCCGCGACTTGGAGACTACATTCGTGGATCGCAAACTTGCCGACGCACACGACCAGATGCTTGAACTGGCAGAGTCTCTGATGGATGTCCTGTTGAAAAACGTGGAAGGCTTGACTGAAAAGCAGGCAGAAGACGCCGGTATTTTCATGGCCAAGAACCGCGCCGCCTTTGCAGCAGCGTTCAAGAACAACGCCAGCGCCCTGGCCGAGATCGGGCAGCCAGAGGCAGAGTAAGGAGGCCGGCCCGCCTCCGTTGATTCAGGGTGAACCAACAGGTTCAGGCAGACCGGCAACTCATCGTTTTTACCGAAGGCTATTTGCGCCTTACGCCTGCCACAGGGTTTTGCCGAAGAAGGTCAATGTGCGGTCCCACGCCAGTTGCGACCATGCGGCGTCGTATTGCGTGTCGGGGATACGGCCGTTGCCGATCGCTGTTTCGTTGGCAAAGGCGTGGCGCGCCAGGTAACGATAGAAGGTCGCGTCCACACCCGCCGCGTGCAGCGTTGATTCCAGCTCCGCGACGGTTTCGATGTTGAAAAAAGCATCCTGTGTGCCCCAATGGCCAATCAGCGGTGCTTTGATTTTTGCCGCATCCAGATATTCAAGCGGTGGGAAGCCATACCAGACCACACCCGCAGTCAGCTCCGGAATTGCATTGAGCGCCAACAGCGTCAACGCCCCGCCCATGCAGTAGCCGGTCACGCCCACTTTTTGCGAGTCGGCCTGCAGGTAGCGCACCGCGCCCTTGATGTCCTGGGATACCGCATCGCCAAAATCCAGGCTGTCCATCAGGTGATGGGCTTCTTCCTCTTCCACGGTCGAGGCGCCGCGATAAAGGTCCGGCACCAGCACCCGGTAACCGCACTCGGCCAGGCGGATGGCCACGCCCTTGATCTGCTCGTTCAGCCCCCACCACTCTTGAATCAATACGATGGCCGGCGCCCCTTCCAGCACAGCCGGGCTGGCCAGGTAGCCATTGACCTCGGCGCCGTCCGGACGCTTGAACGTTACGGAATGCGCTGTTGCTTGATTGGACATGAATATTCTCCGCAGCAAGTAGGAAAACGATAGCTGAGCAAGCACCTCAAAGCGTCAGCCCACAGAACCCTATCAGGATTTTTGCAGTTACAAACCTTCCCCTCCCATCGTTATGTACCACTGTGTATTAGCGCACCCGCGCGACATATTCGGGATACAAAACACCGGTCTACTGGGCCTGCCTGAACCTTCCCTGATCAATACGCCGTGACCGAAGGTTCAATCACTTAGGACCCGGAGAATAAAAATGCACCACTCAGCACCGGTTGATCGCCTGATCGTCAACACCTACACCAATGGCCTCATCGGCCCCAGCCAGAAGATGCTCGGCCCGCTCGCCGATGGCGGCACGCTTATCACCGGTACTCCGCCGGGGTGTTGGGGCCCAATGATCACGCCCGCATTTGAAGGTGGCCATGAGGTGACTCAACCCGTATTCATCGCCGGCGCAGAGGTCGGTGACGCCGTGGCCCTGAAGATCAAACGCATGCGCGTGACGTCTCTGGCCACTTCGTCAGGTGTCATGCGTTTTGTTGAGGGGCGTTATCATGGCGATCCCTTTGTCGCCAAGTTCTGTTCCAACTGTGGGCAGGAGCATCCCGCCAGCCATGTCGACGGCATCGGCGCAGACGCCATTCGTTGCAACGCCTGCGGGGCGGAGGTCAGCGCATTTCGTTTCAGCCATGGCTACGTCATCGTGTTCGATGCCGAGCATCAGCTGAGCCTGACCGTGAACCAGTTGGTAGCCGACCGCCTCGCCGGCCAGGCGCCGGATATGGCGGCGTTGCCGCAGATGTCCGCCCAGCATTCGATTCTGTCCCTGGCCCGCGCCGATATCCCCGGCCTTGCCGCGCACATGCGGCCTTTCCTGGGCAATATTGGCACCACGCCTTCACGGGATCTGCCGGATTCCCACAACTGTGCCGACTTCGGTCAGTACCTGGTCGGCGCGCCCCATCGCTACGGCATGACCCATGACCAACTGCATGCCGCGAAAACCGACGGGCATATGGACACCAACTCGGTACGTGAAGGTTGCGTGCTGATTTGCCCGGTGAGAGTCCCCGGCGCCGGGGTTTACATGGGCGATATGCACGCCCAGCAAGGCAACGGCGAAATTGCCGGGCATGCCACCGATGTATCGGGTGAAACCGAACTGACCGCCCATGTGATCAAGGGGTTGGCACTCGACGGCCCGATCCTGCTGCAAAACCTTGATGACCTGCCGCCCATGGCTCGTCCGATGACTGCCGAGCAACGGTTGCATGTGAAGGCATTGGGCGAGCGCTGGGGGCAGTTCGAGATAGAAGACAACGGACCCATTACTTTTATCGGCAGTGGCGCCGACCTCAACTTAGCGACGGAAAACGGCCTGGAGCGCGCAGCGGCCGTCACGGGTCTGTCGATGGATGAGGTGCGCAACCGCGCAACGCTTAACGGCTCGATTGAAATCAGTCGGCTACCGGGGACCGTCCGCGTCACGCTCCTATGTCCGATGCACATTCTGGATCGCATGGGGGTCGGCTCACTGGTGCGTGAGAAGTATCAACTCTGATCGGTGTATCAGCGGTACAGCAAACGCTCGGCCAGCTCATCCGCCACCCGTGCGGGTGAGCGTTTTTCCGCCTGGGCGTGAGCGAAGATCTCGGTGAGGCGTGTGCCAATGTTGGACAGGTGCGCGGTAATCGTTGGCAGTTCCGCTCCGCCGTGCTTCAGCGCGACATAGATCAGGCCACCGGAGTTGATCACGTAGTCGGGGGCGTAGAGGATGCCGCGTGCCTCCAATTGATCCGCGTTGTCCAGATGAGTCAATTGCGCACTGGCAGAACCGGCCACAGCGGCGCAACGCAATTGGCCGACGCTCTGGCGGTTGAACACGGCGCCGAGGCCACAAGGCGCAAGGATGTCGCACGGCGTGCTCAGTAACGCGTCGTTGGCGATGGGGTGCGCGCCCAACTGCTCCATGGCCAGTTGCACTTTGCCGTGGTCGATGTCGCTTACCAGCAGTTCGGCTCCGGCGGCATGCAGTTGCTCGGCCAAGGCGTAGCCCACATTTCCCAGCCCTTGGATGGCCACGCGCAGGCCTTCGAGGTTGTCGCTGCCCAGGCGCGCCATGGCGGTGGTACGGATGCCGGCGAACACGCCCATGGCGGCATGGGGCGATGGGTCGCCTGCGGCGGTGGTGCTGGTGACGTAGCGGGTATGCTGGGCGATGCAATCCATGTCCGCCACTGAAGTGCCACTGTCGATGGCGGTGATGTAACGCCCGTCGAGTTGCTCAACGCATCGACCAAAGGCTTCAAATAATGCGGCACGGCTTTCTACGTGGCCGGGACGCAGGATCACGGCGGTGCCCCCGCCCACCGGCAGACCGGCCAAGGCCGCCTTGTAGCTCATGCCTTGGGCCAGGCGCGCGGCATCGGCCACGGCACTTTCGTCGTCGGGGTAGGAAAGGTAGCGACAGCCACCGAGGGCAGGCCCCAGGCGGCTGTTATGGATGGCGATGACCGCCTTCAGCCCGGTGGCCGGGTCGACGCTCAAGTGCAGCGATTCAAGGCGGGTGCTGTGCATGAGAGCAAACATCGTCAAGCTCCCGAATCACTTCTGGTAGTGGGCCAAGTATAGGCTTGCGGCAGAAAACTGCCGGACCAGGCTGGAATAAGCCGCCCGATTTCACAGGTCTTGCGACATAAGCACGCAGGATATTTCCCAAGCCACTGGACGAAAATTCCCAGCAAGGCTAAAACGGGGGCATCTGCCGGAGAATGCAATGAATCCCCGCAAAGCCTTTTTCGCCTGCCTGGAACGCTCCCCACCCGCGCTGTTTGAAGCGGCGTTGTGGATTGCTGCCGAGCATGATCCGGCCGTGAAGCCCTTGCAGATCCTGCAGGAACTGACCTTGCTGCAACAACAGGTGAGCCTGGGTATGCCGCTGTTGCCGGCGGATGAACTGGGCCAGCCGCTGTTGCGGCGCTTGAATGACCTGGGATTTGCCCAGGATGAATTCACGCCCTTGCGCCCCGCCGCAGCCCTGCTGGACAAGGTCTTGCAGCGCAAACGCGGGCAACCCCTGGCCATGGGGCTGATCGCCCTTGAGCTGGCGCGCCGCCTGGAGATCCCCATGGTCGGCGTGAATTTCCCCGGCCATTTCCTTTTAAGAGTCCCCGGCGCCGATCACCTGCTGGATCCCTGCGGCGGCCGGCGCCTCTACCCGAATGATTGCCGCGACCTGTTGCAGCGCCAATACGGCCCCAACCTCAAGTTGCAGGCCGATCACCTCCACACAGCCGACCCACGTTCGATCCTGCAACGGTTGTCACGCAACTTGAGGCAATTGCACCTTTCCAACGACGCCCCACTCCAAGCCCTGATTGACGCCGAACGCGTGCTGGAACTGGGCAACGCCAGCGCCGCCGATTACCTGGCACGGGCCAGCCTGTATCAGCGCCTGGACTGCCCCAACGCCGAACGCTTCGACCTGGAACACGCGCTGATGCTCAGCGAAGATCCGATCCAACGCCTGCGCCTGACCGAACGCCTGGGCCACCTGCCGCCCAATTCAGTGGTGCATTAAGCCTGCGGCGCTTTGAGAATATCCCCAGACAGCGGGCTCTTCGGTCCTTCAGCACTCGGCGAACGCACCTGAATGATCAACAACGCCGCCATCACCGCCGGTATCGCGCAGAAAAAGAAAATCTGCTGCACCGGAATATGCATCGCCAGCAACATACTGCCAAACAGCGGCCCCAGGATTGAACCAAAACGCCCCACACCCAGCGCCCAGCCCGTTCCGGTGGCGCGCACGTGTGCCGGGTAGAAGTTACTGGCGAAGGCATTGAGGGTCAGTTGACCACCGATGATGCAAAACCCGGCCGCGAACACGCAGGCCACCAGGTAACGCGGGTTGTCATGGTTCAGGCCGAGCAGCATGGTGCACACCGCAGCCGCGGCCAGCACGCCGGACAACAGGCGCACTTTGCTTTTCAAGCGGTCGGCGAACCAGGCCATTCCGATGGCGCCCAAGGTGCCGGCGAACAGGAACATCGAGGTCACCAGATTGGCTTCTTTCAACGCCAAGCCACTTTCCAACAGCAGCGACGGCAACCAACTGATCATGAAATACAGCAGGATCAAGCTGACAAAAAAGGTCGCCCAGATCAGCAGCGTCGGGCGCGCGTAGCCGTTGCGAAACAGCTCTACCACCGTCAGTTTGCTGCCCTGCTCCTGCTGGTTTTCGGCCTCGGTCGCTGCCGGTGGTTGCCAGCCCGGCAGCATGCGTGACGTTACGCTCTGCAGCCGAGCATAGGGCGGCGCATCACGCAGCAAACGCGGCAAGGATTCCGGCAACAGCCACACCAGAAACGGGAACAACAGCAACGGCGTTACGCCCCCTGCCAGGAACACCGCCTGCCACCCGAAGCCATCAATGAATCCCGCCGCCACAAACCCGCCGGCCGCGCCGCCGAACGAGAAGCCACACGCCGCCAACGTCACCATCAACGTGCGCAGGCGCGGCGGCGAGTATTCCGACATCAAAGCCATCGCGCTGGGCATCGCGCCGCCCATGCCGATGCCGCAGATAAACCGGGCGGCCATCAGCGTGTTCAGCGAATTGGCAAATACCATCAGCACCGTAAGCGTGGCGTAGATCAGTACGCAGCCAAGCAGGATGCGGCGCACGCCGAACCGATCCGCCAGCGGCGTGACCAACAATGACCCCAAGGTCAGCCCCAGCAGGTTGGCGCTGAACACCGGGCCGAATGCAGCCTTCTCCAACCCCCAATCCTGGGCCAGCGCCGGCACCACGTAACCCAGCACCTGGGCGTCGTAGCCATCGGTCACCAGCAGCAGCGCCAGCAACAGGAGAATCAACCACTGATAACGCGACACCGGACGGGCGTCGAGTGCCGCGCGAAAGCTGGCAATCTGATTGTGCATCGCAAGGTACCTTTGATTTTATTTTTATGGTCTAGCGCAACTGTGTAGGAGCCGGCTTGCCGGCTCCTACAGGGGTCAGGGAGTGTCAGGTTGATTGGCGGGATGGGCCTTGATAAAGGCCGGATGCTGCGCGGCCAACGCCGCCACCCGCCCAATGCGCGGGTACGCCGCCAGCGGCACCTTGAAGCGCTCGGCCGCATACAGTTGCGGAATCAGGAAGGTGTCGGCCAACCCCGGCTGCTCGCCGAAGCAAAACCCTTGGTCGCCGATCAACTGCTCCACCGCGCCCAAGCCCTGGCTGATCCAGTGACCGATCCACTCCAGCAGTTGAGCCTCGTCATGCCCCCATTGGCGCAGCAAGTTCTGGGTGCTGGAGTTATGCAGCGGATGGATATCGCAGCCAATGATCGAGGCCACCGCGCGCTCATGGGCGCGGGTCGCCAGGTCTTTGGAGAGCAGCGGCACCTGTGGATAACGTTCATCCAGGTATTCGATGATCGCCGGAGACTGAATCAACAGTTCACCCTCCTCGGTACGCAAGGCCGGGACGCGACCTTGCGGGTTGATCGCCAGGTACTCAGGCTGGCGGTTGGCGCCGCCCGCCGGCACCAGCAGGTTGACCGGCACCGCGGTGAAATCCAGGCCCTTGAGGGCCAAGGCAATACGCACCCGGTACGACGCAGTGGAACGGTAATAGGTGTAGAGTTCCATCGCCCTGCCCTCCTAGCGCGCCGCGATCACGGTGCCGCGGCATTCGCCGAAACCGATGGAGGCAAAGCCTTCACGGTTGCAACGCGCGCGCAGGATGATTTCGTCGCCGTCTTCAAGGAACTTGCGCACTTCGCCGGACGGCAATTCAACGGCTTTTTTGCCGCCTTCAGTCATTTCCAGCAGGCTGCCGAATTGGCCGGTTTGCGGGCCGGACAAAGTCCCCGAACCAAACAGATCGCCTGCCTGCAATTGGCAACCGTTGACACTGTGGTGCGCCACCAATTGCGCAACCGTCCAGTACATATGCAGGCTGTTGCTCAGGGCCAGACGATGGGCCGGCAGGTTCTGCTCGCGCATGGCGGCGGTGGTGAGCAGCACTTCCAGCTCGATATCCAGGGCACCTGTGGCCTGGTCACGTTTATCCAACAGGTACGACAGCGGTTGCGGGTCGCCCTCAGGGCGCGCCGGTTGCGCTTTGCGGAACGGTTCCAGGGCTTCGGCCGTCACCACCCAAGGCGAGATGGTGGTGATGAAGCTTTTCGACAGGAACGGCCCCAACGGCTGATATTCCCAGGCCTGGATATCCCGTGCCGACCAGTCATTGAGCAGGCAGAAGCCGGCGATGTGATCGGCCGCGTCACCAATGGCAATCGAATCGCCCATCTCGTTGCCCTGGCCGATCCAGATGCCCAGCTCCAGTTCATAGTCCAAGCGTGCGCACGGACCGAAAGTAGGTTCGGTCTGCCCGGCCGGTAGAGTCTGGCCTTTGGGGCGGCGCACATCGGTGCCTGAGGTACGAATGGTCGAAGCACGGCCATGGTAGCCAATTGGCACGTACTTGTAGTTGGGCAGCAAAGGATTGTCGGGACGAAACAGTTTGCCGACGTTTTGCGCGTGCTCGATGCCGACGTAGAAGTCGGTGTAGTCATTGATCCGCGCCGGTACATGCATCTGGCAATCGGCGGCGCGGTGCAGCACCTGCGCTTCACGGGTGTGCAGCTTGCTGCCTTCGGCCAGCAGTTCCAGCAGGCGCTCGCGCAAGGCCACGCGCGGGCCGCGGCCCAATTCAAAAAAGGCGTTCAGTTGGCCACCGGCGGTCGCTTCGACGGCGCGACGGGCTTCACCGTCGAATTCATCGATGGCGGCGTGCAGATCCAGGATCGAGTCGCCAATCGCCACGCCAGCGCGTGGTGCCGAGCCGTTGATGCTGAACACGCCCAACGGCAGGTTTTGCAGAGGAAAATCGGTGTGACCATTGGCGGAGGCCACCCAGCTGCGGGTAAGTGTGGGCTGAGTCATGGGTTATCTCCGGTTCGGGTTGAAGGTGGCGGGCAGCGAGGCCCAGCACGCGTCATAAGTGGTTTGCAGTTGCGGGCAGTCCAGGGCGAACTGGGTGGGACGCAGCACTTGGCTGGTCTCGAACATGAAGGCCATGGTGTTGTCGATCTTGTGCGGCGCCAGCTCTACGTTGATGGCCTTGGTACAGGTCTCGCCGTCCGGGCCGTGGGCACTCATGCAGCTGTGCAGCGACGCGCCGCCGGGTAGGAAGCCTTCGGCCTTGGCGTCGTAGGCGCCCTGGATCAGGCCCATGTATTCGTTCATCAGGTTGCGGTGGAACCACGGCGGACGGAAGGTGTTCTCGGCCACCATCCAACGCGGCGGGAAGATCACGAAGTCGAGGTTGGCCAGGCCGTGGGTGCTGGTGGGCGAGGTCAGGACGGTGAAGATCGACGGGTCCGGGTGATCGAAACTCACGGTGCCAATGGTGTTGAAGCGGCGCAGGTCATATTTGTACGGCACGTTATTGCCGTGCCAGGCGACCACGTTGAGGGGTGAATGGTCCAGCTCGCAGGCCCAGAGTTCGCCGAGGAATTTCTGTACCAGCGTTGTCGGTTTCTTCTGATCTTCGTAGTGGGCGACTGGCGTCAGGAAGTCACGCGGATTGGCCAGGCCATTGCTGCCGATAGGGCCCAGGTCCGGCAGACGCAACGGGGCGCCGTGGTTCTCGGCGACATAACCACGCGCCTGAGCATCCAGCAGCTCGACGCGGAATTTGAGGCCGCGCGGCAGCACGACGATTTCCAGCGGCTCCACCTCCAGCACGCCCAATTCGGTGGCGATGCGCAGGCGACCTTGCTCGGGGACGATCAACAGTTCGCCATCAGCGTTGAAGAACACACGCTCCATGGAACGGTTGGCGCGATAGGTGTAGATGCTGATGCCTGAGGGCTTTTGCGCCGCCGAATTGGCGACCATGCCCACAAGCCCATCAATGAAATCCGTCGGTTCGCTCGGCAACTCCAACGGATTCCAGCGCAAGCGATTGGGCGTCACCGCCCCCAACGGCCCACCGGCCAATTGCCGCTCCAATTTGATGAAAGCAGGATGATTGGCCGACGGCTGAATGCGGTACAGCCAGGTGCGCCGGGCTTCACTGCGCACCATGGTAAACGCGGTGCCGGAGAACAGCTCGGTGTACAGCCCGTAGGGCGCTTTTTGCGGGGAGTTCTGGCCGACCGGCAGTGCGCCGGGCAAGGCTTCGCTGGCGAATTCGTTGCCGAAGCCCGACAGGTAATCGAGGTTCATGGATCGTCCTCTGTAGGTCAGTTGTTTTTATCGTAATCCAGTTACGCATAACGTAATTTGATCACTATCGACCGTCAAGCTATAAAGACGCCCATTCATCTCTTGGATTCTCGCCCTTCCATGGAAAAGCCCCGCGACACCGGTAAACAGAAAGTCCGCTCGGCCGAAGTGGGCACCGATATCCTCAAGGCCCTGGCCGAGCTGTCCCCGGCCACTTCGCTGTCGCGCCTGTCTGAACACGTGCAGATGCCGGCGAGCAAGGTGCACCGCTACCTGCAGGCACTGATTGCATCGGGTTTCGCTGAACAGAACACCGCCACCAACCACTACGGGCTGGGCCGCGAAGCCTTGCGCGTGGGCCTGGCGGCGCTGGGCAGCATGGATGTGTTGAAGGTCGGCGCGATGCCCCTGGCGGAGCTGCGCGATGAGTTGAATGAAACCTGCTTCCTGGCGGTATGGGGCAACCAGGGCGCGACCGTAGTGCAGATCGAACCCGCCGTGCGCGCCGTCACGGTGGTGACGCAATTGGGTTCGGTGCTGCCGCTGCTCAGTTCGTCCACCGGGTTGGTGTTCAGCGCCTTTCTACCGTCGCGGGAAACCGTGGAGCTGCGTGAACGCGAAATCCAGGCTGGCATCGCCCATGCCCTGGCAGATGACCAGGCCTACGCCACCGCCTGCGAACAAATCCGCAACCGTGGCCTGCATTTTGTGCATGGTTTGTTGATGCCCGGCGTCGATGCGTTATCCGCGCCGGTCTTCAACGCCATCGGCCAAGTGGCGGCGGTGATGACCGTGGTCGGTCCCACCTCGTTGTTCCATGCCGACGAAGACGGCCCGGCAGCGCAGCACTTGCTGGCCGCGACCCGGGCCGTGAGCTGGCGCATGGGCTATCAGCCCTGAACTAGTCGTGCCACTGCACCAGGGCCAGCGCCACGCGGTTTTCCAGGGCGCGGATCGGTGCGGCGGTGCTCAGGTAATTGTTGCTGATCATTGAAAACACCAGGCGCCGGCCCTGGGCGTCGGTGATGTAGCCGCTCAACGACGACACACCGGCCATGGAGCCGGTCTTGGCGTGCAGGTTGTTTTCCGCCGCCGTCCCGCGCAGACGATAACGCAGGCTGCCGCCGCTCATGCGATCGGAGTTACCAGCGATTGGCAAGGCGTTGTACCAGGCGTCGAACCAGGGCTGTTTGGCCGTCGCCAGCAGCAGGTCGGTGAGGTTCTGCGAGGACACCAGATTGCGCCGCGACAAGCCCGAACCATCGACCTGGCTCAGCGTCATCGGGTCCAAACCCTGACGGCGCATGAAATCCGCCACTGCCGCGACACCCGCCTGCGCCGTCCCAGCATTGGACACCTTGCGGCCCATGGCCTTGAGCAAGGCTTCGGACATGTTGTTATTCGACAGCTTGAGCAGCGGCGTGATCAGTGCCTGCAAAGGCGCCGATTGATGCTCGGCCAATACCCTGGCTGTTACCGGGGTTACGCCGCCGATCACGCGTCGCCCCAGCACCTGAATGCCCTGCTGCGCCAGCGCCTGTTCAAACAGATTGGCCACCAGTTGCGTCGGCTCCCACACACTCACCCACTGCCGGCTTTGCTTGCCGGGCGCCAACGCGCCGGTGAGTTGCAGCAGGTTGGTGCCGTGCTGGCGAGTGATGCCGTAATTGTTGCCGGGGCCGCTGACAGCGCGGTTGTTCAGTTGCACGTAGTCGGTGGACGGGCTCACCACCACGCTGACCGGTTGGCCAACCATGGCGGGCGCCTTTGCCGTGACCAGTAGCGTGCCCGCATCAAAATCCGTGTTAGGCGATACGGTCAGCGCGGAAATCTGCGCACCATAGTAGGTACTTTCGTCGTCCTGGGCCCAGTCCACGCCCAGGCGTTCGGCGTCGAAAAAGGTATCGTCAAATACCAAGTCGCCCTGGATCTGGCGCACGCCCTGGCCCGCAAGCTGTGCCGCCAATGTCTGGTAATCAGCGAATTGCGTGGTCGGATCGCCCAGGCCCTTGAGGTACAGATTGCCGGCGAGGCGCTCACCTTGCTGCGTGCCGTTGCTCAGCAGTTGCGTGGAGAAGCGGTATTGCGGCCCCAGTACATCCATCGCCGCTGCGGTGGTGAGCAACTTGAGATTGGAGGCGGGAATCAGGCGGGTTCGCGGGTTGTGTTGATAGAGCGTGCTACCGCTACGGGCATCACGCACCATCAGCGAAACAGTGGCGCCGTTGAGGGCCGGGTCAGCCAGGAGTTGCTCCAGGCTTGCCGGGGTGGAAGTCGGTGAAACACTCGCGCAACCACCCAGCAAAGCGCTCAAGCACAGCAGATGTAGCCATCGTCCAAAATGCATCAGTATCGTTTCCGCCAAGACATCAGTGGCGGCAACGCTACCACAAACCCCTTAGAACTCTAGGGTGCTGGACACCGACACCTGCCGCGCATCGCCCATGGACACAAACAAGCGGCTGGCCGCCGAGGTGTAGTAGACGCGGTCGAACATGTTCTTCACGTTGAGTTGGAACTTGACCTTTTGCCCATCGATCTTGGTGTCGTAGGTCGCAAAGGCATCCGCCACGGTGTAACCCGGCAAGGTGAAATCGTTGGCCGCATCGCCTGCACGTTCACCGACGTAACGCGCACCGGTGCCCACCCGCAACTGGTCGCCACCAAAGATGTTGCCGAAGTCATAAGCCACCGCCAGCGAACCGGTGTGCTTGGCAACGTTTTGCAGGCGGTTGCCTTGCAGGGTCGGGTCCTTGTCCTTGACGTCCAGTGCATCGGTGTAGGCGTAGCTGCCGATCAGGCTGACCTTGTCGGTCAACTGGCCGGTGGCGTCCAGTTCCAACCCACGGGAGCGCACCTGGCCGGCAATGCTGTAGACGGTGTTGGCGCCGGAGCCGACGGAGACCAGCACGTTGCGCTTGTCGATGTTGAACAGCGCCGCGCTGGCGGTGATGCGTCCCGGAATGTCGAGCTTGGCCCCCAGTTCCCAGGACTTGGATTCCTCGGGCGTCAGGTCGCCGGTCAAGGTGCTGCCATCGGCCAAGGCGGCGATGGTGGAGTTGGGTTTGAACGATTCGGTGTAGCTGCCGTAGAACGACAGTTCATCGGTGTAGCGATACACCAGGCCCGCACGCGGCACCCAGGCCTGGCCGTTGCCGTTGGTGTTGGCCTTGAACGGCACGCCTTTGCCGGCGTATTGGTCATACATCTGATAGCGCGCGCCGGCGACGAAAATCCACTGTTCGTTCAGGTGGATGGCGTCCTGGAAGAACAGCGAATCACTGCGCAGCAGGTCGGTCTGGGCGCTGTCAGCGGGGCTGACGGTAGTGCCCGCGACTTCATTGCCGTACACCGGATTGTTGTAGTTGAAGCTGGTGGCGCGTGAACTCTGACGAATCAGGTCGGCGCGGTAGATTTTGCGGTACTCATCATCCAGTCCGAACACCACATCGTTCTGCAGGCCGAACACATTGACCTTACCTTCCAGGCTCGCGGTGGCGAACCGGTCCGTGGTGATTGCCCCTTGGGTGCCGTCCATCTTGCGGGTCAGGGTACCATTGGTGTTCACCGCACTGACGCGCACTTGGCTGGCGTCGTAGGTCTCGCGGTTCCAGCTATAGCCGAAGTGGGCTTTCCAATCATCGTTCAGGTCGTGATCGGCTTCAAAACGGTACAGGTCGGAACGGCCTTCCATGTTGTTGAAGGGTTCATCCAGACGCCGTGTGGCCGGGATGTCCAGCGGGTGATTGGTCTTGGGATCGATGGCGGTGCCACGGTCGAACGGGGTGAGAAATTCGCGGTGCTCGTAGGCAAACAGCAATTGGGTGCTGTCGCCGTACCAGGCCAGGGACGGCGCGATCAGGCTCTCACGGTGAGTGCCGAAGTTACGCCAGTAGTCTTCGTCTTCATGGTCCACGATCAGACGATAGGCCAGGCCGCTGTCGCCAATCGGGCCGGTGGTGTCGAGGCTGCCGCCGCTGCCGTTCTTGCCGTCGCCGAAGGTGGAGCCGCGTACGGTCAGGGCGGTGGACTGCACCAGTTCAGGCTTTTTACTGACGATGTTCACCACGCCACCCGGATCCTGGATGCCGTACAGCAGCGACGACGGGCCCTTGAGCACTTCGACGCGCTCCGCCGTGGCATTCAATGCACGCCCCTGCACGATGGGCATGCCGTCGCGCATGATCGAACCATTACGGTTGTCGCCAAAGCCGCGCAACATCACCGCGTCCTGGGTACTGGCCAAGGTGTTGGCCTGGGTGATACCGCTGACGTTGGCGAGGGCGTCATCCAGATTGCGCGGGGTCTGGTCGCGCAGTACCTGGGCGGGCACCACGTTGACGGTCTGCGGGGTTTCCAGCAGCAGCGCGTGGGAGCGCATCACCGAACTGGTGGGCGGCGGCTGGTAGCTGGTGCTGTCCTGGGCCTGGCCGGCACCGCTGATGGTGGTAGCGCCGAGGTTGACCGCGCCTTCCGTCGGCAGCGGTTCAAGGGCCAGGGTGCGGGCATCGATCTGGCGGAAAGTGAAGCCACTGTTGCCCAGCAGGCGTTGCAGGGCCTGGTTTGCACTCATCTGCCCGCTGACTGCCGGGGCGCTGAGGCCGTAGGGCGCTTCGTCGGTGTAGATCACGCTGATGCCGGTGACCCGGCTGAAGTCGCTCAAGGCCTGGGGCAACGGTTTGGCCGCCAGGGCAAAGTTGAACTGGGCGCTCTGCTGCGCCTGCGCCTGCGCCATACTCAGGGGCAGCAGCGGCAGCAACGCCAGCCCCGATACCGCCAATACCGAGGCTCCCAGCCACTGTTTAACCCAACCGCCCGCCGTCGACTTCATGCTGTGAGAACCCGTGTAGAAAACGCTGTTAATGCGAATAGATCGCAGTTTCAAGCACTACACGGATGGGCGGTGGATTTACCTCACCTTAATTTGCAAATATTTTTGTTTATTGCGCCTGGATGCGAAAACCCATGCGTGGGAAATGCACATGCACGGTGCCGGCACGTTCGTCGCTGCGACGCAGGATCAGCTCTTCGCGTCCGGCAAACAGCAGTTCGCCCGCTACCGGGTCGGTGCCGTAGTCGGTGGCGCAAATGGTCACCTGCTGGCCAGCCTTGAAGCCGTTCAAGTCCTCAAAGACTTCTTCAGGCAGAACAGCCGGTGCCGCATTGCGCGATACGTCCAGGGCCTGATCGGCGCTCATCTGGGTGGATGTACCGTGGCCGAAACCCAGCACGCGATCCAGCCAAGCGGCGACGGCAGGATAGGCATCTACCAACGGCGACGTCACGGAAGAGCCTTTGAGGAACCACAGTGGGTGGGCCAGGGCAAAGTCGGCAATCGACGGCTCGCCGAACAGGAAATCCCCGGCCGGGTGCTGCAATTGCTGATTGATGCGATGGATGATCGTCGGCCATTGATGCTTGGCCTGCTCCAATTGCACACGGGTTGCGGTGCCGCCGCTGAACAACTTGCTGCGGTCCGCCACCAGCACCTGGATCATTTCCGGCGGCACCTTGGCAAATTTGACCGCCAGGGATTCTGGCTGGAACACCAGCGCCACGGCATGGGAAAACACCACCGAGTCGGCCCAGGCGGCGAAGGCTTGGGTGACCAGTTCAAGGCCTTGCGGGAACAGTGCTGGCGCAGACTTTTCCTGCTCCAGCCGACGGGCAATCAAGGCGGTGTCACAGTAGATATCCGCGCCGACTTGCAACACCGGCGTTTTGCGATAGCCGCCGGTCAGGGCGGTGAGGTCCGGCTTGGGCATCACCGGCGAGATATGCACCGAGCGCCAGGACAAACCCTTGAAACCCAGCAACAGGCGGGCTTTTTCAGCGAAGGGGGACTGCGGGTAGTGGTGGAGGATCAACTCAGACATGCCAGGCTCCGCTCTAGAAGTGAGCCGCTAGATTAGCCTGCAACACGCCGTTTGGGGACGATGGGACCCCATCAGTCAAATCAATGAACCGCTGGCCGCCAGGCACTCCTTGGCACTCTTTTTCAATTTCTTGATCAACCGCTCCTGACGCAACGCCTCACCCTTGCTCGCGCATTGCTCGGTGTACACCAGCGCCACGGCCGGGCTGGACAGGAAAAACCGCGCGCCCTTGCCGCTCTGGTGAGCAGCAAAGCGGCGCACCGGGTCATTGCTGATGCCGCAGTACAGCGAGCCATTGGCGGCGCGTACAAGGTAGACGAACCAGGGTTTGGGTTCAGAAGGATCAGTCACAGGTCGATTCGGCTAATACAGAAGAGCGCCAAGCTTATCAACGACTGGCCTGAAATGCCTTCAAACCACGCAATGCCTGGGCACGCACGGCGTTTTTCACCAGCGGCGTCCAACCCAACAGCAAGCCCTTGGTGCCCAGCGCCTGCCGCGACCAACGCCACAGATCGAAGCTGTCGTGGTGCTCGCAGATCTTGCCGTCGCGAAACACAAAGCGCGCCTGGATATCGTTGACCACCGTGTTGCCAGTAGCACTGAACAAGTACGTCGCCACCCAATGGGCACTGCCACTGCGCTCATCGCTGCGCACGTTGTCGAAGGTCAGGGAAAAGTCTTTGGCCCGCGTGGTCAGCATGCGCCACATGTCCCCGGCATCACGGCCGTGCAGTTCGCCAAACGCAGGGTCGCTGAACACCACATCGTCGGTGTAGCAGGCGGCCATGGCCTCGGCGTCCAGGCGCTGGAAGGCGCTGTAGAACTCAGTGATCAGGGCGTTATGGGCATCACTCATGGGCAGGCTCCGCGGGTGTCGAAAAGAGTAGGCGCACGATAAGCTGCCCGCGCCGCCAAGGCTACCGACATTCGCCACGCAAATAAGCGAGCTTACGGCACCATGCCACTACTGCGTGCGTAGGCGTACAAATCCACATCGGTGGAAATGCACAGCCGGCTCATCGCGGTACTTTTCTGCTTGCTGATGGTCGAGATACTGCGATTGACCCGTGCCGCGATCTGGCTGACGGTCATGCCGCTGGCGAGCATGCGCACCACTTCGCGCTCTTTGTCGGACAACTGCGGCTCGGCTTGCTGATCAAGGCTACCGGCCTCGTCCATTTGCTGGCGCAGGCACTCGCTGACAAACGTCTGGCCGCCACACACCGCCTTGATGGCCAGTGGCAACTCCCGGGCCGACGCACTTTTGGCAACGATGGCCCTGGCGCCTTGGGCAAACGACGCCCGCAGGGTGGCCACGCTGGCAAACATGGTGACCAGAATCACCGGCATCTGGGGATATTGACGATTCAGCAGGCCCAACAGTCCATAGCCGTCCGCCTGTTGATTGCCCGGCATGGCGAAGTCGGTCACCAGCACGTCGCAGGGTTGGTGCGCCATCAACTCCAACAGTTGATCGGGGCCATCTGCCTCGCCCACTACCTTGCATTTGCCATTGGCCTCGATCACCACTTTCTGCCCGACCCGCACAATAGGATGATCGTCAGCGATAATTACACGGAGCATGAGAACCACCTGGATTACCAGTTGAGTTGCCGCACGTTACCGCTAGTGGCTTTCAGCCACAACCGTCGCTGGCCGTCGTTTTCCACCACGGTCCAGCAATCAATGAGCCTCAGGTTAAGGCCCACAAAACAAACAGAACTTGCCTACCCTTAAAGACTACATAAAGATCAGAAACGTCCTGCAAATCTACAGCGAAGACAAGTACCTCACGTAGCTGTGAATGTCCTCGAGCAGCAAACCGAGTGAGCATGCGTGTCGCGCTACCCCTTCTCGCGTCACCGCATCAATCACTCGCGCACCTCGGGTTTCCAGGGAGTCGGCGCCTAGAAACGCAACGCTTCCAATCAAACGATGCAAATGCTGTGCGGTGGCGCAGGCATCCCTTGTGCGCCGGGCTTCGGTCAGCACGGCGAGGTCCACTTGCGCTTCCCGAACCAGGGTCTGCAACAGTTGTTCAACCGTGGTTACGCTGCCGAAGGTTTCGAGCAGGCTCGCGCGCGTCGGCCATTGCGCTGCGGCCGCGGGCCGGTAAGGTCGGACGCTGAGGGGTAACCAATCGGTAAGAACGTCGCGTAGTTGTTCGAAGGTCACGGGCTTGAGTAACCAGGCGTCGATACCGGCTGCCACGCACCGCTGTATCTGCTCTGGCCCAAGGGTGGCCGTAAAGGCAATGATCGGCACACGGGCAGTACCGGCCAGGCGTTCGTTGCGCCGCACTTGCCGGGTCATGGCGTAGCCGTCCATGACGGGCATCTGGCAGTCGGTCAGCACCAGGTCGATGCGCTGGCGCTCCATGAGCGCCAACCCCGCCTGGCCGTCGTCCACCACCACAAACCCGAGCGTCAGCTTATGCAGGATCCAACCGAGTAAAATTCGGTAGGCCGGGTGATCCTCCACCACCAATACCGTCAACCTTTGCCAGTTCACAGGCACCACGCGTGACGAAGACGCGCGATCGGCATTCTCGTCGGGTGGATTACCCGGCTGCATGTTCACCTCGACTGTTCGGCACAACGAACGGAGAGACAGGCTCGCCACCTCACCGGGCGCACCTTGCGAGTGAGCTACGCCGACGAATCATTTGAATGGCTTACTACGCAAAAAACACAATGAAAATAGTTAAATGCAGGTTTTTTGACGATACAAAAACTACGAAAAAACCATTTCTCCTAGATATTTACAGACCTCTTCTGACGTCTTTCTCGGCCTACGCCGATTGTCGTAATTGTTGTATTCCCCGCAATAGCCGCCCTCGATAAATTGCGCCGCATCCCGATACGGGGAGCAGCCAAGATCGCGCTGCCAACGCTATGAACACCACCGTCAGCCTCGTCAGGCGGTCGGCACGCGTTGCAATGGAATCGTCTGGAATATGGAAATGACCGCGACGGCACGGCCCACGTCAACAGCGAGATTTACTATGGACTAGGGCTCGATAACAGCGGCAACAAGATCGGTGTGTATTCGCTGAGCTTCGACCCCAAGCAGACCACGGCCGATAGCTGGGCGTCGGTGTATGGCACCGAATCCACCACTGGCGGCCTCGCTTGTCGCATGGCCAACCTGAACGCCATCAATGTCGGCGCTAGAAGCCTGCTCGGTTTTACCGATACGCAAGGCAGTACCGCCGGGCCCGCAGCGATCCAGAACCTCACCAGCACCCTAACTCTTGAAGTGGTGATCAACGCCAAGCAGAACCTGGACCTGAGCACCGACATCGTGATGGACGGCGCAGCGACCCTGGAGGTGTTGTATCTCTAGATTTTCTCGCTGCTGACACCGACGTATTTCGCCCGCCCGGCACCGAGGCCCGCCACGATCGCGCCCAGGCCAATCACGGCGAACACCCAACCGGTGGCGGCCCAACCGCCGGTCCAATCGTGGATCAGGCCCACCGCCAACGGCCCGAGGGACGCCAGGGTATAACCGATGCCCTGCGCCATGCTCGACAGGTTGGCCGCCACGTGGGCGTCCCGCGAGCGCAGCACGATCAAGGTCAGCGCAAGGCTGAAGGTACCGCCCTGCCCCAGGCCCAGCAGGATTGCCCAGCCCCATAAACCGTCGATCGGGGCATACAGGCACCCGAACAGACCGCCGAGGGTCAGCACCATCACCACCACGATGGCCAGGCGCTGGTCCTTGCCGCGCGTGGCCAACCATGGCGCCGTGAGGGCGCTGAGCAATTGCACGATGATCGAACCGGACAGCGCCAACCCGGCTTCGGTGGGGCTCAGGCCACGACTGATCAGGATCGACGGCACCCAACCAAACACGATGTAGGCCAGGGACGACTGCAGGCCCATGTACAGCGTCACCTGCCAGGCCAACGGGTCACGCAGAAGGCCCTTCACGCGGTAAGCGACGCGATGCGCACCGTGTTTCTGACCGACTTGCGGCAACCAGAACAACGCCGCCAGCAGTGCTGGCGCAATCCAGAAGCCCAGACCGATGTTCCAACTGTCACCAAAATAATGGCTGAGCGGCACCGTGGCCCCCGCCGCCAACGCCGCCCCCAGGCACAGCGCCATGGTGTAGACGCCCGTCATGGTGCCGGCCTGCTTGGCGAAGTCACGCTTGACGATACCCGGCAGCAGCACGCCAATGATGCCGATGCTTGCACCCGCGATCAGGCTGCCGGCAAACAGCCCGACTTCACCGAATGAGCTGCGCAGGAGGATGCCGGCGGCCAGTGTCAATAGAATCCCTAGTACGACGCGCTCGGCGCCAAAACGCCGGGCAAGTATCGGTGCCAGGGGCGCGAACAACCCCAGGCACAGCACCGGCAAGGTGGTCAGCAGACCGGCTTTGGCGGCGGACAGGCCCAGGCTGGTCGACACGTCATTGAGCAACGGCGACAAGCTCGACAGCGCAGGGCGCAGGTTCAGTGCCACCAGCACCAGCCCGAACAGCAACAGCCAGAGGCGGCTGACCACCGGAGGGGCGTGTTGCACCACCTCGTCGTCAGCTTCGGCGTCGATCAACAGTTCATCAAGTTTGGTTTCAGGGTTCATTGATCAACTGCCGGCAGAGGGATTTGGCGCGTTCCGGGTCTTGATGCTCCACGGCATCGAGCAACGCGATATGCAGGTCGAACACCGCCTGGCGACGAGGCGAGATGTTGAGGGTCTGGCGCAACTGGGCGCCGACAATGGCGGAGAAATACTGATACAGCTCACTCAGCGCCGGATTGTGCGCCGCATCCACCAAGTGTTTGTGGAACACCAGGTCGGCGCTGATATAGGCCTCCAGGTCGCCGTGGTAAAGCGCGGCACTGGCATCGAGGGCTTCACGCAGTTTTTTCAGGTCTTCGTCGGTGCGGCGCAAGGCTGCCAGGCTGATCGCCTCCACTTCCAGGATCTGCCGCGTTTCCTGAGCCTGCTCCAGGGTGCAGTGGGACAACGCCCGCATCGTGCCCAGCGGGTCGGTCATCGAACGCAAGTAGCTCCCGTCGCCCTGGCGGATCTCGATCAAGCCGGAAAACGCCAAAACGCGCATGGCTTCGCGCACGGTATTGCGGCTGATGCCGAGTTCGGCGGACAGCTCCGGCTCGGTGGGCAAGCGCTCGCCAATGGCCCACACGCCCTGGCTGATGCGCAAGCGCAGTTGCTCCAAGGCCTGGTCCACCAGGGAGCGTTTGATCAGGGGGGCGATGTCTGTCATGAGCTGTGTACTTTCGTCCAATCATAGGATGAATTTTCCTACAGGGTATTAGGAGTTGCCTACAAAGGCAACGCACTAGGGTTCTTAGGCAGGAAGAGGAGCAGTATTTTCGATTGGTAAAATTACCCTCTGAGGCTAATTATTGGACTCAGGTGTCTTATGGAAAAGTACACACCTCATTACGATTTGGCGGTGATACGGCGGATGTGAGGCGGCTTGGCAGGAGAGCGTTTACCCAGACAGCTCACTTACTCCCCGGACGGTGACCCTCCGGTGATCTCCTTCAAGGAGAAGAACCTATGAAGGTAAAAAATTGCTACATCTGTGGCGCCCCCGACGCATTGCATTATTTTGAGGGCCGTAGTGAAACCATCAGGGTCAAAGGTATGGAGCGCCGGGTAGACAATCTTTCCGGCTGGGAATGTCACGTATGCGGCGACGGCTTTTGGGACCCCGATACCGATAGTGCGGATCGTTATGGAGAAGCAGGCGATGAACTCGTCATAGCTGCCCAAAAGATGATTGGCGCGGAGATGAAACGTATCCGCCGCAAATTGCACCTTACCCAAAAAGAGGCGGTGAAATTGCTGTCCGGTGGCGGCCACAACGCCTTCTCTCGCTACGAACGTGGCGAGCTTCTTCCCCCCAAGCCGCTGGTATTACTGATGCGGTTATTGGATCGTCACCCGCATTTGCTGGCGGATGCAGAAGTCTTAGCCGAAGGCGCTGACATGCGTGGCGCCTTCACCTACACCGTGAACAACGACGCTGAAGCACTCAAAGCGTCCTAGCCCCAAAAAAACAAACCCGGCACAGGGCCGGGTTTATTTGTTCAACCCTCGATCAATGCAAAATCTGGCTCAAGAACAACTTGGTCCGATCATTCTGCGGGTTGTCGAAGAAGTCATTCGGAGCCGCCTGTTCCACGATCTCGCCCTTGTCCATAAAGATCACGCGGTTGGCCACGGTGCGCGCAAAGCCCATTTCGTGGGTTACGCACAACATGGTCATGCCGTCTTCGGCCAGGCCGATCATGGTGTCCAGCACCTCTTTCACCATTTCCGGATCGAGTGCCGAGGTCGGCTCGTCGAACAGCATGATCTTCGGCTTCATGCACAGCGCACGGGCAATCGCCACGCGCTGTTGCTGGCCGCCGGACAGTTGCCCCGGAAACTTGTGAGCCTGCTCCGGGATACGCACGCGCTCCAGGTAGTGCATGGCAATTTCCTCGGCCTTGCGCTTGGGCATCTTGCGTACCCACATCGGCGCCAGCGTGCAGTTCTGCAGGATGGTCAGGTGCGGGAACAGGTTGAAGTGCTGGAACACCATGCCGACTTCGCGGCGGATCGCTTCGATCTGCTTGAGGTCGTTGGTCAGCTCCACGCCATCCACCACAATGCGGCCTTGCTGGTGTTCTTCCAGGCGGTTGAGGCAGCGGATGGTGGTGGACTTGCCCGAACCCGACGGGCCGCACAGCACGATACGCTCGCCCTGCTTGACGTTGAGGTTGATGTCTTTCAACACATGGAACTGGCCGTACCACTTGTTGACGCCCTGCATCTGGATAATGCCTTCAGGGCTCACAGGCTGTTTGATCGCTTCGCTCATAACAACAACTCCTAACGCTTGTGGCCTGTGTCGAGCTTGTGTTCCAAATGAATGGAATAGCGCGACATACCAAAACAGAAAATCCAGAACACCAGGGCCGCAAACACGTAGCCTTCGGTGGCCATGCCCAACCATTTGGGGTCGGCGGCGGCTTGCTTGACGCTGTTGAGCAGGTCGAACAAGCCGATGATGATCACCAGGCTGGTGTCCTTGAACAGCGCAATGAACGTGTTGACGATGCCAGGGATCACCAGCTTCAGGGCTTGCGGCAGAATCACCAGGCCCATGCTGCGCCAGTAACCGAGGCCCATCGCCGCAGCGGCTTCGTACTGACCTTTTGGAATCGCCTGCAGGCCACCGCGCACCACCTCGGCCACGTAGGCCGACTGGAAGAGGATCACGCCAATCAATGCACGCAGCAATTTGTCGATGCCCATGCCCTCAGGCAGGAACAACGGCAGCATCACCGAGGACATGAACAGCACGGTGATCAACGGCACGCCACGCCAGAATTCGATGAAGGTCACGCAGACCACTCGAATCGCCGGCATATTCGAACGCCGTCCCAACGCCAGCATGATGCCCAGTGGCAACGCGCCGGCGATGCCGACAGTGGCGATCACCAAGGTCAGCATCAGGCCGCCCCATTGGCTGGTCGCCACGTTGGTCAGGCCGAAGATCCCGCCGTGCAGCAGGAAGTAGGCAATGATCGGGTACAACACCAGAAAGCTCAGGCCGTAGATCGCCTTGCGCTGGAAGCGCGAGATGAACAACGGCGCCACGCCAACAATGGCCAGCCACACGGTAAGGTCTACGCGCCAGCGCAGGTCGCCGGGGTAGTAGCCGTACATGAACTGCCCGAAGCGCTGTTGGATAAACACCCAGCAGGCGCCTTCCTTAGTGCAATCGGCGCGCGTGGTGCCGACCCAGTTGGCATCCAGGATTGCCCAATGCAGGATCGGCGGCACCACCAGGTAGATCAGGTAAAACGCCAACAGGGTCAGCAGGGTGTTGAGCCAGCTGGAAAACAGGTTGGCGCGCATCCAGGCCATCGGCCCGAACACTTTGTTCGGCGGCGGCATATCAGGTTTGAACGTATGCGTACTCATGCGTGTTTCCTCACCGCTCGATCAGCGCAATGCGCTTGTTGTACCAGTTCATCAGCAGGGAAATGCTGATGCTGATCGCCAGGTACACGCTCATGGTGATGGCAATGACTTCGATGGCCTGGCCGGTCTGGTTGAGCACCGTGCCGGCAAACAGCGAAACCATTTCCGGGTAACCGATACCGGCGGCCAGCGACGAGTTTTTCGCCAGGTTCAGGTATTGGCTGGTCAGTGGCGGGATGATCACTCGCAGTGCCTGCGGAATGATGACCTTGCGCAGCGTCGGCCCAGGGCGCAGGCCCAGGGAGCGCGCGGCTTCGGTCTGGCCATGGCTGACGGACTTGATGCCCGAACGCACGATCTCGGCAATAAACGCTGCCGTGTAGACGGTAAGCGCCAGGGTCAGTGCCAGCAGTTCAGGGATGAGTACCCAGCCGCCGACAAAGTTGAAGCCCTGCAACTTAGGCATTTCCCAGTGCAGCGGTGCACCGAAGATCAAGGCGCACAACGCCGGGATCACGATGAACAGCGCCAGGCCCGCCCAGAATTTATGGAAGGGGACACCGGTGGCTTCAAAGCGCTTGTTGGCCCAGCGTGCCATCAACACGATTGCCACGATGGCAACGACGATGCTGACCACGAACGGCCAGAATCCGTCAGCGGCAATCGCTGCCGGCATGTTCAGGCCACGGCTGCTGACAAAGAAGGTATCGCCGAAGTTATGGCTGTTGCGCGGCCCCGGCATGGTCAGGAACACCGCGAAGTACCAGAACAGGATTTGCAGCAGTGGCGGGATGTTGCGGAACACCTCCACATACACGGTGGCCAGCTTGTTGATCATCCAGTTCGGCGACAGCCGCGCCACGCCGATGACGAACCCGAGCAGCGTCGCCAGGATCACGCCGATAAACGTCACCAGCAAGGTGTTGAGCAAACCGATCACAAACACCCGGGCATAACTGTCCGATTCGGTGTAATCGATCAAATGCTGCGCGATGCCGAAGCCGGCACTGCGCTCAAGAAAGTCGAAACCCGAGGTAATGCCTCGGTGCTGAAGGTTGGTCTGGGTATTGTTGAAGAGGTACCAGCCCAGCGAGACCACCGCCACAATCGTGATGATCTGGAAGAGCCACGCACGCACTTTGGGATCGCTGAAGCTGAGCTTCTGCTTTGGTGCGCCGATTTGATTTTGCATGAAGTGCCCCGGAAATAATGGAACAGAACATCACCCGGCAGTTGGCCCACCGGGTGACAGAACCATCAGCGATCAGCGCACAGGGGGTGCGTATTGAATGCCGCCAGCGTTCCACAGTGCGTTCAGGCCACGGTCGATTTCCAGCGGGGTGCTCTTGCCCAGGTTGCGCTCGAACACTTCACCGTAGTTACCGACTTGCTTGACGATCTGTACGACCCAGTCCTTCTTCACTTTCAAGTCTTTGCCGTATTCGCCGTCAGCACCGAGCAGACGGGCAACGTCCGGGTTCTTGGTAGACTTGGCTTCAGCTTCAACGTTTTTCGAAGTAATACCGGCTTCTTCAGCGTTGAGCATGGCGTAGCCAACCCAGCGCACGATGGCCAGCCACTCGTCGTCGCCGTTACGCACGACCGGGCCCAGTGGCTCCTTGGAGATGGTTTCCGGCAGAACGACGTAGTCCTTCGGCGCGGCCAGCTTGCTGCGCTGGGCGAACAGTTGGGACTTGTCGGAGGTCAGCACGTCGCAACGACCGGATTCCAGCGACTTGGCGCTCTCGTCGGAGGTGTCGAAGGTGATCGGGGTGTATTTCAGGTTGTTGCCGCGGAAGTAATCGGAAACGTTCAGCTCAGTGGTGGTACCGGCCTGGATGCAGATGGTTGCACCGTCCAGTTCCTTGGCACTTTTCACGCCCAGCTTGTTGTTTACCAGGAAGCCGATGCCGTCGTAGTAAGTGATGAAGCCTGGGAATTTCAGACCCATGCCGGCGTCGCGAGAGCTGGTCATGGTGGTGTTACGGGACAGAATGTCGACTTCGCCCGACTGAAGCGCGGTGAAACGCTCCTTGGCGTTCAACTGGCTGAATTTGACCTTGGTAGCGTCGCCGAAAACGGCAGCGGCCACAGCGCGGCACACGTCAGCGTCAATCCCGAGGATCTTGCCGCTGGCATCCGGCACCGAGAAACCCGGCAGGCCGTCACTCACGCCACATTGCACAAAGCCTTTCTTCTGCACGGCATCCAGAGTGGCGCCGGCTTGGGCGAAACCGCTGGCACCCAGTACGGCCGCCGCAGAAACGATGGCCAGGGTGGATTTCAATACCTTCATTCAAACCTCCAGTTGCTCTTGTTGTGTCGGAGCTCGAACCTCAGCGCACCCTTATGAGGCGATATCGACCCGTGTTGGCTTTTTTTGGGGTCAAGCGGCATGAAGTTGTCGCAGTAATTCCAGTTGCTATCCCACAAGCGGCAGTCACTGATAGTGTTACCGTCCTGAGATAGCGCTGACATCGTTCAACACATAGCAAGGCCCGTACCAGAGTGCTGGCCGAGTCGATTCAGCCCACGGTCAATAGAAAAAGATTCAACCGTGCGACATCTTCTTAACAGATCAACCTGTCGCGCACCGTTCCGTCGCACTTAATCGGAGCGCACGCACATTAATGGAGCAGACATGACCGACCCCTTGATTCTTCAGCCCGCCAAGCCCGCAGACGCCTGCGTAATCTGGTTGCATGGCCTGGGTGCCGATCGCTATGACTTCCTGCCGGTGGCCGAAGCGCTGCAGGAAAGCTTGCTGAGCACCCGCTTCGTTTTGCCCCAGGCACCGACCCGTCCCGTGACGATCAACGGTGGCTACGAGATGCCCAGTTGGTACGACATCAAGGCCATGAGCCCGGCCCGTTCGATCAGCCTGGAAGAGCTGGAAGTCTCGGCCAAAATGGTCACGGATTTGATCGAAGCGCAGAAGAGAACCGGAATAGACGCGTCGCGGATTTTCCTCGCGGGCTTTTCCCAAGGCGGCGCCGTGGTTTTCCACACCGCGTTTATGAATTGGGAAGGACCGTTGGGTGGCGTGATCGCCCTCTCCACGTATGCACCGACCTTCGATAACGCGCTGGAATTGTCCGCCAGCCAGCAGCGCATTCCTACCCTGTGCCTGCACGGCCAGTACGATGACGTGGTGCAGAACGCCATGGGCCGCAGCGCCTACGAGCACTTGAAGACCCGTGGTGTCACCGTGACATGGCAGGAATACCCAATGGGCCACGAAGTGTTACCCGAGGAGATCCGCGATATCGGCACGTGGTTGACCGAACGCCTGGGCTGAAAACCGGCATTAATGTAGCCGTATGACAGACGCACTACGCCGCGCCCGATTCTTGCATTACACTGGCCGGCGTACATTCCTTAACCAATTAATGAGATCACCGTGCTCAAAGCACTTAAGAAGATGTTCGGCAAAAGCGAGGCTGAGCCGCTCGCGCCAGTTCCCAGTGCTCCCGTCCCGACTGCCGGCAGCCGCAATGACGGTCAACAGCTCGGCCGGACCGAGCCTGTCGCCCAGCCCAAGACGCCTACGGTGACACCGCCTGAACCGGCACAAGAAGCCACACCGGCCCCAAAACCGCGCCGTGAGCGCGCGCCAAAACCGCCTGTGATCCCATGGAAACTCGAAGACTTCGTCGTCGAGCCCCAGGAAGGCAAGACCCGCTTCCACGATTTCAAACTGGCGCCTGAACTGATGCACGCCATCCAGGACTTGGGTTTCCCGTACTGCACGCCGATCCAGGCGCAGGTGCTGGGCTTTACCCTGGCCGGCAAAGACGCCATCGGCCGCGCCCAGACCGGCACCGGCAAGACCGCCGCGTTCCTGATCTCGATCATCACCCAACTGCTGCAGACACCACCGCCGAAAGAGCGCTACATGGGTGAACCGCGCGCACTGATCATCGCCCCGACCCGGGAGCTGGTGGTACAGATCGCCAAGGACGCCGCCGACCTGACCAAGTACACCGGCCTCAACGTCATGACGTTCGTCGGCGGCATGGACTTCGACAAGCAGCTCAAGCACCTCGAAGCCCGCCACTGCGACATCCTGGTGGCGACACCGGGCCGCCTGCTGGACTTCAACCAGCGCGGCGACGTGCACCTGGACATGGTCGAAGTGATGGTGCTGGACGAAGCCGACCGCATGCTCGACATGGGCTTTATCCCACAAGTGCGTCAGATCATTCGCCAGACCCCGCCGAAATCCGAGCGCCAGACCTTGCTGTTCTCCGCGACCTTCACCGAAGACGTGATGAATCTCGCCAAACAGTGGACCACCGACCCGTCCATCGTCGAGATCGAAGCGCTGAACGTCGCCAGCGAAAACGTCGAGCAACACATCTACGCCGTGGCCGGTGCCGACAAGTACAAGTTGCTCTACAACCTGGTCAACGACAACGGTTGGGAACGCGTGATGGTATTCGCCAACCGCAAGGATGAAGTGCGCCGCATCGAAGAACGCCTGGTACGTGATGGTGTGAACGCTGCGCAATTGTCCGGCGATGTGCCGCAGCACAAGCGCATCAAGACGCTGGAAGGTTTCCGCGAAGGCAAGATCCGCGTGTTGGTGGCTACCGATGTGGCCGGACGCGGGATTCACATTGATGGCATCAGCCACGTGATCAACTTCACCCTGCCGGAAGTGCCGGATGACTATGTGCACCGCATTGGCCGTACCGGCCGCGCCGGGGCTGCGGGTGTGTCGATCAGTTTTGCGGGTGAGGATGACTCGTACCAGTTGCCGTCGATCGAGGCGCTGCTGGGGCGCAAGATCAGCTGCGAGACGCCGCCGACGCATCTGTTGCGCCCGGTAGAACGCAAACGCCCATAAGCTGAAACCCGGTCAAAAATGTGGGAGGGGGCTTGCCCCCGATGGCGGTGTGTCAGTCAATTTATGTATCGACTGATCCACCGCCATCGGGGGCAAGCCCCCTCCCACATTTGGTTCTGTGTTCGGCTGGCTATTTCCAGCGATCCGCTGCAGCGCGGTCGCTGTGCCGCCCTTCCACCCAACGCGGCCCCTCACTGGTATTTTCCTTCTTCCAAAACGGCGCCCGCGTCTTCAGGTAATCCATCACAAACGCGCAGGCATCAAACGCCGCCTGGCGATGGGCACTGGCTACCCCAACAAACACTATCGGCTCGCCCGGCTCCAGCGCGCCAATGCGGTGCAGCACTTCCAGCTTGAGCAACGGCCAGCGCTGCTCGGCTTCCACTGCGATCTTGGCCAGGGCCTTTTCGGTCATGCCGGGGTAGTGCTCCAGGAACATTCCCGCAACATCCAGACCGTCATTGAAATCGCGCACATAGCCAACAAAGCTCACCACCGCGCCCACGCCGACATTGGCCGCATGCATGGCGTTGACTTCAGCACCGGGATCAAACGCCTGGGCCTGCACACGAATGGCCATGATCAGCCTCCGGTCACGGGTGGGAAGAATGCTACTTCGTCACCCGCCTGCACCGGCTCATCAAGGCTGCAGAGCTCTTCGTTGCGCGCGCACATCAGGCTGGTTTCGTTGAGCACTGCAAACTCCGGGTCACTGGCCAGCGCCAGACGCACCGCGTCGACAGTGGCGAAGTCGCCCTCCATCTCCAACGAATCAAAACCCACCGCTTCTGCGTAACGTGCAAAAAACAATACGTTGATGCTCATGCCTGGTCCGCCTTGAAGTGCCCGCTCTTGCCGCCCAGCTTTTCCAGAAGGCGAATGCTTTCGATGGTCATACCGCGATCCACGGCCTTGCACATGTCGTAGATCGTCAATGCCGCAACGCTGGCGGCGGTTAGGGCTTCCATCTCCACGCCGGTCTGGCCGGAGAGTTTGCAGCGCGCCAGGATGTGCACCGAGTCTGCGCCATCGGCGCTCAGTTCGACCTTGACGCCCGTCAACATCAACGGGTGGCACAGGGGGATCAAGTCACTGGTTTTCTTCGCAGCCTGGATCCCGGCAATGCGGGCCACGGCAAACACGTCGCCCTTGGGATGGGCGCCGTCGACAATCATTTTCAGCGTCTCGGGCAACATGCGCACGCGCGCTTCGGCTACCGCCTCGCGGAACGTCACGGACTTGTCGGTGACGTCGACCATATGGGCGCGACCTTGGGAATCGAGATGAGTCAGCACAGGGATACTCCTGATCAGGAGCATCGATTGTAAACCCAACTGTGACTAAAAGTGGCAGCTGGCTTGTGTGGGAGCCGGGCTTGCCCGCGATGCAGGCACCGCGGTGTATCAGTTACACCGCAGTGATGTCATCGCAGGCAAGCCAGCTCCCACACAAGCCAGCTCCTACCGTTCAGTGTTTACAGGTGAGATTCGGCGTATTCAGCCAGAATCGAACGTGGAACCCCTTGCAGCGCAATGTGCACGCCGTTCGGGAAGTCTTTGAAGCGTTCCGTCAGGTAAGTCAGCCCGGAGCTGGTCGCGGACAGGTAAGGGGTGTCGATCTGTGCCAGGTTGCCCAGGCACACCACTTTGGAACCGGCGCCGGCACGGGTGATGATGGTTTTCATCTGGTGCGGGGTGAGGTTCTGGCATTCATCGATCAAAATCAGGCTCTGCTGGAAGCTGCGACCTCGGATGTAGTTGAGGGATTTGAACTGCAACGGCACTTTGCTGAGGATGTAGTCGACGCTGCCATGGGTGTTTTCGTCATCCATGTGCAAGGCTTCGAGGTTGTCGGTGATCGCCCCCAGCCACGGCTCCATTTTTTCCGCTTCGGTGCCGGGCAGGAAGCCGATTTCCTGGTCCAGGCCCTGCACGCTGCGGGTGGCGATGATGCGGCGATAGCGCTTGGTCACCATGGTCTGCTCGATGGCGGCAGCCAGGGCGAGAATGGTTTTACCGGAACCGGCAGCACCGGTCAGGTTGACCAGATGGATGTCCGGGTCGAGCAGCGCGTACAGCGCCAGGCTCTGGTAAATGTCACGCGGTTTCAGGCCCCAGGCTTCCTGGTGCAACAGGGGTTCCTGATGCAGGTCGAGAATCAGCAGCTTGTCGACCTGGATCTCTTTGATCCAGCCCACGAAGCCTTGTTCGTCGACGATAAATTCATTGATGTGCACGGCCGGCAGGTTGTCGATCAGCTGTACCTGGTGCCAGGTGCGGCCATGGTCCTGGCGGGTTTCGACCTTGCTGACGCGGTCCCAGAACGAGCCGGTCATCATGTGATAACCACGGGACAGCATCGACACGTCGTCGACCAACTGGTCGGTACTGTAGTCCTCGGCCGCGATCCCACACGCTCGGGCCTTGAGGCGCATATTGATGTCTTTGGTCACCAGCACTACGCGCAGGTCCTTGTCGCGGGCGTGCAGGTCGATCAATTGGTTGATGATTTTGTTGTCGTTCAGATTCTCCGGCAGCAGGCTGTTGGGCTCGCTGCGCTTGCTCATCAGAATCGACAGCAAGCCCTTGGGCCCGCCTTTGCCGCGCTGGATCGGTACGCCGACCTCGACGTCCTCCGGCGACGCTTCGCCCAATGTCTTGTCGATCAGGCGGATCGCCTGGCGACATTCGGCGGCAACGCTGTGGTGCCCGCTTTTGAGTTTGTCGAGCTCCTCAAGCACGATCATCGGGATGGCGACGTGGTGTTCTTCGAAGTTGAGCAGTGCGTTTGGATCGTGAATCAGTACGTTGGTATCAAGCACATAAAGGATTGGCTGGTCGGAAGAAGGGTTACGTCCATGATCATCCATACTCGGTCACCTTTGTGGGAGCCAGTCGACGCAATACCTGGGCGGTGCTGCGCCTCGATTCGACCACCGACTGCACCTGAGTGACGTCAAGCGCAGTGCCCACCTGAGGAGTCTTGGAAGACGCCACCTGTGCTGCAGGGTTCGGCGATCTGACTTCGTAATACCGCAAAACGTGTGACAGAAAAAAGCACTTTGACGCTTTTTTGAAGTTTATTTTTCAGGATGACGAATAGCACTAGCCGAGCCCCCCGTACCCCGCTAAAGTCGGAAGTCCGCCTGCATCGAAATGTCGCACAAAATCACCCCGAAAACGCCTAATCCCCAACAGGGCCGGGCACTTCAGCGAAACGCCTCCCGGCAGTCCTGCCACCCCAGACCACTCTGCGCCGTCGCCTGCAACAGCATGGGTAAAGCCACCCGCGCCTTGTCCTGGCTGTCGTGAAACACAATCACGCCTTTGCGCCACAGCAGCATCAAGGTCAGCACCCGTTGCGCTGACTCATCGGCCTTGAGCTTGCCTGGTTCGTCCTGGGAATCGATGTCCCACAACGCCACCTGCAAGCCCTGGGCTTGAAAGAAACCCTGGCTGTCCGCGCGACGTTGGCCGTAGGGCGGACGAAACAGCGGCACGTAGTTTTCCGGCATCAGGTTCTGCGCCAACGACGCGCTGCGGGTGATCGAACTCTGCCACTCCACCCAATGGCTGTGGGAGCGATACTGCCAGCCCTGGGTCCCGACGCACTGGCCCTGGTACAGCGCCTGCACATCGGCAACCGAACTGCGCTCGACACGGGTTTGCAGGCTGCTGCCGAGGGCGAAGAATGTGGCGTTCATTTTTTGCTTGCGCAGGTAGTCGGTGAGCCAATCGGTATTGCCGCTGACTGGCGCAGGGCCACCGTCGAAGGTGAGCAGGAACAGGCGGTCGTTGAATTCATCACCCTTGCGCTCATGGTCGCCGAAGCGCGCGACTTCGCTGCTGATCTGCGGGAACAGCGCGGCCTTGCGCAGCAGCTCGTCCAAATAACGTTCATGGAACACATGGCTGGGGTTGGCCCAGCCTATATAGAAGGAGTCTTCGCTCACCTCGAACTTGCCAGCCTGCTCGCGCAGATCGTCCATGTTCTCTACCAGATAGCAGAACGAGGCGTCGACCTCGCAACTCCGCTGGGCGAACGTATAGTTCTCCAGCAAGCGCTGCCAGAGCTGGCGACGCAGGTCGTCGATGGCGGACAGGTTGATGATCTTCAGGCCCAGGCGCTGCTTGAGCGCGGCTTCGTCCTGGCTCTCACTGGCCAGCAGGCTGTGGGCGAACATGAGGATTTCGGCGCGTGAGGCCACGTCGAACAGCGCCGGGCTGCCGAGCTTTTCGGGCCAGGTACCACGGTCCAGGCTCGCCACATCGACGGGCGCTGCCTGGGCATTCAGGCATAGCAGGCATGCCGATAACAAAAGCGCTATTCGCACACGGGGTCTCCCTCTCCAGAGTCACCGGCCATCATAGCGGATCACGCCTATCGCCATCATAGGTGGAGTCAAAACGCCCCAGCCCCTAGAATCCCTCCCACGATTACAGGAGACGACTTCATGCTGATGGTGATTTCACCCGCCAAAACCCTCGATTTCGAGACCGCGCCTGCGACCCAGCGCTTTACCCAGCCGCAATACCTGGACCACTCCCAGGAGCTGATCGAACAATTGCGCGAACTGAGCCCGGCACAAATCAGCGAATTGATGCACGTATCCGACAAAATCGGCGGCCTCAACGCCGCGCGTTTCGGCAGCTGGACCCCGGCGTTCACCCCGGCCAACGCCAAGCAGGCCCTGCTGGCTTTCAAGGGCGACGTGTACACCGGCCTGAATGCCGAGACCTTCAGCGACGCCGACTTCACCTACGCCCAGGACCACCTGCGCATGCTCTCGGGCCTCTACGGCCTGCTGCGCCCGCTGGATCTGATGATGCCGTATCGCCTGGAAATGGGCACCAAACTGCCCAACGCCCGTGGCAAGGACCTGTACGCGTTCTGGGGCACGTGCATCAGCGAGTGGCTGAACGAAGCGTTGGCTGAACAAGGCGATGACGTCCTGCTGAACCTGGCCTCCAACGAATACTTCTCGGCGGTCAAGCGCACGGCGCTGAACGCGCGGATCATCAATACCGAGTTCAAGGACCTGAAGAACGGCCAGTACAAGATCATCAGTTTCTATGCCAAAAAAGCGCGGGGCATGATGAGCCGCTTTGTGATCGAAGAGCGCATCAACGACCCGGCCAAGCTGAAGGAATTCGATGTGCAGGGCTATCGCTTCAATGCGGAGCAGTCGAAGCCGGATAACCTGGTGTTCTTGCGCGATCACGCACCGGAATAAAGCCCTCGAAAGCACAGATGTTCGAATGTGGGAGCTGGCTTGCCTGCGATAGCAGTATTTCAGTGACAGCTGTGTTGACTGATCCACCGCCATCGCAGGCAAGCCAGCTCCCACATTTTTAGTCGTGTTACACCTGCCGAATCGTCATTATTTTGACGTCAAAAAACATCCTAACGCATCTCTAACAATTCTTTCACTCGACATCCGTCGTTTTTTTTCGTAGTGGCACCACTTTTTTTAAACACTAGTGGCACAAAACTATCTCTCCCTCCCAACTCCCCACAACTACTGGCCCAAATAGCAAGTGCTATCAATATAGTACCAGTGCCATCTTTCCTAATATTTCAAGAAATTTCCGGAAACAGGATGAGCGGCCTGGAACTTCGTCTAAACGCACGGCTCATACCACCGGTAACGAAATTCTCTGTTCCTGTAAGAGATGACTTACATAACGACCCAAGGAAGTAGCGAAGTTGCCCCATCAACTTTGACTCATGGGTCATATCATCAACTGATATGAGTTGAGGGCGGCGATAAGGATGAATTGCTATCCCCTACAGGCCAAGGCAGCGCTTACCCAAATGTGTCAGTGATGACACCCAAGGTGTTGATAAATAAAGGCTTAGAGCCTCTATCTGCACCCTGCGGCACTGGCGTCGACACCTTCCCCCAGGAAGGCCGGCTGCATTTCAGGGCAAGCCCCAATAACAAGGCCAAGTTTCGCACAACTTGAGTGCAATAGTTAGTCACTCACTAATTAACATGCCTGTACGCGGTAAGTCGGCGTCTATTCGCCTAACTTCCGTGGCATCAGTAACGCTTGCAAACATGAACTCGCCATCTATTTGGCATGATTAATACCGTCTTCAATGACAACGTCTTCAATGACAAAGAGGTAAATGCGATGCGCATCAGCATATTTGGTTTGGGTTACGTTGGCGCAGTATGTGCCGGTTGCCTGTCTGCCCGTGGCCACGAAGTGGTTGGCGTAGACATCTCCAAGGACAAGATTGACCTGATCAATGCGGGCAAATCGCCAATCGTTGAACCAGGTCTGGGCGAGTTGTTGAGCCAGGGTATCGAGACCGGCCGGCTGCGCGGTACCACCAACTTCGCCGAAGCCATCCGTGACACCGACCTGTCGATGATCTGCGTTGGTACGCCGAGCAAGAAAAACGGCGACCTGGAACTCGATTACATCGAGGCTGTGTGCCGCGAAATCGGTTTTGTCCTGCGCGATAAAGCCACCCGCCACACCGTAGTGGTACGCAGCACTGTGCTGCCAGGCACCGTGGCCAACGTGGTGATCCCGATCCTCGAAGACTGCTCCGGCAAAAAAGCCGGCGTCGACTTCGGTGTCGCGGTCAACCCGGAATTCCTGCGTGAATCCACCGCCATCGCCGACTACGACCTGCCACCGATGACCGTCATCGGCGAATTCGACAAAGCCTCCGGCGATGTCCTGCAATCGCTGTACGAAGAACTCGACGCACCGATCATCCGCAAGGACATCGCCGTTGCCGAGATGATCAAGTACACCTGCAACGTGTGGCACGCCACCAAAGTGACTTTCGCCAACGAGATCGGCAACATCGCCAAGGCTGTCGGCGTCGACGGTCGCGAAGTGATGGAAGTGGTCTGCCAGGACAAGACCCTCAACCTGTCCCAGTACTACATGCGCCCAGGCTTCGCCTTTGGTGGTTCGTGCCTGCCCAAAGACGTGCGCGCCCTCACCTACCGCGCAAGTTCGCTGGACGTGGAAGCGCCGCTGCTCAACTCGCTGATGCGCAGCAACGAGTCCCAGGTACAGAACGCCTTTGACATCGTCTCCAGCCACGACAAACGCAAAGTCGCCTTGCTGGGCCTGAGCTTCAAGGCCGGCACCGATGACCTGCGCGAAAGCCCGCTGGTCGAACTGGCCGAGATGCTGATCGGCAAAGGTTTCGACCTGAGCATCTACGACAGCAACGTGGAGTACGCCCGTGTCCACGGCGCGAACAAAGACTACATCGAAGGCAAGATCCCGCACGTGTCGTCCCTGCTCAACTCGGACTTCGACGACGTGATCAACAACTCCGACGTGATCATCCTGGGCAACCGCGATGAGAAGTTCCGCGCCCTGGCGCAGAACGCACCGCACGGCAAGCAAGTGATCGACCTGGTGGGCTTCATGTCCAAGGCCACCAGCACGAGCGGTCGTACCGAAGGCATTTGCTGGTAACAGCAACGGCCAGTTCCGGGCTGCAAGCGTACCCATCCCCAACGCTTGCAGCCGGGAGCCTTCATCACCTTCGGATGACGCTTATGTCCAAGTTAAAACATGTACTGATGCAATCCGCCGGCTGGCTGTTCTTTCTCAGCCTGCTGATGGGACTCGCGCTGCTGCTGCCGGCGAGTACGTTCGACTCGGAGTCGAAGAATTTTATTTTCCTGATTGGCGCCGTCGGTATCTGGCGCTACTCGATGGGTGCTACGCATTTCTTTCGCGGCATGCTGTTCCTGTACGTCGTCTACCCGCACCTGCGCCGCAAAGTGCGCAAGCTGGGCAAGGCGGCCGACCCGTCCCATGTGTTCCTGATGGTCACCAGTTTCCGTATCGACGCGCTGACCACCGCGCAGGTCTACAGCTCGGTGATCCGTGAAGCCATCGAATGCGGCTTCCCTACCACCGTGGTCTGCTCGCTGGTGGAAATGTCCGATGAGCTGCTGGTGAAAAGCCTGTGGGAACGCATGAACCCGCCGGAACACGTGAAGCTCGACTTCGTGCGTATCGCCGGTACCGGCAAACGTGATGGCCTGGCCTTCGGTTTCCGCGCCATCTCCCGCCACCTGCCGGATGACCGAGCGGTAGTTGCGGTGATCGATGGTGACACCGTGCTCGCCGAGGGCGTAGTCCGCAAGACCGTGCCGTGGTTCCAGCTGTTCGGCAATGTCGGCGGCCTGACCACCAACGAATTCTGCGAAGTGCGCGGCGGCTATATCATGAGCGAGTGGCACAAACTGCGCTTCGCCCAACGCCACATCAACATGTGCTCCATGGCCCTGTCCAAGCGCGTACTGACCATGACCGGTCGTATGTCGGTGTTCCGCGCCAGCGTGGTCACCGACCCCGGCTTTATCGCCGACGTGGAAAGCGACTCGCTGCAACACTGGCGCCTGGGCCGCTTCAAGTTCCTCACCGGCGATGACAAGTCCAGCTGGTTCAGCCTGATGCGCCTGGGCTACGACACCTTCTACGTGCCGGACGCCGCGATCAATACCGTGGAACACCCGCCAGAAAAGAGCTTCATCAAGGCCAGCCGCAAACTGATGTTCCGCTGGTACGGCAACAACCTGCGCCAGAACTCCCGCGCCCTGGGCCTGGGTGTGCGACGCCTCGGCCTGTTCACCAGCATCGTGCTGTTCGACCAGCGTGTGTCGATGTGGACCTCCCTGCTCGGCCTGACCGTGGCGATCATCGCCACCTTCAAGTACGGCGGCGCGTTCATCCTCGCTTACCTGCTGTGGATCGGCATCACCCGCCTGATTCTCACCCTGTTGCTGTCGTGCTCCGGCCACAAGATCGGCCCGGCCTACCCGGTGATTCTCTATTACAACCAGATCATGGGCGCGCTGGTGAAGATCTACGTGTTCTTCCGCCTTGATCAACAGTCCTGGACCCGCCAGGACACCAAACTGACCCGCGATTTGGCCAGCTTTCAACGTTGGTTCAACACCTGGTCGTCTCGGACCATGACCTTCTCCGCCGGCAGCATTTTCGTCGCCGTGTTGCTGATGATGGTCTGACCCTGCCAAGCCTGAATTAACTAGGAACTACACACCATGAATAGCCAAGCAAACGTCAACGTTGTCCACGAATCCGAAGCCCAGCGCCAACATGCCCGCGTGAAAATCCCGGCCAAGCTGCGCTTTTTCAACACTGACCGTACGCCGACCGAAGCCCGGGTGATCGACCTGTCCGCCGGCGGCCTGGCCTTCACCTCGACCCAGCCGTTGACCGTCGGCGAAGTGCACAAGGGCCGCCTGCAATTTGTGATCGATAACCTGGGCCTGGCGATGGACGTGGAGCTGCAAATCCGCTCCTTCGACCGCCAGACCGGCCGCACCGGTTGCCAGTTCCAGAACCTTGAACCCCAGGATATTTCCACCCTGCGCCACCTGATCACCTCGCACTTGTCCGGCGACATCGTGACCATGGGCGACGTGCTGGCGACCCTGCAACGCGACAACTTCACCAAGGCGCGCAAGGTCAAGGACGGCGGCAGCAACATGAGCGCCGCCGGCCGTCTACGCGCCGTGGTGTTCAGCGCGGGCATCTTCATCGTCGGCTTGGCCGCCTTCGGTTTCATCTTCAAATCGGTGTACGGCATGTATTTCGTCAGCCATGCCCAGGCCGGCTTGGTCAGCGTACCTGGCATGAACGTGACCATGCCGCGCGACGGCACCGTGCAAAGCCTGCTCAAAGGTGATGCGATCGCCGCCAAAGGCGCGCCGCTCGCCACCTTCAGCACCAGCATGCTCGATGTGCTCAAGGGCCATCTGGACGAAGACCAACTGCAACCGGCCAAGGTCGAAGAGCTGTTCGGCAAGCAAATGACCGGCACCCTGACCTCGCCGTGCGATTGCGTGGTGGCCCAGCAAATGGTCGCCGACGGTCAGTACGCCAACAAAGGCGACGTGATCTTCCAACTGGTGCCACGCGGCAGCCTGGCCAATGTGGAAGCGCGCTTCACCTATCGCCAGTTCGCCGATGTTCGCCCAGGCACGCCGGTGAGCTTCCAGGTGGCCGACGAAGAACAGATTCGCACCGGCACCATCGTCAGCAGCACCAGCCTGAACAGCGCTGACCTGTCCTCCGACATCCGCGTGCAGATCAAGCCTGACGCACCGCTGGACAGCACCTATGCCGGCCGCCCGGTAGAAGTGACCAGCGACCGTGGTCCCTCGCTGAACTGGCTGATCGATAAAGCCATGGCTCACGGTCTGTAAGCGAGGACATGCCTGTGATGACTCTTCCGAATACGCCGTTGACCTTTGTGGGAGCCGGGCTTGCCCGCGATGGCGGTGGTGAATCCAACACCGCCATCGCAGGCAAGCCAGCTCCCACACAGAGCAGATCTCATTCAGCCGCTGTGTATTGTGCGCTCGCGCTCGCCGTCAGCCTGGCCGGTTGCGCTGGCCTGCCCGACCAACGCCTGGCTAACGAAGCTTTGAAACGTGGCGACACCGTCACCGCGCAGCAGAATTACCAGCAACTGGCAGACCTGGGTTACAGCGAGGCCCAGGTGGGCCTGGCCGATATCCAGGTAGGCACCCGCGATCCGGCGCAAATCAAACAGGCCGAAGCCACGTACCGCGCAGCGGCGGACACTTCGCCCCGCGCCCAGGCCCGCCTCGGTCGCCTGCTGGTGGCCAAGCCTGGCAGCACCGAAGCCGAACACCACGAAGCCGAAGGCCTGCTGAAAAAAGCCTTTGCCAATGGTGAAGGCAACACCCTGATTCCACTGGCGATGCTGTACCTGCAATACCCGCACAGCTTCCCGAACGTGAATGCGCAGCAGCAGATCAGCAAATGGCAGGCCGCGGGTTACCCGGAAGCCGGCCTGGCCCAGGTGCTGCTGTATCGCACCCAGGACACCTACGACCAGCATCTGGATGATGTGGAGCGCATCTGTAAAGCCGCGCTGAACACCACCGATATCTGCTACGTCGAGCTGGCCACGGTCTACCAGAAAAAAGCCGAACCAGAGAAACAGGCCGAGCTGCTCAAGCAGATGGAAGCCGGCTACAGCCGTGGCACCGTTACCGCACAACGTGTTGATAGCGTGGCACGCGTGCTGGGCGACGCTTCGCTGGGCAAGACGGATGAAAAAACCGCCCAGGCCCTGCTGGAAAAAATCGCCCCTGGCTACCCGGCTTCGTGGGTCAGCCTGGCGCAACTGCTCTACGACTTCCCCGAACTGGGCGACGTCGACCAGATGATGAAGTACCTGGACAACGGCCGCGCCGCCGACCAACCGCGCGCCGAGCTGTTGCTGGGCAAGCTCTACTACGAAGGCAAATGGGTGCCGGCCGACGCCAAGGCCGCTGAAGCCCACTTCGAAAAAGCCGTGGGCAAGGAAGTGGCCGCCGATTACTACCTCGGCCAGATCTACCGCCGTGGCTACCTGGGCAAGGTCTATCCGCAAAAAGCCCTGGACCACTTGCTGACCGCTGCACGCAACGGCCAGAACAGCGCGGATTTCGCCATCGCCCAGTTGTTTTCCCAAGGCAAGGGCACCAAGCCCGACCCGTTGAATGCCTATGTCTTCAGCCAATTGGCTAAAGCCCAGGACACGCCAGAGGCCAATGACTTGGCCACGCAGCTCGAAACCCCGCTCACTCCGGAGCAACGCGCCCAAGGCCAACGCCTGGTGCAACAGGAACTCGCCGCACGCGGCACCCTGGCCCAGAGCACGCTGCAACTGCACACCCTGGAAGAAGAAGACGGCGAGGAAGCCCTATGAAGCTCAATCCATTCATCAAGGCCGGCATCGGCCTGACCTTCGCCCTGCTGTGGTCGTGCCCGACCCTGGCCGCGCTGACCGAAGCCAAGAACTTCGGCCTGGAAGTCAAAGCCACCGCGCAGTCCGAAGACGACCGCGACCTCGGCACGCAGAAAGGCGGCGACGTCAACGGTGTCGGCCTCGACCTGCGCCCTTGGATCTACGGCGAAAGCGGTGCGTGGAGCGCCTACGCCATGGGCCAGGCCGTGGTCTCCAGCGACATCATCGAGACCGACCCGCTGCAACAGTCGGCCGATGACGAAAACCAGCAGACCACCAACAACGACCGCAAGACCAAGAAAAACTACTTGGCCATGCGCGAGTTCTGGGTCGGCTACAGCGGCTTCACGCCCTACCCTGGCGAGATCCTCAAGCTGGGCCGCCAACGCCTGCGCAACGACGACGGCCAATGGCGCGACACCAACATCGAAGCGCTGAACTGGACTTTCGACACCACCCTGCTCAAGGCCAATGTCGGCGTTGCCGAACGTTTCAGCGAGTACCGCACCGACCTCAAGGAGCTGTCGCCCAAGGACAAGGACCGCCAGCACCTCTACGCCGACGCCGCCTACCAGTGGACGCCCGGCCAGTGGATCGGCCTGCGCGGTCACCACACCCATGACAACGGCAAGCTCGACTACCCGGAACCCGGCGTACCGACCGACTCGTTGGACAAGCGTGAAAATGGCGACCTGAGCTGGCTCGGCATCGAAGCCAACAGTGACGCCTACAACTGGCGCAACACCAACACGGTCAACTACTGGGCCAGCGTCACCGGCATGCGCGGTGACCGTGATTCGGTCAACGCGTTGAACGCCGACGGCACTCGCCCGACCAACGCCAAGCGCAGCGACGATGTCAGCGGCTGGGCCACCGACCTCGGCGTGCGTCTGCGCCTTGATCCCCAGTGGCAAGTCGGTGCGGCCTATTCCCGCGCCAGCGCCGAGTACGAACAGAACGGCCTGCAAAGCAACCGTTCGAACTGGACCGGCACCCAATCCCGCGTGCATCGCTTCGGCGAAGCCTTCCGTGGCGAAATGAACAACATGCAGTCCATGAGCCTGTTCGGTTCCTGGCAGCTGCGTGAGGACTACGACGCCAGCCTGGTGTACCACAAGTTCTGGCGTGTCGACGGCAACAAGCCAGTCGGCAGCAACGGCATCGACGCGGTGCAGAACAATACCGACGACGTGACCGGCGCGATCCTGTCCAGCACTTCCCTGCCGCTTGAAGACGGCAAGAAAGACCTGGGCCAGGAAATGGACCTGGTCGTCACCAAATACTTCAAGACCGGCCTGCTCCCGGCCGCCCTCAGCCAGTCCATTGACGAACCGTCGGCCCTGGTGCGCTTTCGTGCTGGTGTATTCAAGCCGGGCGATGCCTATGGCAGCAACGTCGACTCGTACATGCACCGCGCGTTCGTCGACGTGATCTGGAAATTCTGATGGGAGCCTGCGCTATGAAACCTCATAAGTTGCTGGTCGCGGCGATGCTGATGGCTAACGCCACCGCCTTCGCCGACACCGCGCAGCCGGTCAAGGCGCCAACCATCGCCAAAGAGCTGCAACAGGCCAAGACCTACACCATCTCCAGCCCGCCGACCGCGCCGCTGGAAATGGCCAAGCCGGCCCTGCCGGATCTGTCGGGCTACACCGATGCGGCAATGGAAAAAAAGATCGTCAGAAGCAAGCCGGGCAAGATCAGCATCCGCCGCATGATGCAGGAAGACGCCCTCAAGGACTTCATCGGCGGTGATAACAAGATGGCCGAGTGGGTAGTGCGCCAGCACGGCATTCCCCAGGCGATCTTTGTCGACGACGGCTACATGAACCTCAAGGACCTGCTGGGCAAGGTGCCCAAGCAGTACCTGAGCGAGACCTCGCCGGGCGTGTTCGTGGCCAAACTGCCGATCGTGGTGGGCCGCAAGGGCATCCTGGAAATCGACAAGAAGACCCAGGAGTTGCGCCTGTCCCAGGAAGCCGGTTCGTTCCTGATCAACGACGGCCAACTGTTTGTGCGTGACACCAAAGTCACCGGCTGGAGCGAAAAGGCCAACGGCCCGGCGCTGTTCAAGTCGCCCAAGGAGTTTCGCCCGTTCCTGCTGGCCTGGGGCGGTACCGAGACGTACATCTCCAACACCAAGATGGCCAGTTTCGGCTACGCCAACAGTAAGTCGTACGGGGTGAGTATTTCCCAGTACACGCCGAACATGGCCAAGGTGCTCAAGCGTGCGGAGCCGACCGGCTGGATCATCGACTCCGAGTTCTCGGACATGTGGTACGGCTTCTACTGCTACGAGACCACGGGCTTCGTGATCAAGGGCAATACCTACAAAGACAACATCGTCTACGGCATTGACCCCCATGACCGTTCCCACGGCCTGATCATCGCGGACAACACCGTCTACGGCACCAAGAAGAAGCACGGCATCATCATTTCCCGGGAAGTGAACGACAGCTTCATCTTCAACAACCGCAGCTACGACAACAAGCTCTCGGGTCTGGTACTCGACCGTAACAGCGTCAACAACATCGTGGCCGACAATGAGTTTTACCGTAACCACACCGACGGCATCACCCTCTATGAGAGCGGTGACAACCTGCTGTGGGGTAACAAGGTGATCGCCAACCGTCGTCACGGCATCCGGGTGCGTAACAGCGTGAATATCAAGCTGTACGAAAACACCTCGATGGCCAACGGCCTCACCGGGCTTTACGGCCACATCAAGGATTTGACCGACACCGACCGTGACATCGCCCTCGACCCGTTCGACGCCAAGGTCTCGCTGATCGTGGTCGGCGGTGAATTGGCGGGTAACGGCAGCGGGCCGCTGTCCATCGACTCGCCATTGAGCGTTGAGCTGTACCGCGTGTCGATGCTGGCGCCGACCAAGTCCAGCGGTATCAGCTTCAACGGCGTGCTGGGCGATCGCCAGGAAGAGATTCTCGACCTGCTGGTGCGCCAGCAGAAAGCCGTGCTGATCGACCCTGTCGAACGCCAGACCGAATTGCAGGACTGAGGATGACCCTTATGCACCCACACATGATCAAACTGCTGAGCCTCTCGGGTCTGACCCTCGGCCTGCTCGCGGCCAGCCAGGGCGTACGCGCCGACGAAATCAAGGCGCCGACCTTTACCGCCGAGCCGTGCTGCAGCCTGTGCCCGGCCGCTCACGACGCGAAGAACTACACCACGCGCTACCAGCAGAACTTCACCACCCTGGTGCAAGCCCAGGGCGACTGGCTGTTCCGTACCCAAGAAGACTTACGCACCGAATTCGACACCACCCCGTCCGGCTACAAACGCATGCAACAGCTGCACGATGCGTTCAAGGCCAAGGGCGTGGAACTGGTGGTGGTCTACCAGCCGACTCGCGGCCTGGTGAACCGCAACAAGCTCAATCCGGAAGAAAAAGCCAAGTTCGATTTCGACAAGGCACTGGGCAACTACAAGACCATGCTCGGCCGTTTCGCCAAGATGGGCTACGTGGTGCCGGACCTGTCGCCGTTGACCAATGAGCAACTGCCGGATGAGCTGCCGGCCCACGATTTCTACTTCCGCGGCGACCAGCACTGGACGCCATATGGCGCCCAGCGCACCGCGAAAATCGTCGGCGCCAAAGTGCGTGCAATGCCTGAATTTGCCGGCATCCCACAGCGTGAATTCGAAACCAAACGCTCCGGGCGCATGGGCAAGACCGGCACCCTGCACAACATGGCCGGGCAACTGTGCGGCACCAGCTACGCGATCCAGTACATGGACCAGTTCACCACCGAGCCCAAAGGCGAGGCTGGCGACGGCGACCTGTTCGGCGATTCGGGCAACCCGCAGATCACCCTGGTCGGTACCAGCCACAGCGGCAAGAACTACAACTTCGCCGGGTTCCTGGAACAGGAAATCGGCGCCGACATCCTCAACGTCGCCTTCCCTGGCGGTGGCCTCGAAGGCTCGATGATCCAGTACCTGGGCAGCGACGAATTCCAGAAGACCCCGCCGAAAATCCTCATCTGGGAATTCTCGCCGCTGTATCGCCTGGATCAGGAGACCATCTACCGCCAGATGATGTCGCTGCTGGACAACGGCTGCGAAGGCAAGACCGCGCAGATGACAGCCAGCACCACCTTGAAACCCGGCAAGAACGAATTGATGGTGAACAGTTCGAACAAAGACCTGCGTAATGCCAATCACCAGGTTGATATCCGCTTCGCCGACCCGTCGGTGAAAACCCTGCAAGCCACCCTCTGGTACATGAACGGTCGCCACGAGGACATCAAGATCGAGAAACCCGAAACATCCGATACAGACGGGCGTTTCGCCTTTGAACTGCGCACTGATGAAGACTGGGCCTCGCAGAACTTGCTGGCCGTGGAAGTGCAGGGTCCGGAAGCGGGCGCTGCCGCGCAGAAAGTCGAAGCGAAAATTTGCACACGCAACGTATTCCCTAGCGGCGGTCAGAAGACTGCTTCGCTGCCGTGAAGTAAGTGCGCAATGAGGTTACCTATGCAGAAGTTATTGATTCCAACGCTGCTGGGCCTGGCGATGTTCGCCGGTTCAGTCAACGCCGCCGCGCCACTGCGTCCACCCCAGGGCTATTTCGCCCCGGTGGAAGCGTTCAAGACCGGCGACTTCAAGAATGACTGCGACGCCATGCCGGCGCCGTACACCGGCTCGCTGCAGTTTCGCAGCAAGTACGAAGGTTCGGACAAGGCCCGTTCCACGCTGAATGTGCAATCCGAAAAAGCCTTCCGCGACAGCACCGCCGACATCACCAAGCTGGAAAAAGACACCAGCAAGCGCGTGATGCAGTTCATGCGCGACGGTCGCCCGGAGCAGCTGGAATGCACGCTCAACTGGCTAACCAGTTGGGCCAAGGCGGATGCGTTGATGTCCAAGGACTTCAACCATACCGGCAAATCCATGCGCAAATGGGCGCTGGGCAGCATGGCTTCGGCCTATGTGCGCCTGAAGTTCTCCGAGTCGCACCCGCTGGCCAACCACCAGCAGGAAGCGCAACTGATCGAAGCCTGGTTCAACAAACTGGCCGATCAGGTGGTGAGCGACTGGGACAATCTGCCGCTGGAAAAAACCAACAACCACTCCTATTGGGCCGCCTGGTCGGTGATGGCAACGTCCGTCGCCGTCAACCGCCGCGACCTGTTTGATTGGGCGGTGAAGGAATACAAGGTCGGCGCGAATCAGGTCGATGACCAAGGCTTCCTGCCGAACGAGTTGAAGCGTCAGCAACGCGCGTTGTCGTATCACAACTACGCCCTGCCGCCGCTGTCGATGATCGCCAGTTTTGCCCTGGTCAACGGTGTCGACCTGCGCCAGGAAAACAACGGCGCGCTCAAACGCCTGGGCGACAAGGTGCTGGCCGGGGTGAAAGACCCGGAGATCTTCGAGCAGAAGAACGGCAAAGAGCAGGACATGAAGGACTTGAAACAGGACATGAAATTCGCCTGGCTCGAACCTTTCTGCACCCTCTACACCTGCGCGCCGGATGTGATCGAGCGCAAGCACGGGATGCAGCCGTTCAAGACCTTCCGCCTCGGGGGTGACCTGACCAAGGTCTACGACCCGACGCATGAAAAAGGCAACAAAGGTTCCTGACCCAACACGGTAAAAAATGTGGGAGGGGGCTTGCCCCCGATGGAGATGTAACAGTCGCCCTCTGTGTTGAATGACACACCGCTATCGGGGGCAAGCCCCCTCCCACATTTCAAGCCGGTTTAGTCAGTAAGAATGTTGTACCGCTCTCCCGCGAAATCGTGGGGGGGTTTGGGGGGGCTCAGGCCCTTGACTGTTGGTTAAACATGGAGAGATCGGGATGGTTTTCTCGTCCAATGTGTTCCTGTTTCTGTTCTTGCCGATCTTTCTCGGCTTGTACTACTTGAGCGGGCAACGCTATCGCAACTTGCTGCTGCTGTTGGCCAGCTACGTGTTCTACGCCTGGTGGCGAGTGGACTTCCTGGCGCTGTTCGCCGCCGTGACGCTGTGGAATTACTGGATCGGCCTCAAGGTCGGTGCAGCTGGCGTGCGCACCAAGCCGGCCCAGCGCTGGCTGCTGCTCGGCGTGGTGGTTGACCTGTGCATCCTCGGCTACTTCAAGTACGCCAACTTCGGCGTCGACAGCATCAACGTCATGATGAAGTCGGCCGGCCTGGAGCCATTCATCCTCACCCACGTGCTGCTGCCGATCGGGATCTCGTTCTACATCTTCGAGTCCATCAGCTACATCATCGACGTGTACCGTGGTGATACCCCGGCGACCCGCAACCTGATCGACTTTGCGGCGTTCGTGGCGATCTTCCCGCACCTGATCGCCGGCCCGGTGTTGCGCTTTCGTGACCTGGCTGACCAGTTCAACAACCGCACCCACACCCTCGACAAGTTCTCCGAGGGCTGCACGCGGTTCATGCAGGGTTTCATCAAGAAGGTCTTCATTGCCGACACCCTCGCGGTGGTGGCCGACCATTGCTTTGCCCTGCAAAACCCGACCACGGGCGACGCCTGGCTCGGCGCCCTGGCCTACACCGCGCAGCTGTACTTCGACTTCTCCGGCTACAGCGACATGGCCATCGGTTTGGGCTTGATGATGGGCTTCCGCTTCATGGAGAACTTCAAGCAGCCGTACATCAGCCAGTCGATCACCGAGTTCTGGCGGCGCTGGCACATCAGCCTGTCCACCTGGCTGCGTGACTACCTGTACATCACCCTGGGCGGCAACCGTAAAGGCACGCTGACCACCTACCGCAACCTGTTCCTGACCATGCTGCTCGGTGGCCTGTGGCACGGTGCGAACATCACCTACATCGTCTGGGGTGCGTGGCACGGCATGTGGCTGGCGATTGAAAAAGCCATCGGCCTCAACACTTCGCCGCGCAGCTTCAACCCGGTGCGTTGGGCCTTCACCTTCCTGCTGGTGGTGATGGGCTGGGTAATCTTCCGCGCCGAAAATCTTCACGTTGCCGGCCGTATGTACGGTGCGATGTTCAGCTTTGGCGAGTGGTCGCTGTCGGAACTCAACCGCGCCAACCTCACCGGCCTGCAAGTGGCAACCCTGGTGGTGGCGTACGCAACCCTGGCGTTCTTTGGCCTGCGCGACTTCTACACCAACCGTCCTGCCGAGAAGACCGAGAGAACCAAGCCGGCCGATCCGAGCCTGATCAAGGCCGTACCGGGCGACAACCCAGGCAGCATCCACGAGCCCGGCTTCACCGTGGGCCAGAATGCCGCCGTGCAACCGGCCTACTGGACCGCTGACTGGCCACGCTACGCCATGCGCGCTGCGGTGCTGCTGCTGTTCGTGGCGTCGATTCTCAAACTGTCGGCGCAGAGTTTCTCGCCGTTCCTTTACTTCCAATTCTGAGGGAGCCGACCATGACCCGTTCATTACGCGTCCTCTATATCGGCCTGTTCCTGGTGCTGCTGCTGGCCCTGGGTGCCTGGTCGCTGCGCAGTTTCTTCGGCTTCAGCACCAACGCCGACGCCACTGTGCTCAACGGTCGCTGGACCAAAGCCGTCGAGACCCACTACGACGACGAGTTCCCGATCAAGCGCATCGGCACCAACCTATGGGCGGCGCTGGACTACAAGCTGTTCAATGAAGGCCGCCCTGGCGTGGTGCTGGGCCGCGATCACTGGTTGTACAGCGATGAGGAGTTCAACCCCGCCGTCAACGAAGACCAGAACCTGCAAGGCAACTACGCGCTGGTCGAAGGCGTGCGCCAGAAGCTCAAAGCCCAAGGCATTCAGCTGGTGATGGCGATCGTGCCAGCCAAGGTGCGCCTCTACCCGGAACACCTGGGTGAAGTGAAACCGGCGAGCATCCACGCCAACCTGTACGACGACTTCCACGCCCGCGTCGCCGCCGACAAGATCATCGCCCCGGACCTGCTCGGCCCGCTGCAACAGGCCAAGCTCGGCGGCAAGCAAGTGTTCCTGCGTACCGACACCCACTGGACTCCGGACGGCGCTGAAATAGCCGCCAAACAGTTGGCCAAGACCATCGCCGACAAGACCCCGCTGAGCGGCGAGCCACAGCGCTTTGTCACCGAGGCGGAAAAAACCGAGCCGCACAAAGGCGACCTGCGTCTGTTCCTGCCGCTGGACCCGCTGTTCGAAAACCTGATGCCGCCTAAAGAGCCGCTGGAAAAACGCGTCACGCACCTGGCCGAAACCAAAGGCGACGACGCCCTGTTCAGCGACAGCGAGACCCCAGTGGCCCTGGTAGGCACCAGCTACAGCGCAAACCCCAACTGGAACTTCGTCGGCGCCCTCAAGCAAGCCTTGGGCAGCGACGTGGTCAGCTACGCCGAAGACGGCCACGGCCCGATCCTGCCGATGCTCAGTTACCTGAAAAGCGATGACTTCAAGAACAGCCCGCCCCAGGTGCTGATCTGGGAGTTTCCTGAACGTTATCTGCCCGTGAACAACGAAATCGGTGATGCCGACCCCGCGTGGGTTGCGCAGCTTAAACAAGCCGGTTCGCGCCAACAGAACATGGCAATCAACACCACAAAATCCGAGACGCCCGACCGGGCGCAAAACTGAAAGAGAGGTAACTCACATGACTTTCACTACAACTCCTCGTCGTCTCGCTAAAACCCTGGCCATTGCAGCCGGTTTGAGCTTCGTATCGATGTCCGCGTTCGCCGGCGGCGACGCCGCCCTCTACGGCCCGACCGCGCCAAAAGGCTCGAGCTTCGTGCGGATCTACAACGCCAGCAACCAGGAAGTCAGCGCCACTGTTGGCGCCACCAACCTGAGCGATGTTGCGCCACTGGCCAGCAGCGACTTCAGCTTCATGCCTGGCGGTGACTACAGCGCCAAGGTCGGCAGCCAGACCGTGCCGGTCAAACTCGCCGCCGACCACTACTACACCCTGGTCAACAGCGGCAGCGGCCAGCCCCAGCTGATCGAAGAACCGCCGTTCAAGAACAAGCAGAAATCCTTGGTGCGCGTGCAGAACCTCAGCGACAAGGCCCTGACCTTGAAGACGGCTGACGGCAAGACTGATGTGGTCAAGTCGGTGGCGGCCAAAGGTCGTGGCGAACGTGAAATCAACCCGGTGAAGGTGAGCCTGGCGTTGTATGACGGTGACAAGAAGGTCGGCGATGTGAAGCCGGTTGCCTTGGAACGTGGTGAAGCAGCCGTGCTGTACGTCACCGGTTCCGGTTCGAGCCTGTCGCCAGTGTGGGTGAAACGCCCTGTGTCGACCCGCTAATTAGATTTTCGACCTGGCTCCGCTCCCCTGTGGGAGCTGGCTTGCCTGCGATGGCATCACCTCGGTTACCTGACAAACCGAGTCGTCTGCATCGCGGGCAAGCCCGGCTCCCACAGGGACCGAGGAGTCCGATCGGACCGAGACAAAAACAAGAGTGAAACGACAAACCTTCGTAGCTCTGACCCATATCGATTCAAGGAGAAACACCCATGATTCCAGTCATCCTTTCCGGTGGTAGCGGCTCACGTCTTTGGCCGCTTTCCCGTAAACAGTTCCCTAAACAATTCCTGGCCCTGACCGGTGAACACACACTGTTCCAGCAAACCCTGGAACGCCTGGTGTTTGAAGGTATGGACGCTCCAATCGTGGTCTGCAACAAGGACCACCGCTTTATCGTCAACGAGCAACTGGCCGCGCGCAAGCTGGAAAGCCAGCGCATCCTGATGGAGCCGTTCGGCCGCAACACCGCGCCGGCCGTGGCCCTCACCGCGATGATGCTGGTCAATGAAGGGCGTGACGAACTGATGCTGGTGCTGCCCGCCGACCACGTAATCGACGACCAGAAAGCCCTGCAACGTGCGCTGGCCCTGGCCACCGTGGCCGCCGAGCGTGGCGAGATGGTGCTGTTCGGCGTACCGGCGACCCGTCCGGAAACCGGTTATGGCTACATCAAGTCCACCAACGATTCGCTGCTGCCCGAGGGCGTGAGCCGCGTCGAGCAGTTCGTGGAAAAACCCAATGAAAAACGCGCCGTCGAGTTCGTCAAAAGCGGCGGGTATTTCTGGAACAGCGGCATGTTCCTGTTCCGCGCCAGCCGCTTCCTCGAAGAGCTGAAAAAGCACGATCCGGACATCTACGACACCTGCCTGCTGACGCTTGAGCGCAGCGAACAGACCGCTGACACCGTGACCTTCGACGAAGCCACCTTCGCCTGCTGCCCGGACAACTCCATCGACTACGCCGTGATGGAAAAAACCCAACGCGCCTGCGTGGTGCCGCTGAGTGCCGGTTGGAGCGACGTGGGTTGCTGGGCGTCGCTGTGGGCCGTCAACGACAAAGACGTGCACGGCAACGTGAGCAAGGGCGACGTGGTGATCCAGGACAGCCGCAACTGCATGATCCATGGCAACGGCAAACTGGTGTCGGTGATCGGCCTGGATAACATCGTGGTGGTGGAAACCAAGGACGCGATGATGATTGCCCACAAGGACAAGGTCCAGGGCGTCAAGCAGATGGTCAACACCCTGAACGACCAGGGCCGCAGCGAGACCCAGAACCACTGCGAAGTCTATCGTCCGTGGGGCTCCTACGACTCGGTGGACATGGGCGGGCGTTTCCAGGTCAAGCACATCTCGGTCAAGCCGGGCGCGTGCCTGTCGCTGCAGATGCACCACCACCGCGCCGAACACTGGATCGTGGTCAGCGGTACTGCCGAAGTGACTTGTGACGAGAACGTGTTCCTGCTCACTGAGAACCAGTCCACCTACATCCCGATCGCCTCGGTGCACCGCCTGCGCAACCCGGGCAAGATCCCGTTGGAGATCATCGAAGTGCAATCGGGCAGCTACCTGGGTGAAGACGACATCGAGCGTTTTGAAGATATCTACGGTCGCTCGACGCCGGTTGAACGTGGTGTTTCAGTGAAAACTATCGCGCAGTAAAACAGTCCTAAAAGAAGCCCCCGTCCAGCCGACTGCGTCCCCTATCCGCAGCCGGTTGGGCGGGGGCTTTTTTTATTGCATCGCCAGCCTGTTACGTCGCCGACTTGCCCCCCCAACTCGACGGGGAGTAGACGTTACGGTTGCCAGTGTTGTTAGTGTTGCTGCCCCCGCTCTCGTATTGACCCCTGCCTACCTCCTGAGCCGCCCTGCCGCCCCATACCAAGCCTACGCCAATGGCTTTGCCCACCATACCGCCACTCGTGGCAAGCCTTTTCCCAATACCTTCTGCGGCAGCCCCACCCACCATTATTGCAGCGCCCTTCGCCTTACCGCTGGTGTCACCGTTATGTAACGCTGTTGGGAAACGCGTCGCAGCCCCTTGCAGAAGCGTTTGTCCCAGGCTGGTCAACTGTTGACTTTGCATACGGGGTTGCGCATGAGTGTCACGCTCTACGTTTGCTTGATTCGACGGTGCCGCGCTACTCGGCGCTGGCGCAGGTTGAGGAGTGAGAAGAGAGGAAGCCACTGACGACAGTACAGATGTGGCAGCGGGAACAAGAATGGCTGAAGGAATCATAGTTCGTCTCACTTGATCAGACTGGGGTTGATACCCTCCTGGGCAATCTGCATGTCCCTATGCTGGCTTTGTGGAGAAAAGGCTTTATGCGGTTCCCTCATGACCGAAAACAGAGGCTCGCCATAGGCATCAAGGCCATCGCGCAGGTAGGATGTTTTATCCGCATACGAGACTGTCATCATGTTCTTCGGCGTCCTTTTGATCATCACCTGGTTGATCCTGCTGCTGCGCTACCCGGCCAAAGCCTTGCCGGTGTCGTTGGCTGCCGCTGTCGGCCTTGGTTTCGTCGCCATTTGGGTAGTCTGGCTGGACAACCGCGAAGCCTCCCAATTGGCCCGCCTGGAGCTGCGCATCACCTATGCTGCCGACGAATGCCCCACCGACCGACCGCTCAAACTGACGCTGAACAACGGCAACGATGTGCCGCTCACCGAGCTGCGCTGGCGCGTCGCCGCGTATGCCCCCGGCGATACGGTCAACCTTGCCGACAACGTCTACGCGGCCCCACGCTATCGCGGGCCCGGTGAGTTGCAAGCCGGCGCCACGTGGGACGACTGCCTGCCCACTCCGCCTCTGCGCCCCGGCTACCGCCCGCAAACCCTGGAATTTCGCGCCGAGCACCTGCAAGGTAGTTTTTCGGACTGACAAAGGATTGATCCATGCCCAACGTACTGATCACCGGTTGTTCCAGCGGCATCGGCCGTGCCCTGGCGGACGCATTCAAAGCCGCCGGCTACACGGTATGGGCTAGCGCCCGCCGCCCGGAAGACGTCGCCGCCCTCGCCGCTGCCGGCTTTAATGCCGTCGAACTGGACGTCAACGACAGCGCCGCTTTGCAACGGCTGGCCGAACAACTGGGCGAATTGGATGTACTGGTCAACAACGCCGGTTATGGCGCCATGGGTCCGTTGCTCGACGGCGGCACCGAGGCGATGCAACGCCAATTCGAAACCAATGTGTTTTCCATCGTCGGTGTGACCCAGGCGCTGTTCCCGGCCCTGCGGCGCAGCACGGGATTGGTGGTGAATATCGGCAGTGTTTCCGGTGTGCTGGTAACGCCGTTTGCGGGGGCCTATTGCGCGTCAAAAGCCGCCGTGCATGCCTTGAGCGACGCGCTGCGCATGGAACTGGCGCCGTTTGGCGTGCAGGTCATGGAAGTGCAACCCGGCGCCATCAACACCCGTTTTGCGAAAAACGCCGGCGCGCAGGCCGAACTGTTGATCAATGAACAATCGCCATGGTGGCCGTTGCGCGACGGCATCCGTGCGCGCAGCCAGGCTTCCCAGGACAAGCCGACGCCAGCCAATGTGTTTGCGGCGGATGTATTGAAAGCTGTGCAACAACCACAACCGCCCCGTCTGCTGCGCTCGGGCAATGGGAGCCGCGCGTTACCGTTGATGGCGGCGTTGTTGCCCAAAGGGTTGCTGGAGAAGGTGTTGAAGAAACGCTTCGGGCTGGCCGGTTCGCTCTAACCCTTCATAAAGTCAATGAACGCCCGCACCTTCAGGGGCAAATGTCGGGTGTCCGGATACATCGCGTAGATCCCTTGCGGGGCAAAGCGATGGTCCGGCAACAGGCGCACTAATCGTCCGGCGTCCAGGTCATCCTGCACCAGCCATTGCGGCAACACCGCCACACCGTGCCCACGCACGGCGAAGGCTTGGAGAACGGCTGCGCTGTCAGCGACTAGCGACGCATGGCCGGGGCGATAAGAATGTTCGCCGGCTTGTGGATCGGTCACGCTCAACTCCGTCAATCGGCTATGTCCCAGCTTGGGCAACTGCTCCAAGTCATCCAGCGTATCAACCCCTCCAAACTGCGGCGCCGCCACGGCGAACACCTCGAAAGTCGACAACTGCACCGCGCGGTGATTGGAGTCCAGCAAGCGTCCCAACCGAATCGCCACGTCGAAACGCTCGGAGATCAGGTCCGCGTGAGTGGAGGATGTGGATAAGTGTATGTCCAGGTCCGGGTGCAGGCGGCGGAAGGCTTCGACCGCCGGGGCAACCACGGCCAATGCATATTCCACGGTGGTAGTGATGCGCAACGTGCCTTTGAGTTGGGCATGCTCCGAGCGCGCCTCCTCCACCGCCAATCGCGCCTCTTCGAGCATGCGTGTGCAGCGCAGGTAGAAGCGCTCGCCGGCATCGGTCAGCGCCAGTTGACGGGTGTTGCGGGTCAGCAGAGTGACGCCCAGTTCCGCTTCCAGACGCTTGAGGTTGAAGCTGACCACGGCGCGAGTCTGGCCCAACAGGTCGGCGGCAGCGGTGAGAGAGCCGGCCTCGACCACGGCCTTGAAGGTATCGAATCGGTCCAGGCTGACCATCGGCGGCGCCCTCCTTTGTCAAAATATTTTTGACAAAGTAACAGGCAAACCTACGTATCCCAAACAGCACGACCCGCCTACCCTGCCCGCTTCACTCGCCGGATCGCACTCATGACCTACCGCTCGAAAGTCGCCTGGATCTTTTTATTGGGTTTTGCCCTGGACCTGGTGAACATGTTTGTCGCCACGGTCGCCTACCCGGATATCGCCCACGAACTGCATGCCTCGGTCACGCAACTGGCATGGATCAGCAACGCCTACCTGCTCGGCCTCACCGTGATCATTCCGCTCAGTGTCTGGTTGGCTGCGGTGATGGGGGAGCGAACTCTGATCGCGGCAAGCCTGTTGCTGTTCGCCGGGGCGTCGATGATGGTGGGCCAGGCGAGTTCGATTGAGACACTGATCGGCTGGCGTGCCCTGCAAGGGCTGGGCGGTGGCTTGCTGATTCCCGTCGGGCAGGCCATGGCTTACCGGCATTTCCCGGCGGCTGAACGCAGCCAACTGACAGCGCAAGTGATGTCGGTGGCATTGCTGGTGCCGGCACTGTCACCGGCGCTGGGTGGTTTGATTGTCGACAACGTGTCGTGGCGCTGGATCTTCTACGCCAATCTGCCACTGGCGTTGATGACCCTGCTGCTGACCGTGCTGTGGATAAAACCTGACAGGCCGTCGAGCCGTCGTGTGCCACTGGACGTGGGCAGTATTTTCCAACAGATGCGCAGCCCAATGCTGCGCACCGCGATGCTGATCTACCTGTGCATCCCCGGCGTGTTCATCGGTACCAGCCTCATCGCCATACTCTATCTTCGCGGCCTCGGGTACGACGCCACACAGACCGGCGCCTTGATGCTGCCGTGGGCACTGGCGTCGGCACTGGCGATTTTCCTCAGCAAAAAACTGTTCAACCGCTGTGGTCCGAAGCCGTTGTTGTTGGCGGGCATGCTGCTGCAATGCCTGGGCATCCTGTTGCTGAATGGCCCTGCAGTGATCATTCCAGCCTATTTGTTGATGGGGTTGGGAGGCAGCCTGTGCAGCAGTACCGCGCAGACCCTGGCCTTTCTCGATATTCCCGCCGAACGCATGGGCCACGCCAGCGCCCTGTGGAACATCAACCGACAATTGAGCTTCTGCCTGGGCGCGGCGGCGCTGAGTGCATTGCTGTCGGCCTTGGATTCCTTCGCTATAACCTTCACGATGGCGGCAGCCCTGACCCTGCTGCCTCTTTTTGCGGTGCTGCGTCTGGATACGTCCCGAATACGCGCACTGCTTCACCCTGCCAGCGAGCCTCACCGATGATCGATTACAGCGATTTTTTTGACGAAGTGATCCAGACCCATGTCGAGATCGAACAATGGTTTGCCGGCGTTGCGCCCGAAGGCACCTTGCAGAACCTGCTCGCGCGCTTCTCCCCGGAATTCAGCATGGTTGCCCCGGCGACCGGTGCACGGGTGAATGCGGCTGGGGTCAATGCCCTGTTCACGCGCTTGGGCGGCATGCGCCCGGGATTGAAAATCACCTTGAGCGAGATGGCCGGCATCGATCGCCATGCACGTGGCGCCACGGTGACCTATCGCGAGCATCAGATCGATGACAGCGGTACACAGACGGACCGCCGTGCCACGGTGGTGTTCGAGAAGCAGGCCAGTGGCGCGCTGCTGTGGCGTCATCTGCATGAGACCTACACGACCGCATAATGGCGGTCTGACACCTGTCAGAGTTGACAGTAGAACCGGTATTACACCAGGGCCAGACTGGGCCATCGTCGCATGGGTTGAGTTCGTACCCTGCCCATGCAGCCAAGTCCCTCTGACCCATGGCGGAATACCAAAATGCCTACCACACAACCTGGTACTTTAGATCCAGCCTTCGGCCCCGGTGGCGAAGCCGTCCTGCCAAAGATCGTAGAAGAACACCCCGATCTGACCGTTCGACACCACATCAAAGGACTGACAACCGATCAAGACGGTAACGTTCTATTCAGCGCCGGCTTTTATCTCGACGCCCTCGATTCCCCCGGTCACATAAATGGTTTGGGCCGCCTGGACGCCAAGGGCAACCTTGATAAAAAATTCGGAAAAAACGGGCTGGTTCTCGACAGGTTCGTGCCCGATTTACCCGCCGGAGGTTTAAGGCTGACTGTCCAGCGCGATGGAAAAATCCTCATGCTTGGCTGGACATGGCGTGGACTAACCGATCCATGGGCGGTCTTGTTCATCGCACGCCTCAACAGTCAGGGCGATCTCGATACGGATTTTGCCGAGGATGGAGTGCGCGTTCTAACAACCCATTTAGACGACGAGTTGATGGAAGACTCGTCTACCGTGCACGAGCAGTCTGATGGGCACATTCTGATCACCGCCAATTACTCAAAGCGTGGTAACACCGAGTTGACGACCGGCACGCTGTTTCGCCTGCGACCAGACGGTGTGCTGGACAACAGTTTTAACAGCGATGGCAGGCTGGACTTCAAACTGACCGACCCCACTGCACCCACGGCCATCAACGCCTGCATCAGCCAGGGCAGCGATTACAAAATCGTGATTGCCGGCCATGCCCGTCCCGCCCCTGGGCTCAATAAAGCCCTGCTCGCCCGGCTCAACCATGACGGTACGCTGGACGCCCGTTTTGGCAATGCTCAGACACCTGGCTTTCACTACGTTGAGGATGAGAACGTTGACGATCACGCCAGCTTCAACGACCTCACGCAGCGAGCAGACGGCAGCCTCGTTGGCGCTGGCCAAGTCGGCCAGGACGCTGCCGATATCAGGACCAGAGGGTTACTGCGCGCCATAACGCCCAACGGCGCAGCGCACCAACTGTTCAATAACGGCAAGCCCCTGGTCAGCCAATTCGAGAGCTCTCGCGACACAGGCTGGCAGTGCATCATGAGCACCCGCGCGGGACAGCTTGTCACGGCCTCAACGGGCAGGGGGATCTATGTCGCCCAATTCAATGCCGATGGCACGCTGAACCCGGCTTTCAACAACCTGGGCTACACCTACATTGACTCTGCAGTCGTAACCAAACCGGTGTCATTGACCGAGCGGGGAGACCAGCGAGTGATCGTAGCCGCAAACATCACAGGCGTTGATCCTGACGGCTTGGGCGTTTTACGTTGTTACTTCGGCTAAACACCCGCCCTGATTCAACGAGCAGGGCCAACGATCACCGTGCAGGTAATCCCCGCCGCCAACAACACCCCTTCCGGCACCTCATCGATATGAATCCGCACCGGCACCCGCTGGGCCAGGCGCACCCAGTTGAAGGTCGGGTTCACATCGGCAATCAGTTCGCGGCTTTCGGGGTTGTCGCGGTCGTAGATGCCTCGCGAGATGCTTTCCACATGCCCCTTCAAGGTCTCGCCACTCATCAATTGCATATCGGCTTTATCACCGACCTTGACGTGGGGCAGCTTGGTTTCTTCGAAGAAGCCATAAACCCAGAACGAGTTCATATCCACCACAGCCATCTTGGCTTCGCCGATGCGGGCATAGTCGCCGCGATGCACGTTCAGATTGGTGACATAACCATCCACCGCCGCCACCACCTGCGTGCGTTTCAAATTGAGTTCGGCCGCTTCCAGTTGCGCCAGCGCGTGTTGGTAGTCGGCCAGCGCCGAGTCGGCGATGTTGCTGGCGTCGTCGCGGTTTTCCTTGGAGATCACCAACGCATCGAGGTCAGCGCGACGGTGAGCATTGACCTTGCGCATTTCCCAGGTGGCTTTGCGCGACGCCACCAGCGATTGCGCCTGTTTGACCGCAATGCGGTAGTGCTCGGGGTCGATCTGCATCAACAGGTCGCCCTTTTTGACCAACTGGTTGTCACGCACCGGCACGTCGACCACTTCGCCTGTGACGTCGGCGGCGACGTTGATGATATCGGCACGCACACGCCCGTCGCGGGTCCACGGGGTTTCCATGTAGTGCACCCACAACGTGCGGCCAATCCAGATGGCCAAGGCCAGTACCAGCAAGGTCGCGAACAGGCTGAAAAACTTTTTCATCGGGGCATTCTCAACGGTAGACGGTCAGCGCCAGGGCGCCGAACAGGCAAACAAACAGGCTCAGGCGCAGCAACGCCGGGTGCCAGAAAAAACGGTAAAGGTCGAACCCGGCCAGGAAGCGATCAAGCGCCCAGGCCAACACGGCCGCGATCAGGAACATCAGGGTCATGGTTGGCATGTACACGCCATGGAAGGCGATTTCACGGGGCATGCGAGGATCCTTTTAGAGCAGCCAGGGGCGATTGCGGGTCGAGCAGTGAAGTGCGGATAAAGTGCAGGTAGCTTTTCACCCGGCGCAGGGCCGAGGTGTCGAAGTGCGGGGCGAAGGGTTCATCGGTGGCCTGCACGCGGCTGATCGCGTGGTCGACGGCGATCAGGCCGCGCTCCAGGTTGCTTGCGCTGGGTTGCAGGAACAGCCGCACCAGCGAGCGGCCCATCACGCGGATCGCCTGGCGCCACGGCTGGGATTCGGCATAGGCCGGATGTACCGGCAGAATCGCCTGCTCCTTGCGCAACTCGATGATCGCGTGGCCGACTTCCAGCACCACGAACATCCAGCGCAACAGGTCGCGCTGTACTTGCGGCTGGCCGACCGCGAGGCCGTAGGCCTGGTGCAGCAGGTCGCGGGTGCGGCTTTCGAAACTCGACGCCAGGCCCTTGAGCTTGCCGCTGATCGCGTACACCACTTGCTCGCGCAGGTCCTGCTCCAACCGGCGCCACAGCCAGCGGCTGTTGGGCGGCAGGATGATCGCCCCCGCCGCCGCGCACACCAGCATGCCGATGACCATGGCGATGTAGTCGTTGATGAAGGTGTAGGGGTTGTAGATCGTCAGGTTGTCCGGCACCGAGCCGGTGCTGAAGAAGATCAGCAGCCCCACGCCGACACCCGCGTATTGCGGGCGCGAAGCGAGGAATGCGCCAAAGATGATCACCGGCGCAAGCATCACGCACAGCAGTGGGAAGCCGTCGATCCAGGGGAACACGAAAAACATTTCGACAAAGCCCACTAAGGCGCCGATCAAGGTTCCGCACGCCATTTGGAACGCCATGCGTTTTGGGTTCGGCGTCGCGGCGGACAAGCCCACGGTGGCAGCGGCGATCAGGGTCATGGTCGCGCCGCTGGGCCAGGCGGTAGCCACCCAATAGCTGCCTAATACGATCAGGATGAATGACGCGCGAATTCCCGAGGCGGCGCAGGCCAGCCAGTTGGTCTTGGGGATGAACGTTTCGTCCCACTGTTCGCGCGCATGGCTGTGATCCGCCAGGGAAGCGTGGGTTTGCGCGTAGTTATGCAGGTCGTCGACAAAACGGTAAAGAAGCTCGTAGGCGGTGTGGAAATCCAGTTGTTCGGCTTCACTGGGATTCTGTTCCTGGAAAGCCGCCCGCAAGCTGCGGACCTTGGCGGGCAGGCCGTCCTTGTAAGCGCTGAGTTGGCTGACCAAGCGTGCCGCGTCCGGGCTGGTGAGCGCACGGCCGGAGAAGCCGTCGAGCACTTCGGCAAGGTCTTGCAGGCCGGGCTTGATCGCCGCCACCACGTGGTCCGCTTCGTCCGTGCGCAGCCGTTCAAGCAACTGGTGCAAGGCATTGAAGCGCGTGGTGATGCTCATGAACTCGCTGTTGAGGCGGCTGAGCCGGCCGTTGCGTCGACGCATATGTGGATCTTCAAACACCGTCACACTGCGCAGCCCTTCCAGGCCCACCGCTTCGGCGATAAAACGCACGTTGCTGGCTTCGAAACCTTCGCGCTGGCTGCGCCCACGCAGGCCATCGGTGACGAACAGCGCAAACACGCCAAAGCGCTGGTACAAGGCGTTGCGCATGGCGGCGCTGGAGGTTTGCGGCAGGATCGCGGCGCTGACCAGGGTGGAACACAGAATCCCCAGGGAGATTTCCAGCACCCGCCACACTGCCGCCATAAAGGCCCCATCCGGATGCGCCAGGGCCGGCAGGCCGACCATCGCCGCCGTGTAGCCGGCAAGTACAAACCCGTAGGCGCGGAAGTTGCGATTGCGCGTCGCGCCCGCCGTGCAGATGCCCACCCAGATCGCCAGTGTGCCGAGAAACAGCTCCGTGTTCTGCGCAAACAAGGCGATCAACAGCACCATCACCGCCGACCCCGCCAGGGTGCCGAGGAAGCGATAGAAACTCTTGGCAAACACCTGGCCGCTCTGGGGCTGCATCACGATAAACACGGTGATCATCGCCGTGCGCGGTTGCGGCAGCTCCAGGCGCATGGCCAACCACAGCGTGAGGAACGCGGCGACCAGCACCTTGAAGATATACACCCAGGTCACGCCATCACTGCGTGCCCAGTCGAAAAAACCACGGCGCCACTCAAGGGCATACAGCCAGCGCAGCGGTGCAGGCAAAGGCGTCATCAAATCCTACTCAGTGGTCGAACGCGGCAAGCGCCGCCGGGGTCTTGCTCGGAAGGGTCTTGGTGTCTTGAGGCACATCGTTGCAGGCACCGAGGCCGCCGCCCAGGGCCGTCACCAGTTCGGCGTGGGCGCTCAGGCGAGCCGCTTGTACCTGTTGCTCGATCTGCTGCTGATGGAACAGCAAGGTCTGCGCATTCAGCACATTAAGGTAGTCGGTAAGGCCGCGCTGGTAGGCGATCATCGCGATGTCGTAGGTCTTCTGCGCCGAGGCCACCGATTGCGCAGCAAAGGAGGCTTGCTTGTCCATGGACTCGCGGCGGATCAACTGGTCGCTGATGCCCTTGAGCGCGTTGACCAGGGTCTGGTTGTACTTGGCGACAGCGATGTCATAACCGGCGCTGGCTTCGCCCAGTTCCGCACGCAGGCGGCCGCCGTCGAAGATCGGCAAGGTGATCGCAGGTCCCACGTTGTAGTTGAATTTCTTGCCCGCCAGGAATTCCAGCATGCCGCCACCGGTGGCCATGTAGCCGAGGCTGCCGACCAGATCGACGTTGGGGTAGAAACCGGCGTGGGCCACATCGATGCCACGGGCCTGGGCCGCGACTTGCCAGCGGCTGGCAACCACATCCGGGCGCTGGCCGAGCAATTGCGCGGGCAGGCTCGACGGCAACTTCAACGGCGCGGCCAGGGATAGGCTCGGGCGTTGCAACTGCGCGCCTTCCCCCGGGCCTTTGCCCGCCAGGGCCGCCAACTGGTTACGGCTCAGGGCGATCTCTTCGTCGAGGGCGTCCAGTTGCCGATGGGTTTCCGGCAATGGCGTTTCAGCCTGGCTGACATCGAAGTGGGTGCCGATCCCAGCGCTCAAGCGCTTGTTGGCCAGGTCGAGGATCTGCTGCTGTTGCGCCAGGGTCGCCGCGACGATATCGCGGTTGGCGTAATGCAACGACAACTGGATATAGGCGCGCACCACGTTGTTCTGCAATTCGAGTTGGGCCTGGCGCGCTTCGGCGGCGCTCATGTGCGCCAGGTCGACGGCACGTTCGGTGGCATTGCTTTCGCGACCCCACAAGTCGAGGGCGTAGCTCAGGCCCAGGGACGTATTGTTGTCCCAGGTGTTGGCACCGCTCAGCTCGCCGGGACCATAGAACTGATCCTTCGGCCAGTTGTGGCGCTTGAGGGTGGTGTCGCTGTTGATCTGCAGCGACTCGGCCGACTCGGCAATCCCGGCCATGGCCCGCGCCTCACGCACTCGCGCGGCGGCCATGGCCAGGCTCGGGCTATGCTGCGTGGCCAAGTCGACCCAGTGGTTCAGTTGCGGGTCGCCGTAGGCTTGCCACCATTGCGCGGTGGGCCAGTGCGCGTCACGAGCCGCGCTCTGGATCGCCTCGTCGGTAGCCAGGTGGTTGGCGTCGAGAGACTGGCCTTGTGGGGCGATTCCTCCGGTTCCGATGCAGCCGCTGATTGCTAACGATAAAGCGCAAACACTGAGAGCCTTCAGCTCTCTGTTAATGAGAGTCTTGAGCTCTCTGCTGATGCGACGCGGCACGGCAAGCGAATTCCTGAGAGGGTGTTGCGGGGTAGGAGGCGCAATTCTAGGGTGCGATAGGAAGGACGATAAGCGGGCATTCCTGTGAATCATTGTTACCGTTCAGGCGATAATCCGGGCCGACTCGAAGAATGGGGATATTCATCCCGCCCCAGGAGCATTCCCCTACAGCGAGCTCGATCATCCGCCAGCAGAGTAGCGAGCATTCCCCCCCTTCTGGAGTGCCTGAATGTTTTCAGCCGTCAGCACACAACCCGTCGTAGCGTCGATACCTTCGTCCTCACAAGAACCCGCTGACGCGCTGAGCAGACAGCTACATCGTTCGCTTGAGCGCCTTCCCCCCGGTAGTCGCCCCCTGCAACGTGATGCGCGCTGGGTCGCCGACCTTGTGCTGGAAAAGCTGGCGCCCCTTGCAAGCTTTCATCGTGATCGAGCGGCGATTGAGGCGCTGTACCAAAAACTATCGACCAGCGAGCCAAACCTGGAGGTGTCGGTCGAGGAGCTATCGGACTACTACGCGTTGTTCAAAAAAGCCGAACACGAGCTTCGCCGACATCGCACGGACAATACGCCGAACATCGAAGCCGACTACACCCTGTGTCGTGCCCTCAAATGGCAGTTTCGAGCAGCCGTCAGCGATGTCAGACATCAGCGCCTGACACAACAGTTATTGCCGGCACTTGCTTATGTTCGCAACGGCGGCGAACGCAGCAACCACCGTCAAATCGGCTACAACTACGCGTTGGACCCAATGCTGCAGAACAGTACCGGGCCCCAACTGACAGTCGACTCTCGTCTGGAAATCAGTGCCGACCAGCGCGTCAAAAGCACGCGCGCCATCAGCCTGAAAGCCCAGTTGAAATCGTCGACCGATGAGCAATTTCAGACCCGCAGTCAACTCGGTATTGGCTATGTATCGTCTAACGAGTACGCAAACCTGGAACAGTATGCCGATGCCCGCAGCCATTCCGTGCGCACCTCTCTAAGTGAGAGCCTTCGTCGCACCGTAAAACACCTGCCCAATTTACTGCGTGACAGCCACAGCTTGCAGAGACACCTCGCCTACTCAGCGCTCAGCCAACCTTATGTCAGGGACACCCTGTCCAGCGCCGGCCTGACCGATGTTGAATTACCTAGCGTGGGGAATACCTCCCAACCGCTTATCACCGAAAGAGGTATCACTCTGCTTGCGAGTAACAAGGTGACAGTGGATGTCTTCGACACTCTGAAGATCAACACCACCTTTAAGCCAACCCTACAACACACTCACCGACATAGAACCCTGGATATCCTGGGCCTTTACGAAACAGCTCCTGAACTTGCACAACTTCGTCTGGCCTCGCACAAACACTACAACGATGACCCTGTGACACTGTTAACCGACATCAAAAGCCATATAGCCACCAGCAGCAAACAATTCACCCAACGGATCTGCACACCCGTGCCAGCGTTCAAGTTCAGCACCGCCCCGCACTCAAGAAACAAACAAGCCCAATCATTGTTGGAGCGCTATGTGCTGCTTAAGACACAATCGCGTCTCGATGAGCAACAGGGTAAGGAAATACGTACGCTGATCCAGCACAACCGTGCACACCTGCGACCCGACGCACTCAATGTCCACAAACTCACAGCTCGTGCCCAAATACTAAGTTTCTCTGCCGGAATAATGGCCTCTTCGCAGACCGAAACAGGCAAAGGCATATCGATTGAAGTCAGCCATCGCAAGCTCGACGATCCACACCTGAGCGGTGATTACCTGACAATCGATATCGCCCCTTTAAAGTCCCGGGAAATCGTAAAGAAAATGTTGCGCCAAGTACTTTCCTTCATTGGCGAGCAGACGTTCGACTGGGAAACCCTGATCCGTTCAATCAGCGAATCGCTGCTTGATCCCGTCAGGCCGTCTGCCACCCAAGTACTGGTCAAAATAAAGCACGGTCAACCGGTGATGTTGTATACCCGGCACACGGTAGTCAAAAACCGCGACTTGGAGCTGCCCAGGCCGTTTGCACAGATCAGTGGAATAGAGGCGCAGTCGTTGCGCGCTCGGCAGACCTTGCGCAACGAACAGCTGGGCTGCGAGTCGTTGGATCACGTCTTGCCAATCGCCCGCCGCTATCTGGAAAATCCAGATGAACGGCCGGGCTGGGACGATTACGTAGAACAGCACACCGATGATTTTCACACCTTGCTCGATACCCTTGGCGGGCAGGCTCACGGTACGATGCTGACCGCAGAGATTGACGCGCTCAAACGCATCAGCCCGGCACTCACCCGAGCCGCAGACGCCCTGATACAAGAGGCCCACACCGCCCTTGAAGCCCCTACCCGCGCAAATCGCGCCAGCGCACAGGCGGCATTTAATCACTTACTAAGAGAATATATGCCGCACTACGGGGCTAAAGTCCGTGAGGCCTGGACCTTGTCCTGATTTTCCGCCAGCGATGTCCGGGGAGAGCAGCGCCCAGCGGATACACACCTGCGCGCAACTTCATGTCACAATTTGGCATCTCCCTTGAGAACACTCCATGGACACTTTGCAAAACATGCGCGCCTTCAGTTGCGTGGCCGAAGCCGGCAGCTTCACCGCCGCCGCCGTGCAACTGGATACCACCACGGCCAATGTGTCGCGCGCGGTCTCCAACCTTGAGGCCCATCTGCAAACCCGCTTGCTCAACCGCACCACCCGACGCATCGCGCTGACCGAGGCCGGCAAACGCTATCTGCTGCGCTGCGAGCAGATCCTGGCCTATGTCGAGGAAGCCGAGGCCGAAGCCAGCGACGCCCACGCGCGCCCCGCGGGGCAGTTGAAAGTGCACACCATGACCGGTATCGGCCAGCACTTCGTCATCGATGCGATTGCGCGCTACCGCCGTACCCACCCGGACGTGACCTTCGACCTGACCCTGGCCAACCGCGTGCCGGACCTGCTCGATGAGGGCTACGACGTGTCCATCGTGCTGGCCAGCGAGCTACCGGACTCAGGCTTCGTGTCCCAGCGCCTGGGCATCACCTACAGCATCGCCTGCGCCTCGCCGGATTACGTCAAGGCCAAAGGTTGCGCGCAGCGCCCACAGGACTTGCTCAACCACGCCTGCCTGCGCCTGGTCAGCCCGGTGATCCAACTGGACAAATGGACCTTTAACGGTCCCGAAGGCCAGGAAAGCGTGGCGATCAACACCTCGCCGTTCCTGGTGAACTCGGCCGACGCGATGAAAACCGCGATCACCAGCGGCATGGGCGTCGGCCTGTTGCCTGTGTACGCGGCCATCGAAGGCCTGCGCAACGGCACCCTGGTGCGAGTAATGCCCAACTACCGTTCCCAGGAACTGAACCTGTACGCCATCTACCCGTCGCGCCAATACCTGGATGCGAAGATCAAGACCTGGGTGGAATACCTGCGCGGCTCGCTGCCGGAGATTCTGGCAGCGCACCAGGCGGAACTGGTGGCGTATGAGTTGAGTGGCAGCCTCAGCGGCGCGCGGATGGCCAACTGACAAGCGGCAGCAGGAATGTTAGCGTGCTTGGCATTCTTCCGTAGTCGATGAGCCCGCCTGCAATGAAAAAGACTGTCCTCGCCTTCAGCCGCGTCACCCCGGAAATGATCGAACGCCTGCAACAGGACTTCGAGGTGATCGCGCCCAACCCCAAGCTGGGCGACATCAACGCTCAATTCAATGAGGCCCTGCCCCACGCCCACGGCCTGATCGGCGTGGGCCGTAAGCTGGGGCGCGAGCAGTTGCAGGGCGCGAGCAAGCTGGAAGTGGTGTCCAGCGTGTCAGTGGGCTATGACAACTACGATGTGGCGTACTTCAACGAACGCGGGATCATGCTCACCAACACCCCCGACGTGCTCACCGAAAGCACCGCCGACCTGGCCTTTGCTTTGCTCATGAGCAGCGCCCGTCGGGTCGCCGAGCTGGACGCCTGGACCAAGGCCGGCCAATGGAAAGCCAGCGTCGGCGCGCCGTTGTTTGGTTGCGATGTACATGGCAAAACACTCGGCATCGTCGGCATGGGCAACATCGGCGCGGCCGTGGCCCGGCGTGGGCGCCTGGGTTTCAACATGCCGATCCTGTACAGCGGCAACAGCCGCAAGCCGGCACTGGAGCAGGAGCTGGGCGCGCAATTTCGCAGCCTGGATGAGCTGCTGGCCGAGGCAGATTTCGTGTGCCTGGTGGTGCCGTTGAGCGACAAGACCCGTCATTTGATCAGCACCCGCGAACTAGGGTTGATGAAGTCCAGTGCGATCCTGATCAACATCTCCCGTGGCCCGGTGGTCGACGAACCGGCGCTGATCGAAGCCCTGCAAAACCAGCGCATCCGTGGCGCCGGGCTGGATGTGTATGAGCAGGAACCATTGGCCGAGTCGCCGCTGTTCCAACTGAACAATGCCGTGACCTTGCCGCACATCGGCTCGGCCACGAACGAAACTCGTGAAGCCATGGCCAACCGCGCCCTGGACAACCTGCGCAGCGCCCTGCTGGGCCAACGTCCGCAGGACCTGGTGAACCCGCAGGTGTGGAAGGGCTGACACCCACCTATCCCCCCGGCTCCTACAGTTTTGGTTGCATAGGTCGATAACCTTCCATAGAAGATCGTCATCCCTGATCCACAGAAGGTTTTTATGTCCACCACCAAAGCCCGCGCAGACTCACTCTCGCTTCTGCTCTTTACCTTGCGCAGCGGCAAGCTGATGGCGATCAACCTGCTGAAAGTCAGCGAAATCATTCCCTGCCCGCCGCTGACCAAGCTGCCGGAGTCTCACCCCCACGTCAAAGGTATCGCCACTCTGCGCGGCAACTCGCTGGCGGTGATCGACCTGAGCCGCGCCCTCGGCGAAATGCCCCTGGCGGACCCTGACGGCGGCTGCCTGATCGTCACCGACGTGAGTCGCTCCAAGCAGGGCCTGCATGTGCAAGCCGTGAGCAAGATCGTGCATTGCCTGACCACCGACATTCGCCCGCCGCCCTACGGCTCCGGTGGCAACCGCGCGTTCATCACCGGGGTCACCCAGGTGGAAGGCGGCCTGGTGCAGGTGCTGGACATCGAGAAAGTCATCCACGGCATCGCCCCGGCACCGATCGAAGCGGCGCCGACCGACCTGACCATGGAAGAGGCCGAAGTGCTCGGCAATGCACGCATCCTGGTGGTGGACGACAGTCAGGTCGCCCTGCAGCAATCCGTGCACACTCTGCGTAACCTTGGCCTCACCTGCCACACCGCGCGTAGTGCCAAGGAAGCCATCGACGTGCTGCTGGAGCTGCAAGGCACGGTCGAGCAGATCAATGTGGTGGTGTCGGACATCGAAATGTCGGAAATGGACGGCTACGCCCTGACCCGCACCCTGCGCGAAACCCCGGACTTCCAGCACCTCTATGTACTGCTGCACACCTCCCTGGACAGCGCGATGAACAGCGAAAAAGCCCGGCTGGCCGGCGCCGACGCAGTGCTCACCAAATTCTCTTCGCCGGAGCTGACCAAGTGCCTGGTGGTGGCCGCGCAAACGGTGGCGCAAAAAGGCCTGTGAGCGAATATTTCCAACTGCTGCGCCGCGACCTTATCGGTAGCCTGCCCGCCCCGCAGTGGCCGCTGGGCACGCAGTTGGAACATTACCGTGACGACCTGGCCCCGGCGATTCACGCCGTATTGCGCCTGACCCAGGATCAGGGCGGCGGTCGCGTGCCCAACCTGGAAACCTGGCAGCAGCAGTTCACCACCGATGCCGAGTTCGACCCCACGCTGTGCCTGGTGGCCAGCAACGACGACGGCATTCTCGCCGTGGCGCAGTGCTGGACCAGCGCGTTTATCAAGAACCTCTCCGTTCACCCCTGCGCCCAGGGCCAGGGATTGGGCCGCGCATTGCTGTTGCACTGCTTCCACGCCTTCAAGCAACGCGGTGAACCCTATGTGGACCTCAAGGTGTTGGAGAGCAACCTGCGTGCCCGCCAACTGTACGAAAGCGCGGGCATGAAACTTGTCCTGCGCGATGTGGTGCCACAGGACTGACAGGCACTGGCGTGTTACTTGCTTACAGAGAGCGAATCGGTGAACAGAGGTAAAAACCCGTCACCGTTCTTGCGTGCCCTCTGACCTAGCCTGGTGACAGATCCGCCATGAATACTCAATTTTCCTGCGTCGGTTGCGGCAAATGCTGCTCCGACCACCACGTGCCCCTGACCCTCGAAGAAGCCCGGATGTGGGCGGCGGACGGCGGTAACGTCATCGTTCTGGCGGAAGGTTTCCTGGTCAATGGCCTGGGGCTACCCCAGCAGCAACGCGAACATGCCGAGCGCCGTTCGGTAGTGGTGCCCAGCGGCAATACCGAGGCGTTTGTGGCAATCACCTTTGCAGCCTATAACGCCGGACGCTGCCGGAATCTTGACGAAGACAACCGGTGCCGCATCTATGAGCGTCGCCCGTTGGTGTGCCGCATCTATCCGATGGAAATCAACCCGCATATCCCGCTGAACCCCGCCGCCAAGGACTGCCCGCCGGAGTCCTGGGAACAGGGCCCGGCGCTGATCGTCGGCGGTGAGCTGATGGACCAGGACCTGGCTGAACTGATCCGCCGCTCGCGCCAGGCCGACCGCGACGATGTGCAGACCAAGGAAGCGGTGTGTGCCTTGCTGGGCATTCGCACCACGGCGCTCAAGGGTGATGGCTTTACCGCTTACTTGCCGGACATGGGCGCATTCGCCCAGGCGATTGAGTTGGCGGTGAGTCAGCCGTCCGTGGCCAATGAATGGGTGTTCCATGTGTCGGGGCTGGACATCGCCGAGCAGGTGCTGGATGCCGGGGCGCAGATTGCCACCGAAGTGCCGGCCAACTATGCGTTTATCCCGTTACGCGCGGCTTAGACCAGAATTCTCTCGCCAATTGACGCAGATCCTCCGCCAACGCCGCCACATCGCTTGAGCTGAGCTGGCTTTGCTGCCCGGCGCTGACGGTGGCCTCCCCGGCGTTCCGAATGCCGACGATATTGCGGTTGATGTCTTCACTCACCGCGCTCTGCTCTTCCACAGCTGTTGCGATTTGCTGGCTCATGGCGGTGATTTGCGTGACGCGCTGGCTGATGCCATCCAGCGCGGCGGCGGCACGTTGTGCTTGTTCGACGCTGGCTTCGACGTGCTCGCTACTCTGGGCCATGGCCTGCACCGCATCACGGGCGCCGCCTTGCAGGGTGCTGATCATGCGCTGGATTTCATCGGTCGATTGCTGCGTGCGCTGCGCCAGTCCGCGCACTTCATCCGCCACCACGGCAAACCCGCGCCCCTGCTCACCCGCGCGCGCCGCTTCGATAGCGGCATTCAGCGCCAGCAGGTTGGTCTGCTCGGCAATCGTGCGGATCACCTCCAGCACGCCGCTGATCTCGCCGCTGTGGTTTTCCAACTGGTGGATCACCTCAGTGGCACGCGCCAACTCCTGGGACAGGCGCAACACGGCATCACGGCTTTGATCCACGCGCTGATGGCCTTCGCGGGTTTCGCTGCCAGCCTGGTCGGCAGCCTTGGACGCCTGCTGCGCGTGGTTGGCCATTTCGGCCACGCTGGCGGCCATCTGGTGGATCGCCGCCGCCACTTGGTCGGTCTGGGTTTGCTGACCCAGGCTACTGGCGTGGCTGCTGTCGAGGTGCCGCACCAATTGCGCGGCATGGCCGGACAGGCGCTGAGAGGCATCGCCGATACGGCCCACCACGGCGCCCACCTGGGCTTCGAGCATGTGCAGGGCAAACTCGATCTGCCCACACTCGTCACGACGTCCGGTATAGATCGCCTGGCTCAGGGGATTGTCGGCGATGCGGCGCGCCCGTTCTTGCAACTGGGCCAGGGGCCGCAAGATCGCCCGCACACCCATAGCCCCAACCGCACATCCCGCCAGAAGCGTGGGTAATTGCCAGGCCAACGCGTATTCCGCCAGGCCCAGACCCAACGCCCAGGTCGCACCACAGGTGACGGCGACCCAAGCCACCAGTTTCGTGCCTATGCCGATGGCCGTCCCCGTCGCACGCTTGCCGGCTCGCAAGCGCGCGTAGGCCCGCTCTGCCAGGGTAATCCTGCGGGCATCCGGCTTGGTACGCACCGATTGATACTCCACCGTCGCTCCGTCGCGGGTCACCGGCGTGGCATAGGCGCTGACCCAATAGTGATCGCCGTTCTTGCAACGGTTTTTCACCATGCCCATCCACGAACGCCCGCCCTTCAGGGTTTGCCACATATGGGCAAACGCCTCGGACGGCATATCCGGATGGCGCAGGACGTTATGCGGCATGCCCAGCAGCTCGTCGTGGCTGTAACCGCTGATGTCGATAAAGTCCTGGTTGGCGTAGGTAATCGCGCTGGTCAGGTCGGTGGTCGAAAGGATATTGGCGTCGGGGGCAAAGTCCACATTCCGACCGGTGACCGGCAGATTGATCTTCATGGAGAAGCGCGCTCGTGATTGTTGGAGGAGTCGGCAGGGCGTCGACTCTAAGCGCACCGGAGGGGCAAATACTGATCCAGCTCATGTTCCGCGCGATTAATTGGCCATCATTGTGGGTCCAATCGATAAGGTGCAAGGATCCGTTGGTATTCACCATTGTGCTTGAGCTGTTCGAGGGCGCGGTTGAGCTCAGTACGCAACGCAGTGTCCGTGTTGCGCAATGCGATCGCGATGCCGTCGCCCAGTAGCTCAGCGGAAACAGCAGGGCCCAGGAAGTCGAAATCCGCGCCGGCAGCAGTGTCGAGCAGTACGTTGCGGATTTCCACGGGGCCCTGCAGTGTCGCATCGATATGGCCTGCCACCAGGCTACGGACCAGTTCGTCGTTGAGCCAAAAACTTCTGATGATCACACCTTCCCGAGCCCACTGAGACAAGGCAAAGGCTTCGCGATTACTCCCTAGCAAAACGCCGACACGCTTGCCTTTGAGTGACGTTGTAGTCGGCATGAGGCCCGAGGCCCGGTGCGCAACGAGGCGCGTGGTGACCGGGTAGAGGTTATCGGTGAAACTCACCCGGCGGCGCCGTTGAGGTGTGGAGGCAATGCCCATGATTGCATCGAATTTCCGGGCGTCCAGGTCGTTGAAGTTTTCGACCAGCACCTGATCGATCCAGGTACAGCGCACATTCAATTGCTGGCACAGGGCATTACCGAGCTCGATGTGCATGCCGACCAGTTGCCCTTGCGGATCGCGACTCTGGAAGGGAGGGAACAACGCGGCAACCGCAAAACGGATTTCGCGCCGTGGTTGATCAATGCCTGCGACGGCATCCACCGCGAGCAATAGGACAAGCGCTACACAAAGGTGTATCAGGGCCACAGAAAACGTCCTTTTCCGGAAAGAGCACCCTCCGCTCAGGCCCGATACGAAACCAGGGCAGAGCGGAAGCTGTGCAAGCTTTCAAGAAACGGTCGCATGCCTACAAGCAGAAACATCGACGGGAGCTGTAGGCAACATCCGCCAAATATTACAACCGATTAATCTTAACGTTTACCCATTGAGCGACGGGTGCCCGGCGGGGCCATGCCCGGGGACTTGGTGTGGCCGTTCTTGGCTCCATTCTTGTACCAGGGCTGGGCGGCGTTCTTGGCCCCAGCCAGTTCACCCGGTTTGAAGGGAAACTTGAACGCCGGGATCTCGGCTTTTTCAACGCCTTCGGCGCTGGCCGGAGCGACAAGGTCGGCCGCTTCAACAGGGGGTTGTGTCGGGGAATTCATAGGGGCTCCGGCGCGGGTATTGGTGTAAAAGCGCGAGTATAGCGGGGCCGGAGGGCCAAGCGGTAAGCTTCAAGCGGCAAGTTTAAAGCACTAGCTGTCATGGCTGTCAGTTTGACGTCACGATCCTGACCGGGTCGCCGCGCTATAAAGCTTTTATCCAAACCTCAACTTGCAGCTTGCAGCTTGAAACGTGCAACTGCGCCTCTGGTGTCCTTCGATGCACATTCAACGAAAAACCGCCCTGATCGTGGGGGTCCTCGTGGTGTTGGCCGTTGCAACCTGGGCACTGACCCGACCGGCCAAGTCCAAACTGGCGGCACCCACCGCGATTCCGGTGCGGGTGGTGAGCGTGGCGCAGCAGGACATTCCGCGCTTTGTCAGCGGGATCGGCTCAGTGTTGTCGCTACACAGTGTGGTGATTCGCCCGCAAGTGGACGGCATCCTGACTAAATTGCTGGTCAAGGAAGGCCAGTTGGTCAAGGCCGGTGACCTGCTGGCGACCATCGATGACCGCTCGATCCGCGCCAACCTTGACCAGGCCAAGGCCCAACTGGGCGAAAGCCAGGCGCAGTTGCAGGTAGCGCTGGTCAACCTCAAGCGCTACAAGGAATTGAGCGTCGACGACGGCGTGTCCAAGCAGACTTATGACCAGCAACAAGCCCTGGTCAACCAGCTCAAGGCTACCGCGCAAGGCAACCAGGCCGCGATCGATGCGGCTCAGGTACAACTTTCCTACACGCAGATTCGCTCGCCGGTCAGCGGCCGCGTCGGTATTCGCACCGTGGATGAAGGCAACTTCTTGCGCACCGCCGATACCCAGGGCCTGTTTTCCGTGACCCAGATCGACCCGATAGCCGTCGAGTTCTCCCTGCCGCAACAAATGCTGCCCACCTTGCAGGGCCTGATCGCAGCGCCCACAAAAGCCAGCGTCGATGCCTACCTGGGCGCCGACACCGATGGCCAGACCGGCGACTTGCTCGGCGAAGGTCACCTGAGCCTGATCGACAACCAGATCAGCTCCACCACCGGCACCCTGCGCGCCAAGGCCGAATTCAACAATGCCTCGCAGCGCCTGTGGCCTGGGCAACTGGTGACCATCAAGATCCAGACCGCCCTCGACAAAAACGCCTTGGTGGTGCCACCGACCGTCGTGCAACGCGGCCTGGACTCGCATTTTGTGTACCGGGTCAACGGTGACAAGGTGGACGTGGTGCCGGTGCAAGTCACCTACCAGAACAGCGACGTGAACATCATCAAGGGCGTACAGGCCGGCGATGTGCTGGTCAGTGACGGCCAGTCGCGACTCAAGGCCGGCGCCCAGGTGGAAGTCCTCAAGGAGCCACCGCAGGTGATCCAGACCGTCGATGCCAAGGTGCAGCCATGAGCCGTTCGCCGTCAGCCTGGTGCGTCGACCACCCGGTCGCCACCCTGCTGCTGACCTTTGCCCTGGTGCTGCTCGGGCTGATTGCCTTCCCGCGCCTGGCAATCGCCCCACTGCCGGAAGCGGAATTTCCGACGATCCAGGTCACTGCCACCTTGCCCGGCGCCAGCCCGGACACCATGGCCTCGTCCGTGGCCACGCCGTTGGAGGTGCAATTCAGCGCCATCCCCGGCATGACCCAGATGACCTCCAGCAGTGCGCTGGGCTCAAGCTTGCTGACCCTGCAATTCACCTTGAACAAAAGCATCGATACTGCCGCGCAGGAAGTACAGGCGGCGATCAACACGGCGTCCGGCAAGCTACCCAGCGATATGCCGAGCCTGCCGACCTGGAAGAAGGTCAACCCGGCGGACAGCCCGGTACTGATCCTCAGCGTCAGCTCCAACAGCATGCCCAGCACCGAACTGAGTGATTACGTGGAAACCCTGCTGGCCCGGCAGATCAGCCAGATCGACGGGGTCGGCCAGATCAACATCACCGGCCAGCAGCGCCCGGCAATCCGCGTCCAGGCATCGCCGGACAAACTCGCCGCCATCGGCCTGACCCTGGCCGATATCCGTTTGGCCATCCAGCAATCGAGCCTCAACCTGGCCAAGGGCGCGATCTACGGCGAGAACAGCGTGTCGACCCTGTCGACCAACGACCAATTGTTCCACCCGGAGGACTACGCGCAGTTGATCGTGTCCTACAAGGACGGGGCACCGGTTCAACTGAGGGATATCGCCAAGGTCATCAACGGCTCGGAAAACGCCTACGTACAGGCCTGGTCCGGCGACACACCCGGGGTCAACCTGGTGATCTCGCGCCAGCCCGGCGCGAACATCGTCGAAACCGTGGACCGCATTCAAGCCGAGCTGCCGCGCCTGCAAGCCATGCTGCCGGCGTCGGTGCAGGTCAGCGTGTTGACCGACCGCACCAAGACCATCCGCGCGTCGCTGCATGAGGTGGAAGTGACGCTGCTGATCGCCATCCTGCTGGTGGTGGCGGTGATGGCGCTGTTCCTGCGGCAGTTGTCGGCGACGATGATTGTGTCCAGCGTGCTGGGCGTATCGCTGGTCGCCAGCTTTGCATTGATGTACCTGATGGGCTTCAGCTTGAACAACCTCACGCTGGTGGCGATCGTGATCGCCGTAGGGTTTGTGGTGGACGATGCCATCGTGGTGGTGGAAAACATTCACCGCCACTTGGAAGCCGGGCTCGACAAGCGCGAAGCGGCGATCAAAGGCGCTGGTGAAATCGGCTTTACCGTGGTGTCTATCAGCTTCTCGCTGGTGGCAGCGTTTATTCCCCTGTTGTTCATGGGCGGCGTGGTCGGCCGGTTGTTCAAGGAGTTCGCCTTGACGGCCACCTCGACCATCCTGATTTCGGTGGTGGTCTCGCTGACGTTGGCACCGACACTCGCCGCGCTGTTCATGCGCGCGCCCACTCATCATGCCCACGACAAACCCGGTTTCAGCGAGCGACTGCTGGCCGCCTATGCACGCAACCTGCGTCGTGCGCTGGCGCATCAACGCAGCATGGCGGCAATTTTCGTGGTGACCCTGGCCTTGGCCGTGGTCGGCTATGTGTTTATCCCCAAGGGCTTCTTCCCCGTGCAAGACACCGGTTTTGTGCTGGGCACCAGCGAAGCGGCGGCCGATGTGTCCTACCCGGACATGGTCGCCAAGCACAAAGCCCTGGCCGAGATCGTCAAGGCCGACCCGGCGGTGGAAGCGTTTTCCCATTCAGTGGGTGTGACCGGCAGCAACCAGACCATCGCCAATGGCCGTTTCTGGATCGCCTTGAAGGACCGCGGCGACCGCGATGTGTCCGCCAGCCAGTTCATCGACCGTATCCGCCCGAAACTGGCAAAGGTGCCGGGCATCGTCCTGTACCTGCGCGCCGGCCAGGACATCAACTTGAGCTCCGGCCCCAGCCGCGCCCAGTACCAGTATGTGCTCAAGAGCAATGACGGCCCGACGCTCAATACCTGGACCCAGCGCCTCACCGAAAAACTGCGCGCCAACCCGGCGTTTCGCGACCTGTCCAACGACCTGCAACTGGGCGGCAGCATCACCCACATCAGCATCGACCGCCAGGCCGCCGCGCGCTTTGGCCTCACCGCCACCGATGTGGACCAGGCGCTGTACGACGCGTTCGGCCAGCGCCAGATCAACGAATTCCAGACCGAGATCAACCAGTACCAAGTGGTGCTGGAACTCGACACCCAGCAACGCGGCAAGGCCGAAAGCCTCAACTACTTTTACCTGCGCTCGCCGCTGACCAACGAGATGGTGCCGCTGTCGGCGCTGGCCAAAGTCGATCCGCCCACCGTGGGACCGCTTTCGATCAGCCATGACGGCATGTTCCCGGCCGCCAACCTGTCGTTCAACCTGGCACCGGGTGTGGCCTTGGGCGACGCGGTGATCATGCTCAACCAGGCCAAGAATGAAATTGGCATGCCAACCACCATCATCGGTAACTTCCAGGGTGCGGCCCAGGCATTCCAGAGTTCGTTGGCCAGCCAGCCGTGGCTGATCCTGGCGGCACTGGTGGCGGTCTACATTATTCTCGGCGTGCTGTACGAGAGTTTCGTGCACCCGTTGACGATCATCTCCACCTTGCCGTCAGCGGGGTTGGGCGCGCTGATCATGCTGTCGCTGATGGGCCAGGACTTTTCGATCATGGCCTTGATCGGCCTGGTGCTGTTGATCGGTATCGTGAAGAAGAACGGCATCCTGATGATCGACTTCGCCCTCGACGCCCAGCGCGTGCGTGGGTTGCCACCTGAAGAGGCGATCTACGAAGCCTGCGTTACACGGTTCCGGCCGATCATCATGACCACCCTCGCCGCCCTGCTTGGCGCGGTGCCGCTGATGCTCGGCGCCGGCCCCGGTGCGGAAATGCGCCAGCCGCTGGGTATCGCGGTGGTCGGCGGCCTGCTGGTGAGCCAGGCACTGACGCTGTTCACCACACCGGTCATATACTTGTACCTTGAGAAGTTTTTCCACCGGCCCAAACCAACGCCTGCGTTGGCGACCACAGATTGAGGCCCGGCTCTGGAGCAAAAAGGCTCATGCGCATTCTGATTATTGAAGATGAAGAAAAAACCGCGGATTACCTGCACCGCGGCCTGACGGAACAAGGCTACACCGTCGATGTGGCCCGCGAAGGCGTCGAGGGTCTGCACCTGGCGCTCGAAAACGACTACGCAGTGATCGTGCTCGACGTGATGCTGCCCGGCCTCGACGGCTTTGGCGTGCTGCGCGCCTTGCGCGCGCGCAAACAGACGCCGGTGATCATGCTGACCGCTCGCGAACGCGTGGAAGATCGTATCCGTGGCCTGCGCGAAGGCGCCGACGATTACCTAGGCAAGCCGTTTTCTTTCCTGGAACTGGTCGCCCGCCTGCAAGCCCTGACCCGTCGCAGCGGTGGGCATGAGCCGGTGCAGGTGACCGTCGCCGACCTGTGGATCGACCTGATCAGCCGCAAGGCCAGCCGCAACGGCCTGCGCCTGGACCTGACTGCCAAGGAGTTCTCGCTGCTCAGCGTATTGGCGCGGCGCCAGGGTGAGATCCTGTCCAAGACCGCGATTGCGGAGATGGTCTGGGACATCAATTTCGACAGCGACGCCAACGTGGTGGAAGTGGCAATCAAGCGTCTGCGCGCCAAGCTTGACGGGCCGTTCGACACCAAGCTGCTGCACACCATCCGGGGCATGGGGTATGTGCTGGAGAGTCGAAGTGCCAGTTAACTCCATTGCCCTGCGCCTGAGCAGCCTGTTCACCCTGGTGGCGGCGCTGATCTTCCTGTTGATCGGCGGCGCGCTGTATCAACAGGTGGACCGCAGCCTGGGTTTGTTGCCGGGCGCCGAGCTGGATGCGCGCTACAGCGTGTTGGAGTCCTCGGTAAATCGCTTTGGCACGCCGGACCATTGGGTGAAGATGCAGGCCAAGCTCAAGCTGTTGGGCGAGGAGGACAAACGCATCCGCTTCTGGGTAGTGAGCAGCGATCCGAACTACGAATACGGCAACCCCGACGCACAGATCCGCGCCTTTGCCGAGGGGCCGACGGGCAAGCGCGACCTGCGCCTGCCGGGGCGCGAATATCCGCTCAAAGTGCTGGTGAGCCAGTTCCCGGCCAAGGATCAGCGCCCGCCGCTGCGTTTCATGATCGCCATCGACACGGAAAATTTCCGGGCGACCCAGCACCACCTGCTGGTCGCGTTGGTCAGCCTGGCGCTGGTGGGTGTGGTGCTGGCGTCATTGCTGGGATTCTGGGTGGCGCGCATCGGGCTCAAACCCTTGGGCAAGCTCTCGGATGAGGCGCAGAAGCTCGCACCACCAAAACTGTCTGGCCGCCTGCAGCTGTCGCCGCTGCCGCCGGAACTGAGCCAGTTCGTCAACTCGTTCAACTCTACGTTGGACCGCGTCGAGCAGGCCTATTCGCGCCTGGAGTCGTTCAACGCCGACGTGGCCCACGAACTGCGCTCGCCGCTGACCAACCTGATCGGCCAGACCCAAGTGGCCCTGACCCGCGGACGGTCGGCCGAGCATTACTTCGAGGTGCTGCAATCCAATCTTGAAGAACTGGAGCGCCTGCGTTCGATCATCAACGACATGCTGTTCCTGGCCAGCGCCGACCAGGGCAGCAAGGCCACCAAGCTGATCGAAAGCTCCCTGGCCGACGAAGTGGCGACTACCCTCGACTACCTGGACTTCATCCTCGAAGACGCGCAAGTCGAGGTGCAGGTACGCGGCGATGCCACGGTGCAGATCGAAAAAGCCCACCTGCGCCGTGCCCTGATCAACCTGCTGAGCAATGCGGTGCAGCACACCGCGCCTGGGCAGGTGATCGTGGTGAATATCGAGGTGCAAGAACATCAAGTGGCGATCGGCGTAACCAACCCCGGCGACGTCATTGCCAGCGAACACTTGCCACGCCTGTTCGAACGGTTTTATCGGGTGGATGCGTCACGCAGCAACAGCGGCGCCAACCATGGCCTGGGGCTGGCCATCGTCAAGGCGATTGCCTTGATGCACGGTGGTGATGTGTTCGTGCGCAGTGAGGGCGGCGGCAATACCTTTGGCATCACTTTGCCCGTCTGACACTGCCGGCGATGGCGGTGTTCGGGTCGACGTGTGCATTACTGACCCACCGCTATCGCCGGCAAGCCGGCTCCCTCAGGGACCGTGGTGTGTTTGTTGCGATTTGGGCAACAGTCATTATCTTGTTACACTCTGTATCGTACCGCTCACCTGCGTTAATTTGACGCATCGATGAGCGCGACGGCAAAGGCAGTCTCCGCTTACCCGAATTTCCCTCGACTTTTTTCCAGGGCTCTACACTGGGAATCTGTCTTAAAGCCGCTGACTTCAGCGGCTTTTTTTTGCCGTAAAAAAGGCCAGGCACACCCAACGACATTGGCCGTTTTCGATTGACCAAAGGAGCTCCACCGGTGAAGAACTCGCTGACGTTCACCCCGTTATTCCTCGCGATTGCAGCAACGATTGCCCCCCTCGCCCACGCGGCAGACGCCACCCCCGCCGACGGTTTCGTCGAAGGTGCCCACCTCAATATCAACACCCGCAACTACTACATGAACCGCGACCGTCGCGACATCCACACCGATGACAGCAAGGAATGGGGCCAGGGTTTCATCGGCACCTTCGAATCCGGCTACACCCAGGGCACCGTCGGCTTCGGCCTGGACGCCCATGCCATGCTCGGTCTGAAGCTGGACGGCGGTGGCGGTACGGATGGTTCCAGCATCCTTCCGTACGGCAGTGGCAACGGTAAGGCGCCCGGCTCGTTCTCGACGGCGGGTGGCGCTTTGAAAATGCGCGCGTTCGATACCGAGTTGAGGGCCGGCGACCTGTTCCTCAATAACCCAGTGATCGCCGGCGGCGCAACCCGCATGCTGCCGCAGACCTTCCGTGGCGTGAGCCTGACCAACCACAGCCTCGACGGCTGGATGTTCGAAGGTGGCCAGGCCAGCTTCACCAAGCTCTACAACCAGAGCGGCCACCGCCGCATTGGCACCAGCTATGGTGCGCTGCCCAGCAATACCGATAGCCAGCACATGAACTGGGCCGGCGTGTCGTTCAGCGGCATCGACGGGCTGACCAGCAACCTCTACGCCTCCGAGCTCAAGGACGTGTGGAACCAGTACTACTACGACCTGGACTACACCTATGTGGTGAACGAGATGATCAGTCTCAACCCCGGCCTGCACTACTACCATACCCAGGACACCGGGCAGTCGCTGCTGGGGGATATCGACAACAACACCTACAGCCTGCACTTCACCGTGGACGTCGGCCATCACAGCGTCACGGCCGCATACCAGCGGGTCAACGGCAACACACCGTTCGACTACATCGCCCAGGGCGACAGCGTGTACCTGGACAACTCCCAGCAGTACTCCGACTTCAACGGTCCCAATGAGCGCTCGTGGAAACTCAAGTACGCCTATAACTTTGGCGGCCTGGGCCTGCCCGGCCTGACCTCGGCCGTGTCCTACATCAGCGGCAAGACCGACCTGACCAAGGTCGACCCGCAAAGTCGTGGCTATAGCGCGTGGTACAGCGCCGACGGTAAAGACGCCAAGCATTGGGAACGGGACATCGACCTGAAATACGTAGTGCAGGGCGGCAAGGCCAAGGACCTGGCGGTGCGCCTGCAATGGGCGGTCAACCGTGGCAGCAATGGTTACTCGGCGGTGGATCGGGATGTGGATGAATACCGGGTGATCGTCGACTACCCGATCAACGTGTTCTGACAGACGTCTTTTTCTTTATAACCAGGTATTTAATTTTCATCGGGTAGAACTAAACTGCCAGCATCCTCACCGCTGAAGTCTGCCCGATGAGTCCACGCCCTGTTCGTACCTCACCCGCACATCCTGAGTTGTTACTGATGCTGGGCAGCGGGCTCAGCGTTGCCCTGATTGTGATCATTGTCGCGGTGCTGTTGATTCGCGAACACGCCAGCACGCTTGAGGCGGCCAAGCGATCTACCACCAATATCGCCCAATTGATCAACGCCGACGTGCTGCGTAACGTCGAGCTGTATGACCTGGCGCTCAACGGGCTGATTACGGCCACGCAACGTGAAGACCTGTCCCAGGTTGCCGCCAATATCCAGCACTTGGTGCAGTTTGATTTATCCACGGCGGCGCCTTTCAAAGGTGAGGTCTTGCTGCTGGATGCCAACGGCAAGGTTATCGCCGACTCCTCCACACTGCGGCCCACGCCACGTAATTTTGCCAGCCGCGATTATTTCCAGGTGCATGCCAAGGACGCCAACGCCGGCCTGTTTATCAGTCGACCCTTCAAGATCCATTGCGACTGCGACCAGGTCTGGCGCATGGCATTCAGTCGACGTGTGTCGGGCCCCAAGGGGGAGTTTGTCGGCGTAGCGGTCGCGACCATGCGCCTGGCGTATTTCGACCAGCTCTTCAACACCCTGACCATCGGCAACGGCAGCAGCGTCAACCTGCTGAACAACAACGGCATTCTCCTGGCCCAGCAGCCGCTGCTCGAACGCGACATGATCGACAAGGACCTGAGTGACCGGCCTAACTTCAAGCGAATACTGCGCGACGGAAGCGGCAGCTTTCAGGCGATCTCTGCCATCAGTGGTAAAGAGCGCCTGTATACCTTTACCAATGTCGGTGCCCTGCCGCTGATCGTGGTGGTTGCATTGTCCAGCGAGGACGTATTCGCGCCCTGGAGACGCGCGGCACTGCTGACCAGTGGTGCCACCGGGGTGCTCTGCGCCGGTTTGTTGTGGCTGACCTGGTTGCTACGCCGGGAACTGCGACGGCGGCGTCGCGCTGAACGAGTACTGTCAGAACTGGCAGCCACCGATGCGTTGACCGGCCTGGCCAACCGGCGCGTTCTGGATGAACGCCTGCGCCTTGAGTGGGACCGCGCTCAGCGCTCCACCGAGCCGCTGACGGTGCTGATGATTGACGTGGACCACTTCAAGGCCTTCAACGACCGCCACGGCCATCACGGTGGCGACGACGCGTTGCGCAGCGTGGCCCAGGTGATCGGCAGCAACATCCGCCGACCGGCCGACCTGGCCGCACGTTATGGCGGCGAAGAGTTTGCGGTGGTGCTGCCGGTGACCGACGCCAAGGGCGCCTGGGTGATCGCCGAGCACATCCGCAGCGCCATCGAGCACTTGCCCAAGGTGGCAGGCGATGACCAGCCGATTACGGTGAGCATTGGCATGAGCACATGGGACAAGCGCAGTCGCCTGTCGCTGGAGGCGCTCCTGCTGAGTGCGGATCAGGCGCTCTATGAAGCCAAGCACACCGGGCGCAACCGTATCGTGGATGCTTCGGTCCTTTAATGAACACGGCGTTTCTGTGGTGAGCGGGCTTGCCCCGCGCTGGGGCGCGAAGCGGCCCTAAAAACAGACGCCGCACTTCTTCAGGCTGAACCGCGCTGGCAGTACTGAGGCCGCTCCGCAGCCCAGCGCGGGGCAAGCCCGCTCACCACAACAAGCCCGCTCACCACAATAGGCCCGATCGCCACTAAGCACCCTAAAATTCAGGCATAAAAAAAGGCCACCCGAAGATAGCCTTTCAAAACTAAAGAAAGAGAGTTGTTACTTACACCGCCGCAACGGGACGCATGTAAGAGATCGGTGCGGTGCTGGCATCTTCGAAGGTCACGACTTCCCAAGCGTCTGTCTGCTCAATCAACTTGCGCAGCAGCTGGTTGTTAAGGGCGTGGCCCGACTTGAAGCCTTTGAACTCGCCTATCAGGCTGTTGCCCAGCAGGTAGAGGTCACCGATTGCATCGAGGATCTTGTGCTTCACGAATTCGTCTTCGTAGCGAAGGCCGTCTTCGTTCAGTACACCATCCGCGTCGACCACAATGGCGTTTTCAACGCTGCCGCCGAGTGCGAGGTTGTGCTTGCGCAGGTACTCGATGTCACTCATGAAACCAAAGGTACGGGCGCGGCTGACTTCTTTTACGAACGAAGTGCTGGAAAAATCCACGCTTGCACTTTGGGTGCGGTCACGGAATACCGGGTGATCGAAATCGATCTCAAAGCTCACTTTAAAGCCTTCGAACGGGACGAAGGTGGCGCGCTTGTCGCCGTCTTCTACTGTCACTTCCCGCAGAATGCGAATGAACTTCTTGGCTGCGTCCTGTTCTTCCAGGCCGGCAGATTGAATCAAGAATACGAAGGGTCCAGCGCTGCCATCCATGATCGGGACTTCGGACGCGGAGAGCTCGACGTAGGCGTTATCGATGCCCAGGCCAGCCATGGCCGAGAGCAAGTGCTCCACCGTATCCACTTTGACGTCACCGTTGACCAATGTGGTCGACATCGTGGTTTCGCCAACGTTTTCCGCGCGAGCAGGAATCTGCACCACAGGGTCCAGGTCGGCACGAACAAACACGATGCCGGTGTCGACAGGTGCAGGTTTGAGGGTCAGGTATACCTTCTCCCCGGAGTGCAGACCTACACCTGTGGCACGGATAATATTCTTCAGGGTGCGTTGTTTAATCATGGCTTGGACCGCTTGAGCGCAAATTGCGAACTGGTATCAACAAAGGCTGGCGATAATAGCAGACCAGACCTTTGCTGAACACCAATCACCTTCATAGCCCTGATACATTCCATTAATCGGCCTGACGACGCAAGAATGCCGGGATGTCCAGGTAGTCCAGGTCATCTTGCGGATTCGGGCTACGGGACGCCGCAGCACCGGCCTGAGCCTGGTTGCGCATCACGGTCGGACGGTCCAGATCACGGTAGTTCACCGACGGCAGTTCCTGGCGCGAAGGCGCTGGAGCGGCAGCCGCTTGGCTGGCGTGGCTGGCTTGGGCGTTGTGCAGGGTGTTGTCGATCACCTTCACAGGCTTCTCGATTTTTGCACCCAGGCCGGTCGCAACCACGGTTACATGCAGCTCGTCGCGCATGTCCGGATCGATCACGGTACCGACTTTGACCATCGCGTGCTCGGAAGCGAAGGCTTCGATGATGCTACCCACGTCGGAGTACTCACCCAGGGACAGGTCAGGACCGGCGGTGATGTTCACCAGAATGCCGCGTGCACCTTGCAGGTTCACGTCTTCCAGCAACGGGTTGCGGATGGCCGCTTCGGTGGCTTCACGCGCACGGTTCGGACCGCTGGCGCAGCCAGTGCCCATCATCGCCATGCCCATTTCGCTCATCACGGTGCGTACGTCGGCAAAGTCGACGTTGATCATGCCTGGGCGCTTGATGATGTCGGAGATACCGCGAACGGCACCGGCCAGTACATCGTCAGCCTTGGCGAACGCGGACAGCAGGCTTGCGTCCTTGCCCAGGATAGTCAGCAGTTTCTCGTTGGGGATGGTGATCAACGAGTCGACGCTTTCAGACAGCAGACGGATACCTTCGTCGGCAATCTGCATGCGCTTGCGGCCTTCGAACGGGAACGGACGGGTCACGACAGCGACCGTCAGAATGCCCATTTCCTTGGCCACTTCGGCAATGATCGGCGCAGCACCGGTACCGGTACCGCCGCCCATGCCGGTGGTGATGAACACCATGTTGGTGCCTTGCAGCACTTCAGCAATACGCTCGCGGTCTTCCAGCGCGGCTTGACGGCCGACTTCCGGGTTGGCGCCAGCGCCGAGGCCCTTGGTCACGGCTGTGCCCAATTGCAGGATGGTCCGCGCGCCGATACTTTTCAGCGCCTGGGCATCAGTGTTGGCGCAGATGAATTCAACGCCTTCAATGTTGCTTTTGACCATGTGGTTGACAGCGTTGCCGCCGCCACCGCCGACACCGATCACTTTGATGACCGGGCTTGCGGGGATGTTGTCTACGAGTTCGAACATGTTCCCTCTCCTTTCGTTTTCTCTAGTTTTTTCGCCTACTGCTTACAACGGTGTCGCGGTAAATCTTAAAAATTGCCTTTGACCCATGCCTGCAAACGCTCGAACAACGGCGCTTTCGCCTCGTCGTCGCTGCGGTAGCTGTCACGGTTGCTCGGGCCCGACAGGGAAATGCCGTCGGTCTGCTTTTGCAGTCCGTACAACAGCAAGCCCACACCGGTGGAATAAATCGGGTTGCGTACTACGTCGCCCAAGCCTTTGACGCCATGGGGCACGCCCAGGCGGACTGGCATGTGGAAGATTTCCTCGGCCAGTTCGACCGCGCCTTCCATCTTCGAGGTGCCACCGGTCAGCACAATGCCGGCCGGGATCAAATCTTCGTAGCCGCTGCGACGCAGTTCCGCCTGGATCAGGGTGAACAGTTCGTCGTAGCGCGGCTCGACCACTTCGGCCAGGGCCTGGCGCGACAGTTCACGCGGTGGACGATCGCCCACGCTCGGCACCTTGATGGTCTCGCCGGCACCGGCCAGTTTGGCCAGGGCGCAGGCGTAGCGAATCTTGATTTCTTCGGCGTACTGGGTCGGTGTACGCAGCGCCATGGCGATGTCGTTGGTCACCTGGTCGCCGGCAATCGGGATCACGGCAGTGTGACGGATCGCACCCTCGGTGAAGATCGCGATGTCGGTGGTGCCGCCGCCGATGTCGACCAGGCACACGCCCAGCTCTTTCTCGTCGTCGGTCAGTACCGAATAGGCCGAGGCCAACTGCTCGAGAATGATGTCGTCGATTTCCAGGCCGCAGCGGCGCACGCATTTTTCAATGTTCTGTGCGGCGTTGACGGCGCAGGTCACCACGTGGACCTTGGCTTCCAGACGTACGCCGGACATGCCCAGCGGCTCACGAACGCCTTCCTGGTTGTCGATCACGTAGTCCTGCGGCAGCGTGTGCAACACGCGCTGGTCAGCAGGGATCGCCACGGCCTGGGCAGCGTCAAGGACGCGCTCAAGGTCGGCGGAGCTGACTTCGCGGTCGCGGATTGCCACGATGCCGTGGGAGTTCAGGCTGCGGATATGGTTGCCCGCCACGCCAACGAATGCCGAGTGGATCCGGCAACCGGCCATCAGCTGCGCTTCTTCGATGGCGCGCTGGATCGATTGCACGGTGGACTCGATGTTCACCACCACGCCCTTCTTCAGGCCCCGGGACGGATGCGTGCCAATACCGACGATTTCGATGACGCCGTCTTCCCCGACCTCGCCCACCAGCGCCACCACTTTGGAGGTGCCGATATCGAGACCGACGATCATTTTGCCGCTTTGCACGTTTGCCATGGGTCCTGCCTCTTCTTAATTCTTCGCGACAGCGGGTTGCGCTGCCGTGGGCGCAGCCGGTTCACGCCAGCCGACGGCAAGGCCGTTGGCGTAACGCAGGTCGACGCTCGCAATGTTCGTAATCTGTTCTTTCAAGGTCTTGTCATAGATGGCAATGAAGCGGCGCATCTTTTCCACCAAGCGGTCGCGTCCCAGCAACAACTGGATGCCCGGGCCGGAACTGCCTGCCCCGGTCGTCAAAAACCAGCTACCCCGTTCACGCAGTTCCAGGCGTGCAATGGAGAAGCCCATTGGCCGCAGCATCTGGCTCAAGGCCTGGTACTGCTGCATCACTTGTTGCTGCGCCCGCTGCGGCCCGAACAGCTGCGGCAGGTGCTCGTAGTTCGCCAGCTCACGCGGGGTGAACGCCTGGCCCTGGTTGTTCAACAGCGCTTCGTCGCCCCAACGGGCCACGGGCAGTTGTTCTTCCAGACGGATCGTCACTTGGTCCGGCCATACGCGGCGGACTTCGGCGTGGGCGATCCACGGCATTTGTTCCAGCTCCGCGCGCATACCGGCCAGGTCGATGGTAAAGAAGCTTGCCGCCAGGTACGGGCCGATGCGCTGCTGTACCGCTTGCTGGCTGATGTAGCTCAAGTCGCCCTGCACGCTGATCTTGGTGATCGGCCGGTCGGCGTACGGCAACAGACGCTGCGCGCCTTCGTAGGTTCCGAAGCCCAGCACTACCAGCAACACCGGCCAGAACAGCGCCTTGAGGAAACCAAAGTTGGCTTTCGGCAGGCGCGCCGACATCGGCTCTTTAGCCACCATTCGGCTGGCACCCCGTGGCACCGGCTTGCGGCTCGGTGCTTGTGGGGGCTGATGACGAAGCGATGCGCCTTTCATGTCCTTAGCCTCTTGGCTCAATGCTGTCGGCCAGGATCGCCAGCACCAACTGCTGGAAGTCCAAACCGGCCGCACGGGCTGCCATAGGTACCAGGCTGTGGTCGGTCATGCCCGGTGCGGTGTTGACTTCCAGGAACCAGAAATTCCCTTGGTCATCCTGCATCACGTCTGCGCGCGCCCAACCGGCGATACCCAGCGCCTCACAGGCTTTCGCCGTGAGGTCCATCAATTCCTGTTCTTTGCTTGCGTCAAGGCCGCACGGGATCCGGTACTGGGTATCGGAAGCCAGGTACTTGGCGTCGTAGTCGTAAAAGGTGTGGGGCGTGCCCAATGCGATAGGTGGCAAAACCTGACCACGCAGGGTGGCGATGGTGTACTCGGGACCGGAAATCCACTGTTCCACCAACACTTGCGAATCGTAGGTACTTGCCGCTTTCCATGCGTCGATCAATTCGGCGGCCGAGTTCACTTTAGCCATGCCGATACTGGAGCCTTCATGGGCAGGTTTGACGATCAAAGGCAGGCCCAGTTCCTTGGCTGCAGAAATACAATCGTCTTCGCTGCACAGAACACTGTGACGCGGGGTTGGAATGCCCAGGCTGTGCCACACCTGCTTGGTGCGCAACTTGTCCATCGCCAGCGCGGAGGCAAGGATGCCGCTGCCGGTGTAAGGGATGCCGGCGCACTCCAACAGGCCTTGCATGCTGCCGTCTTCACCGCCACGGCCGTGGAGGATGATGAAGGCGCGATCGATCTTCTCGGCCAGAAGGCGAGCGAGGAAGTCATCGCCCACGTCGATGCCGAAGGCGTTCACGCCGGCGCTTTGCAGGGCTTCGAGCACAGCGTTGCCGGACTTGAGCGACACTTCACGTTCAGCGCTTTTGCCGCCGAACAACACCGCTACGCGACCGAAGTCAGCGGGTGCGATTGTGGAAAACAGGGAGCCGTAGTCAGTGATCATTTCGACTTCCCCTTCGCGGCGGCAAAGAGCGGGCTCGCCAGCAATTTAGGGGCAAGGCCACCAATATCACCGGCACCCTGGCACAGCAAAATGTCACCGGCCCGCAGCAGCGGCTTGACAATCGGCGCCAGGTCTACACCACGCTCGATGTAGATCGGGTCCAACTGGCCACGCTGACGGATGCTGTTGCACAGCTTGCGGCTGTCGGCGCCCGGGATCGGTTCTTCACCGGCCGGGTACACCTCCATCAGCAACAGCACGTTGGCATCGGCCAATACATTGACGAAATCGTCGTACAGGTCGCGGGTACGGCTATAGCGGTGTGGCTGGTACACCATCACCAGACGGCGCTCCGGCCAGCCACCGCGCACGGCCTTGATCACGGCAGCAACTTCGGTCGGGTGATGACCGTAGTCGTCCACCAGCATCACGTCACCGCCTTCTACCGGCAACTGGCCGTAGACCTGGAAGCGACGGCCCACGCCGGCAAAGCGCGACAGACCTTCGACGATGGCCTCATCGCTGACGCCTTCGTCGGTGGCGATGCAAATAGTCGCCAAGGAATTGAGGACGTTGTGATTGCCTGGCATGTTCACCGAGACATCCAGCGGCTCGCGCTCCGGACGCAGCACGGTGAAGAAGGTTTGCATGCCTTCCTGTCGCACATTGATGGCGCGCACGTCGGCGTCTTCGCTGAAGCCGTAGGTCACGGTCGGACGTTTGACCAATGGCAGGATTTCACGCACCACCGGATCGTCCAGGCACACCACGGCCAGGCCGTAGAACGGCAGGTTGTGCAGGAACTCGACGAAGGTTTTCTTCAACTTGTTGAAGTCACCGTCGTAGGTCGCCATGTGATCTTCGTCGATGTTGGTGACGACAGCGACTAGCGGTTGCAGGTGCAGGAAGCTCGCGTCACTTTCATCGGCTTCGGCGATCAGGTAACGGCTGGTGCCCAATTGTGCATTGGTGCCGGCTGCATTCAGGCGGCCACCGATGACGAACGTCGGGTCTAGGCCACCGGCCGCGAACACCGAGGCGATCAGGCTGGTGGTGGTGGTTTTGCCGTGAGTACCGGCGACGGCGATGCCATGGCGATAACGCATCAGCTCAGCCAGCATCTCGGCGCGTGGCACCACGGGAATGCGGCGCTCAAGGGCAGTGGCCACTTCCGGGTTGGAGGTGTTCACGGCGCTGGACACCACCAGCACGTCAGCCTCGGAGGCGTTCTCCGCGCGGTGGCCGATGAAGATCTGCGCGCCGAAGGTTTTCAGGCGATCAGTGACCGGCGACTCTTTCAAGTCGGAGCCGGACACCTGGTAGCCCAGGTTCAGCAACACTTCGGCAATACCGCACATGCCCACGCCGCCGATACCGACAAAGTGGATACGACGGATGCGGCGCATTTCCGGTTGCGGCATGGCTTTCTGATTCTCAACCATGGGCCACCTCCAGGCAGATATCGACCACGGTGCGGGTTGCGTCAGGTTTGGCCAGGCGGCTTGCGGTGCTCGCCATGCTATTGAGTCGTTCCGGTTGCATCAAAACCTCAGTCAGGCGTGCGGCCAAATCGGCGGCGCCAGTCGTTCTTTGCGGCAGCAGGAAGGCAGCGCCCTCCCCGGCCAAATATTCGGCATTGCGGGTCTGGTGATCGTCGATCGCGTGGGGCAAAGGCACCAGCAAGGACGGCAGACCGGCGGCAGCCAGTTCACTGACGGTCAGCGCACCGGAGCGGCAGACCACCAGGTCGGCCCAGCCATAGGCGTGGGCCATGTCTTTGATGAAAGGCTGTACGTTCGCCTCAACACCGGCTTCGCGATAACGCGTGGCGGTGACTTCACCGTGATCTTTGCCGGCCTGATGGAAGACCTCCGGACGCAATTCCACGGGGAGTTGCGCCAGGGCTTCCGGCAGCAGTTTGTTCAACGGCTCGGAGCCCAGGCTGCCGCCCATGACCAGCAGGTGCGGCTTGCGCCCTTGCAGTGCTTCACGGGCGATGTCCATGAACAGTTCAGTGCGCACCGGGTTGCCGGTGGTACGCAGCTTGTCCGACGCGCCAAAAGTTTTCGGGAACGCTTCACACACCCGAGCGGCCAAGGGCACCAACAGACGGTTGGCGGTGCCGGCGACGGCGTTCTGCTCGTGCACGATCACCGGCACACCGGCGAGCTTGGCGGCGACGCCACCAGGGCCGGTCACATAGCCACCAAAACCGAGGACACACACCGGTTTCAGTTCACGAATGACTTTGCGTGCCTGCCACACCGCCTTGAGCAACACGAACGGCGCCTTGAGCAGGGACAATTTGCTCTTGCCACGCAGGCCCGTGACGTTGATCAGGTGCAGCGGCAAACCGGCATTCGGTACCAGTTCGTTTTCAATGCCACGCGGCGTGCCCAACCAGTGCACGGTGTAGCCACGGTTCTGGAATTCGCGCGCGCAAGCCAGGGCCGGGAACACATGGCCCCCGGTGCCGCCTGCCATGATCAGCACGTTAGCGCCCATGGGTTGGCTCCTCGGCAAAATCGCTTTCGCTGAATTCCATCTCTTCGCTGCCCAGGTGGGTTCGACTCTCCCACTCGATGCGCAACAACAAGCCCAGGCACGCGCAGCAGATCACCAACGAACTGCCGCCATAACTGAGGAACGGCAAGGTCAGGCCCTTGGTCGGCAGCAGGCCGACGTTTACACCAATGTTGATCAGGAACTGGCCGATCCACAGGAACGACAAGCCGTACGCCACATAAGCAGCGAAATACTGTTTGGCCTTCTCGGCCCACAGGCCGATGTACATGCCGCGCACACACACGAACACGAACAGCGCGACGGTGCACAGCGAACCGACCACGCCGAGCTCTTCAGCGAGCACCGAGAACACGAAGTCGGTGTGCGCTTCCGGCAGGTAGAACTGCTTCTGCACGCTGTTGCCCAGGCCCACGCCGAGCCACTCGCCGCGACCGAAGGCGATCAGCGCCTGGGTCAACTGGTAGCCGGAACCGAACTGGTCGGACCAGGGGTCGGTAAAGGTAATCAGACGCGCCATCCGGTAGGGTTGCGCCTGCACCAGAATGGTCACGGCCGCCACGGCCAGCACCACCATCAAGGTAAAGCGGAACAGCCCCACGCCGCCAAGGAACAGCATCGCCGCCGCCGCCCCCATCATCACGACGGTGGCACCGAAGTCGGGCTCCATCAGCAACAGGCCGGCCATCGGCAACAGCACGATGAACGGCTTGAAGAAGCCCATCCAGCTTTCGCGTACTTCTTTCTGGCGACGCACCAGATAACCGGCCAGGTAGATCACCACGAACACCTTGGCGATTTCCGACGGCTGCACGTTGAACGCGCCGAAGCCGATCCAGCGCATCGAACCGTTCACCTCCCGGCCGATGCCGGGCAGGATCACCATGATCAGCAAGCCGAACGCACCGATCAGCATCAGCCAACCCAGGCGTTGCCAGGTGGCGATCGGGATCATCATGGTGACGATGCACGCGCCAAGGCCGATCACCAGGTACACCAGGTGACGGATCATCATGTACAGAGTGTTGCCCGACTGCACGGCCGCCACTTCGGACGAAGCCGAGGTGATCATCACCAGGCCCAGGCCCAACAGCGCCAGGCAACCGGCGAGCATCGGGAAATCGAGGTCGATACCGCGCCCAGTAATGATCGGCGATGGGTACGGCTTGATGATATTTCTGAAGTTAATGCTCATGCCAAGGCCTCCACGGCGGCGGCGAACAGCTGGCCGCGCTCCTCGTAGTTCTTGAACATGTCGAAACTGGCGCACGCCGGCGACAGCAGCACCGCATCGCCCGGCTGGGCCAGGGCTTGGCATTGCGCGATGGCATCGTCCAGGGAGGTAGCGCGCACTTGCGGCACGGCATCGCCGAGGGCGTCGGCAATCAAATCGGAGTCGCGGCCCATCAGCACCACGGCGCGGCAATGCTCGGCGACCGGGCCTTTAAGGTCCTTGAAGTCTGCGCCCTTGCCGTCGCCACCGGCGATCAGCACCAGCTTGCCTTCGATATCGGCGCCAAGGCCTTCAATAGCCGCCAGGGCAGCACCGACGTTGGTGGCCTTGGAATCGTTGTAATAGCTGACGCCGTCGAGATCGCGCACCCACTGGCAGCGATGCTCCAGGCCGCCGAAAGTACGCAGGGCCGACAGCATGGCGTCGAACGGCAGCCCGACAGCATGGCCCAGCGCCAGAGCTGCCAGGGCGTTGGACTGGTTATGGGCGCCACGGATTTTCAGCTCGCGCACCGGCATCAGGTTCTGGAATTCGAAGGCCAGGTATTTCTCGCCGTTCTCTTCGCGAATGCCGAAGGCTTTGAAATCAGGTTTGCTCAGGCCGAAGGTCCAGCATGGCAGGCCTTCGCCCATCAGCGGACGGCTCAACGCGTCCTGACGGTTGACCACCACTTGCTTGGCGCCACGGAAGATCCGGTGCTTGGCCAAGTGATAGGCCGGCAGGCCGCTGTAGCGGTCCATGTGGTCTTCACTCACGTTCAATACAGTCGCCACTTCGGCACCGAGATCGTGGGTGGTTTCCAGCTGGAAGCTCGACAGCTCCATCACATACAGCTCGACATCGTCGCTGAGCAGGTCCAGCGCCGGGGTGCCGAGGTTGCCGCCCACGGCGACGCGCTTGCCAGCCGCAGCCGCCATCTCGCCGACCAGGGTGGTCACGGTGCTTTTCGCGTTGGAACCGCTGATAGCCACGATCGGCGCCTGCGCGTTACGCGCGAACAGGTCGATGTCGCCGGACAGCTTCACGCCACGGGCGGCGGCGGCTTGCAGGGCCGGGGTCGCGATGGCCAGGCCGGGGCTCACGTAGAGCTCGTCGGCGCGGCACAGAAACTCGACATCCAACTCGCCACAACGCACTTCCACGTGCGGGTAGTCACGGCGCAGCGTGACCAGCTCCGGTGGATTTTCCCGCGTGTCGGCCACGGCAAACGGCTTGCCCCGGTTCGCCAGGAAGCGAACCAGGGACATGCCGCTCTTGCCGAGGCCGACAACGATGCGGAAGTGGTCTGAAGCGATCAGGGACACTCGTTTCTACCTCAGTTTCAGGGTGGCAAGGCCGATCAGCACCAGAATCACGGTGATGATCCAGAAGCGGACGATCACGCGTGGCTCGGGCCAGCCCTTGAGTTCAAAGTGGTGGTGAATCGGCGCCATACGGAACACGCGGCGCCCGGTCAACTTGAAGGACGCCACCTGGATGACCACCGACAGGGTTTCCATCACGAACACACCGCCCATGATGAACAGCACGATTTCCTGGCGAACGATCACGGCAATGGTGCCGAGGGCCGCGCCCAGCGCCAGTGCGCCGACGTCACCCATGAAGACTTGTGCGGGATACGTGTTGAACCACAGAAAGCCCAGGCCGGCACCGATCAGCGCGCCGCAGAACACGATCAATTCACCCGCGCCCGGTACGTAAGGGATCAGCAGGTATTCAGCGAATTTCACGTTACCCGACAGGTAGCAGAAGATGCCGAGCGCGCCGCCCACCATCACTGTCGGCATGATCGCCAGACCGTCGAGGCCATCGGTCAGATTGACCGCGTTGCTGGAGCCGACGATCACGAAGTAGGTCAGCACCACGAAGCCGACGCCCAGGGGAATGCTGGCGTCCTTGAGCATCGGGATGATCAAGGTGGTTTCGACCGCGCTTGGCGCAGTGGTGTAGAGGAATATCGCAGCGCCGAGGCCGAACACCGACTGCCAGAAATACTTCCAGCGACTTGGCAGGCCTTTCGAGTTCTTCTCGATCACCTTGCGGTAGTCATCCACCCAGCCGATAGCACCGAACAGCAAGGTCACCAATAACACCGTCCACACGTAGCGGTTATGCAAGTCGGCCCACAACAGGGTGCTGATACCGATGGACGACAGGATCAGTGCGCCGCCCATGGTCGGAGTGCCGGATTTGGACAGGTGCGACTGCGGGCCGTCATTACGAACCGATTGACCAATTTGCAGGTTCTGCAGGGTGCGGATCATCCACGGCCCCAGAAACAGCGACAAACACAGCGCGGTCAGCACACCCAGGATCCCGCGCAGGGTCAGGTACTGAAAGACCGCGAAGCCTTTGTGGAACTGTTGCAGATACTCAGCCAGCAGCAGCAGCATTAATGTTTCTCCGTACTTGAGCCACACAAGGCCGCGACGACGTTTTCCATCACCGCGCTGCGCGATCCCTTGATCAAAATGGTTGTGTGTTTGTCGTGTTCAGCCGCCGTCAGCGCCTGGATCAGCTCGGCCTGGGTCGCAAAATGACGGGCACCAGGGCCGAATACGCTGACGGCGTGCGCCATGTGCAGGCCGACGGCGTACAGCGCGTCGACTTTGCCAGCGGCGTAGGCGCCGACGTCGCGGTGGGACTGTTCGGCCCACTCGCCCAGTTCGGCGATATCACCCAGCACCAAAACCTTGCGGCCGTCGAAGCTTTTGAGCAGGTCGATGGCGGCGCAGATGGAGGACTGGTTGGCGTTATAGGTGTCGTCGATCACGCGCATGCCGTTGCTGGCCAACTGCGCCACGGTGCGCCCTTTGACCGGCTGCACCGCGCCCAAACCCGTGGCGATACCGAACAGCGACACGCCCAAGGCGTAAGCGGCTGCGGCGGCGGCCAAGGCATTGGCGACGTTGTGGTTGCCCAGCAAATTCAGTTGCACGTGTTGGTTGCCTTGCGGGGTGTGCAAGGTAAAGGACGGGCAGCCACGCGCATCAACGGTAATGTTCGAGGCATGGAAATCAGCCGCGGCATTGAGCACGGCAAACGTCAGGACCTTGCGACCGGCGGCACGCACACGCCAGGTTTCGAAGGCCTTGTCGTCGAGATTCAAGACAGCAGTGCCCGATGCATCAAGGCCTTCAAGGATTTCGCCCTTGGCTTCGACAATTTTTTCCGGGCCACCGAACTCGCCAACGTGGGCGGTACCGGCGTTATTGATGATTGCCACGTGAGGCTTGGTCAGCGCCACGGTGTAGGCGATTTCGCCGACGCGCGACGCTCCCAGTTCGATCACGGCCGCCGTGTGTTCCGGGGCCAGTTCAAGCAGGGTCAGCGGAGCGCCGAAATCATTGTTCAGGTTGCCACGGGTCGCGAGGACCGGGCCGCGCGTGCGCAACACGCCGGCGAGCAGTTCCTTGACCGTGGTCTTGCCGCTGGAGCCGGTGATGGCTGCAACGGGCTTATCAAAGGCCGCACGGTTCAGCGCACCCAGTTGGCCCAGCGCCAGACGTGTGTCGGCGACCAGCAACTGCGGCAACGTTGAATCAGGCACTTCGCGCTGCACCAACGCACCGACGGCACCTTTGGCAGCGACGTCATTCAGGTAGTCGTGACCATCGAAACGCGGGCCAGCCAGGGCAACAAACAATTGCCCAGGCTTGATGGCGCGGCTGTCGATACTGACGCCATCGAAACTGCAATCGCTCGACAACACTCGGGCCGACAGGGCCTGGGTCAGTTCGCTGAATGTCATCGCTTTAAGCATGGGCGACCTCCCAGGCGGTCAAGGCGTGATCGGCCTCGACCAGATCGGAGAAAGCGTGGCGCTCGCCGTTGATTTCCTGATAGTCCTCGTGACCTTTACCGGCCAACACCACCACGTCGTCAGCACCGGCGCTGGCGATCAATTGGGCGATGGCGGCGCCGCGGCCGGCGACAAACGAGGCCTTGGACACGTCTTTGAAGCCGATACGGATGTCGTCGAAAATCTGGCTCGGGTCTTCGCTGCGAGGGTTGTCGTCGGTGACGAGCACGCCATCGGCCAGGCGCTCGACGATCTCGGCCATCAGCGGACGTTTGCCGCGATCACGGTCACCGCCGCAACCGAACAGGCACAACAGCTTGCCCTTGGCATGTGGGCGCAGGGCAACCAGGACTTTTTCCAGGGCATCCGGCGTGTGGGCGTAATCGACTACTACCAACGGCTGCTTGCCGCCACCCAGGCGCTGCATGCGACCGACCGGGCCTTCCAGCTTCGGCAGTACACGCAGGATTTCGTCGAGAGCGTAATCCAGGCCGAGCAATGCACCGACTGCCGCCAGGGTGTTGCTCAGGTTGAAGCGACCGAGCAGGCTGCTGCGCAAATGATGCTCGCCCTGCGGCGTCACCAGTGTGGCGCGGACACCTTCGTCGTTGAAGTGGGCTTCGCGGCAATACAGGTACGCGCTGGCGTCTTCCAGGCTGTAGCTGATCAGGCGCGATTCACGTTCTTCGGCAGCCAGTTGGCGGCCAAACTCGTCATCCAGGTTTACCACCCGGCACTTGAGGTCGTTCCAGGCAAACAGCTTGGCCTTCTCGGCAGCGTAGGCTTCCATGGTGCCGTGGTAATCAAGGTGATCACGGGACAGGTTGGTCATCACCGCCACATCAAACGCCAGCGCAGCAACGCGGCCTTGATGCAGACCGTGGGACGACACTTCCATGGCAACCGCCTTGGCGCCGGCCTTTTTCAGGTCGGCCAGGGTTGCTTGCACGGCGATTGGGTTCGGCGTGGTGTGCAGGCCGCTTTGCAGCGCGCCGTAGAAACCGGTGCCCAGTGTGCCGACGATGCCGCAATGCTGACCTAGCAGGTCAAGTGCCTGGGCGATCAGTTGGGTCACGCTGGTCTTGCCGTTGGTGCCGGTGACGCCGACCAGATTGACGTGTCGACTCGGATCACCATAAAAACGCCCGGCGATGTCCGAGAGCTGCTTGGCCAGACCTTTGACTGGAATCAACGGAACATCAGTAATCGGCAGCACAGTGGCGCCTTCCACTTCATAGGCCACGGCAGCCGCGCCGCGTTGCAACGCGTCGGCGATGTGCGCACGGCCATCGAATTTACCGCCAGGCACGGCCAGGAACAGGTCACCGGCACGCACATTGCGGCTATCCAGACTCAATTCGCGAATCAGCAGATCGCGACCGGCGTGGGCAAAAATCTTGTTCAGGCTAAGAGACATCAGCCGCGCCCTCCATTGGCTTTTACGGCAGCAGCCGGTGGTCCGGCGTTCGCTTGTTGCGTCGGCGGCAGGTTATCCGGCGTGATGTTCATCAGGCGCAGGGTGCCGGACATCACTTTGCTGAACACCGGCGCCGATACCAGGCCACCGAAGTAACCGGCTTTGCTCGGCTCATCGATCACAACGACGATGGCGTAGCGCGGATCGCTCATCGGGCCAAAGCCGGCGAACAGTGAACGGTAGGAGTTTTCGGCGTAGCCCTTGGTGCCCACCGAGGTTTTACGCGCGGTACCCGACTTGCCGGCCACGTGGTACGCCGGCACCTGGGCACGGAATACGCCACGCGGTGCTTCGATCACTTGTTGCAGCATGCCTTGCATGGTCTTGGCGACGTTTTCCGGGATCACCTGGGTGGCTTTCGGCGCTTCGTCGACATGGATAAGGCTCAGCGGAACCATCCGGCCATTATTCGCCAATACAGAGAAAGCGTGGGCCAGCTGGATCGCCGTCACCGACAGGCCGTAGCCGTAGGAAAGCGTGGCGGTCTCGGCCTTTTTCCAGTCGCGATAGTTCGGTAGGTTGCCCACGCGCTCGCCTGGGAAATCGAGGCCAGTGGGCTGGCCCAGACCGATCTTCTGCGCCAGGTGGTAGATGGTTTCGCCACCGATATCGAAGGCGACCTTACTCATGCCCACGTTACTGGAGTTGATCAGGATACCTGTCAAATCCAGTACCGGACCTTCGGTGCGCGACACGTCACGAATGGTGTATTTGCCCAACTGCAAGGTGCCTGGATACACCTCGACCTTGTCGCTAGGCTTCCAGCGTCCGGTTTCGAGGGCGGCACTCATGGAGATGGCTTTCATGGTCGAACCCGGTTCGAACACGTCGATCATCGCGCGGTTGCGCATCATCGCCGGTTGCAGGTTGCGACGGTTGTTGGGGTTGTAGGTCGGCTGGTTGACCATAGCGAGGATCTCGCCGGTCTTCACGTCCATGATCACCAGGCTGCCGGCCTTGGCGCCGTTCTCGATGATCGCGTTACGCAGCTCGCGGTTGGCCAGGTATTGCAGGCGCAGGTCAATCGACAACGCCAAGGGCTTACCGGCCTTGGCGTTTTTGGTGACTTGGACATCCTTGATCAGTCTGCCGCGCCGATCCTTGATGACTTGTCGCTTGCCGGGAACCCCGGCGAGCCATTCATCGTAGGCGAGTTCCACGCCTTCGCGGCCATGGTCATCGATGTCGGTGAAGCCGACCATATGCGCAGTGGTTTCACCGGCCGGGTAGAAACGACGGAATTCCTCGATGCCGTAGACACCGGGGACTTTAAGGTCGAGCACTTGCTGGCCTTGTTCAGGGGTCAGCCCGCGAACCAGGTAGATAAACTCTTTATTGGCCTGGGCTTCCAGGCGCTCAGCCAAGGCTTTCGGGTCTTGTCCCAGCGCAGCGGCAAGGGCCGGCCAACGATCCTTGGCGACCTGCAGTTCCTTTGCGTTCGCCCACAGAGTGGTCACCGGGGTACTAACGGCCAAGGGCTCGCCGTTGCGGTCGGTGATCAGGCCGCGGTGTGCAGGAATCGGAATATGACGCAAGCTACGGGCGTTGCCCTCGCCGATCAGGAAGTCACGGTCGACTACTTGCAGATCGATGATCCGCCAGGCAATCGCACCGACCATCAATGCCAGCAAGCCGAGCATCAGGCGGAAACGCCAGGGGTAGAGTGCACCCTCGAGTTTCATCATGGCGCCACCATGCGGACTTCAGCCGCGCCAGGAATGTGCATTTTCAGCTGCTCGGTGGCCAGCACTTCGATGCGGCTATGGGCCGTCCAGGTGCTTTGCTCGAGGATCAACCGCCCCCACTCCGCCTGCGCTTTGTCACGCACACTCAATTCCCCATACAGGGTATTGAGCAGTTGACGGTTGTAGTGGGCGCTGTAGGACACCGCAATCGCGGAAACCAACACACCGACAAACAGCAGCATCATAAAGAAGCTGCCGCCCGGGAGGGGCTTGGCGAAAAGCTTGCTCACCGCAACTTCTCGGCAACGCGCATGACGGCGCTGCGGGAACGTGGGTTGGCTTTGAGTTCGGCTTCGGAAGCGAACTGCGCTTTGCCATGGATTTTGATTTTCGGCACAAAGGCTTCGAAACGAACCGGCAGGTTGCGCGGCAGGTTGTCGGACTCACCCTTGACCAGGCGACGCATGAACAGTTTGACGATACGGTCTTCCAGGGAGTGGAAGCTGATCACCACCAGGCGACCGCCCACTTCCAGCGCTTCGAGGGCAGCCTCAAGGCCGGCCTCCAAGTCACCCAATTCGTTGTTGACGTGAATGCGCAGGCCCTGGAACGCACGGGTCGCTGGGTTCTTGCCTTTTTCCCATGCCGGGTTGGCGACTTTCAGCACTTCGGCCAGATCAGCGGTGCGCTCGAACGGCTGGATTTCACGACGTTCGACCACGGCACGGGCCATGCGACCGGCGAAGCGTTCTTCACCGTATTCCTTGAACACGCGGGTGATTTCTTCATGAGGTGCGGTCGCAATGAACTCCGCTGCGCTGATACCCCGAGTCGGGTCCATGCGCATATCGAGCGGGCCGTCATTCATGAAACTGAATCCACGTTCCGGGTCGTCGAGCTGTGGCGAAGACACGCCCAAGTCGAGCAAAACCCCGGCCACCTTGCCCGCCATGCCGCGCTCGGCGACTTCAGCGCCCAGCTCGGCAAAGCTGCGCTGCACAACGACAAAGCGGCCGTCTTCGGCCGCTAGCGCTTGCCCGGTGGCAATCGCTTGAGGGTCTTTGTCGAACCCAAGGAGCTTACCGTCGGACCCGAGCTGGCTGAGTATCAACCGGCTGTGCCCGCCTCTGCCAAACGTGCCATCCAGATAGCAGCCATCCGCGCGTACGGCGAGAGCCTCAACGGCTTCGTCAAGCAGTACGGTGATGTGGTTAAAGCCGCTATCAATAGTCACAGGATCAAATCACGCAGTTCATCAGGCATAGCGCCCGGTTGTTGAATAGCAGCCAGGTCAGCTGCAGAAACAGCATCCCAGGCATCTTCGTCCCACAATTGGAACTTGTTCAGTTGGCCGACCAGCATTGCGCGCTTGTCCAGCTTGGCGTACTCGCGCAGACGCGGAGGCACCAGGAAACGACCGCTGCCATCCAACTCGAGGTCGACGGCATTACCGATCAGCAAACGCTGCAGGCGGCGGTTCTCTTCACGCAATGAAGGCAAGGCGCGCAATTTGGTTTCAATCAACTCCCACTCATCGAGGGGGTAAACACATAAACAAGGGTCAACGGCATCGATCGTGATGATCAACTGTCCGGAACTTCGCGAAATGAGCTCGTCACGATACCGGCTCGGCATGGCGAGACGGCCTTTTGCATCGAGACTGATAGCGTTAGCTCCGCGAAACACAGATGCGTTTCTCCAAATTTTAGCGTTTTACGTTCAAAAAACCCACTTTGTGCCACTTTCCGCCACTTGCGCACACTATAGGAATGCGCCCACCACACCGTCAAGGCGCGGATTCAAGGAAAAGCCTTACAGAACGGAGATTTAGGAGCGTAAAGGGAGGAGAAACCAGAGTTCGGTGATGTTTTTGGCCCAACAAGCGCAGATAGCTCAAAGAGCTATAGCTCGAAGTTAAAGTAATTTATTAAGAGTAAGATTTTTTTGGTATTACGAAGACGCATCTGCCAATGATTCGGCAGGGAGGGATTCTTGCGTTACTACCGGTTTTCTGCCCGAGATTCGGACAGAAGGAAAAAGGTGGAGAGTCGATCTGTAAGCCGGGTTCTGTCTTGAACAGTCATTCGTCTACGATGGCCATCACTGGACATCTTTAGCAACCTACCCGGTCCCAGCGCGGGCCACGCCTTGGGACCCTATTTGGTCTTGCTCCAAGTGGGGTTTACCTAGCCACGAACTGTTGCCAGTCGTGCGGTGCGCTCTTACCGCACCTTTTCACCCTTACCGGCACCGAAGCGCTTAGGCGGTTATTTTCTGTGGCACTTTCCGTAGGCTCACGCCTCCCAGGCATTACCTGGCACTTCGCCCTATGGAGCCCGGACTTTCCTCCCCCCCCTAATTTTCATAGAGGGCAGCGACTGTCCAATCGACTCTCCGCCGCGCAGGTTAACGGCACGGCGGACTTAGGACAAGTAATAAAAGTTCAGAATTGCCATCACGTTCAGACGGAATACAGGTTTAACGCTGGAACTAATCGGCTTTCTGCTTATCCAGCGCCGCTTGATACAAGAGGTTCTTGCGCACGCCAGTAATTTCCGCCGCCAGAGCCGCTGCACGCTTGAGTGGCATTTCCTTGAGCAGCAGATCCAGAATGCGCATGGCCTCGCTGCCCACGGCATCTTCATCCTCAGGCGCGGTCCAGCCCGCCACCAGCACCACGCACTCTCCGCGTTGTTGGTTGCTGTCGCCCTCGACGAACGCACGCAGCTCTTCCAACGGCAGGCCCTTGAGGGTTTCAAAGGTCTTGGTCAGCTCGCGGGCCAGCAACGCAAGGCGTTCGCCGCCAAACACCAGCTCCATGTCCTGCAGGCATTCAAGGATGCGATGCGGGGCCTCATAGAAGATCAGGGTGCGCGGCTCTTCCTTCAGCGCTTGAAGGCGCGCACGACGCCCTACTGCTTTAGCCGGCAGAAAACCCTCAAAGATGAAACGGTCGGACGGTAGGCCTGCCGCCGACAATGCTGCGATCAGCGCGCACGCACCCGGAACAGGCACTACATTGATACCAGCAGCCCGCGCTTGGCGCACCAAGTGGTAGCCGGGGTCGGAGATCAGCGGCGTGCCCGCGTCAGAGATCAACGCCACATCGTCGCCGGCCAGCAGGCGCACAATAAAGCGACTGCCTTCCTCGCGCTCGTTGTGCTCATGGCAAGCCGCTAATGGCGTGCTGATACCAAAATGCTGCATCAACCGCTGGGAGTGACGGGTGTCTTCAGCCGCGATCAATTTAACCTCGCGCAACACTTTCAATGCCCGGGCACTGATGTCGTCCAGGTTGCCAATGGGCGTCGCCACGACAAAAAGCGAGCCTGCAGTGGAATTCAAAGGACCTGGAGCAGTCAAAACGCACACCTCGATGGTTGGCAAAAGCGACATTGTAGCGCGTAGGCGCCTGGAAAATATGCCATCACGGCCGATGCCTTTTCAGCCGTTTAACGCCCGTTGCAACATTTGCACGACCTAAATCGAAGGTTTCACGCCAGTAACATCGCGCCTGGGCCAGTGCTTGGGTACAATTCCACGCTAATTTGATCGGTATCAGGAACACTTACATGATCGCTTGCCTGCGGCTGCTCTCCGCCCTCTGCCTCGCTGCCTTGCTGGCCGCGTGTGCCAGCTCGCCCTCGTCCAGCCTTGGCGACCTTCCACGGACCCCGGACGCCAGTATCGAGCAACTGCTCGAACAGGCCACCACCGCCAAGACACCAGAAAAGGCCGCGCTGCTGCGCCTGAGTGCGGCAGACATGGCCTACAAACAGAACAACCCTGGCCGCTCGTCGCAGATTCTTGCGCAGGTGCCCCTGGATGCCCTCAAGCCAGCCGCGCAAGTGTTTGCCAGTACCCTGGCCGCCGAACTAGCCATGGCGCGCAACCAGCCCAAGGCCGCGTTGACCGCCTTGAACCACCCGAGCCTGCAAAGCCTGAAGGAGCTGCCGCCGGAACAGCAGATCCGCACCGGCAGCGTGCATGCCCGTGCGTATGAAGCCGATGGCCAGACCTTGGCCGCCGCCCGCGAACGCGTGGCCATGGCCCCACTGCTCACAGGCGATGCCGCCAAAAGCAACCATGAAGCCATCTGGGTTCTGATTGCCGCCCTGCCGGCCGAACAGCTGCAAGCCAGCGGCAACCCGACGCTCGACGGCTGGATCACCCTGGCCCAGGCGGTAAAAGGCGCGGGCACGCTGGAGCAACAACAAGCGGCCATCGACACCTGGCGTGCACAGAACCCAGGCCACCCAGCCGCTGTGCAATTGCCGACACCACTGACCAAACTCAAGGAGTTGGCGAGCCAGCCCCTGACCAAGATCGCTCTGCTGCTGCCACAGGATGGCCAGTTGGCCTCCGTCGGCAAGGCACTGCGTGAAGGTTTCATGGCTGCGCACTACCAGGCCGAACAAGCCGGGCAGAAGCCGCCGGTGATTGAGTTCTATGACAGCTCGCGCCTCAACTCCCTCGACGACTTCTACGCCAAGGCCCAGGCTGACGGCGTGCAACTGGTGGTCGGCCCACTGGAGAAACCGCTGGTCAAACAGCTGAGCGCTCGCCCGCAACTGCCGATCACCACGCTGGCGCTGAACTACAGCGAGACCGATCAAGGCCCCGCGCAACTGTTCCAATTCGGCCTGGCCGCAGAAGACGAAGCCCGCGAAGTCTCGCGTCGCGCCCGTGCCGACGGCCTGCACCGTGCGGCCGCAATGGTGCCGCGTGGCGAATGGGGCGAGCGTGTCTACAAGGCCTTCCGCCAGGACTGGGAAGCCAATGGCGGCCAGGTCATGGGGGTTGAGTACGTCGATCAACCAGTCGCCCTGGCCCAGCAGATTGCCGACTTGTTCCAATTGCGCAAAAGCGAAGGCCGCGCCAAAAGCCTGCAAAGCACCGTTGGCACCGACGTGGCCGCGCAGCCTTCGCGTCGCCAGGACATCGAGTTCATCTTCCTGGCCGTAACCCCGCAACTGGCCCAACAGATCAAGCCAACCCTGAACTTCCAATATGCCGGTGATGTGCCGGTGTACGCCACGTCTCACGTATTCAGCGCCAGCGGCGACAAGAATCAGTACCTGGACATGACCAACGTGATGTTCTGCGAAACCCCTTGGCTGCTCAACACCACCGACCCACTGCGCAACCAGGTTGCCGCGCAATGGCCGCAAGCGAATGGCAGCCTCGGCCGCCTGTACGCGATGGGCGTCGATGCCTACCGCCTGGCGCCGCGCCTGGGACAACTCAAGGCCCTGCCGGACACCCGTGTTGACGGTCTTTCGGGCAACCTGGGCATCAGCACCAACCAGCGCGTTGATCGCCAGATGCCGTGGGCCAAGTTTGTCGGCGGCGAGATCCAGCGCCTGCCGGACACCCCGCGCTGATGCCTGAGCGGTCCAGCGCACAAAGCGGCAAGGATGCCGAACTACAAGCTCTGAAACACTTGCAACAACAGGGTCTGCGCCTGCTGGCGCAGAACTGGTTGTGTAAACGCGGCGAGCTTGATCTGGTCATGCTTGACGGCGATACAGTAGTATTCGTCGAAGTCCGCTACAGAAAACACGCACAATGGGGTGGCGCGCTCGCCAGTATTGATGGGCGCAAGCGTCAAAAGCTGATACTCGCCGCGCAGTTTTTCCTGCAAAAAGAGCATCGCTGGGCCGACGCCCCCTGCCGTTTCGATGTGGTCGCCATAGAAAGCACACCGTCTGGTCAGGCTGATCTGAACTGGCTCAAAGATGCCTTCGACAGCTGATTCGCCGGACATCTTCACCACACACTTTTGCTCTTTGCTTTGCGGGCTGCACATTCCTGTGCCAAACAGCCGCGCTACTTAAGGTCACACAGATGGACATGCAATCCCGAATTCGCCAGCTTTTCCAGGCCAGCATCGACACCAAGCAACAGGCGATGGACGTACTTGCACCGCACATCGAGCAAGCCAGTCAGGTCATGGTCAATACCTTGCTCAACGAGGGCAAAATGCTTTCGTGCGGCAACGGCGGTTCGGCCGGCGATGCCCAACATTTCTCGTCTGAGCTGCTCAACCGCTTCGAGCGTGAGCGCCCGAGCCTGCCGGCCATCGCCTTGACCACCGATTCGTCGACGATTACTTCGATCGCCAACGACTACAGCTACAACGAAATCTTCTCCAAGCAGATCCGCGCCCTAGGCCAACCCGGCGATGTGCTGCTGGCGATTTCTACCAGCGGCAACTCGGCGAATATTATTCAGGCGATCCAGGCCGCACATGATCGCGAAATGATTGTCGTAGCATTGACCGGACGCGATGGCGGTGGCATGGCCTCGCTGCTGTTGCCTGAAGACGTGGAGATCCGTGTCCCGGCCAATGTCACCGCACGTATCCAGGAAGTCCACCTGCTGGCGATCCACTGCCTGTGCGATCTGATCGACAGCCAACTGTTTGGGAGTGAAGAATGACCGTTAACCGCCTCAGCCTTTTGGCCATCACCCTGTGCCTCGCTATCAGCGGCTGCAGCACGGCCATCACTGCAACACGCGACACCCCTATTCAGGATGACAAGGGCACCCGCACCTTCGGCAGCAAGATCGATGACTCGCTGATCGAGACCAAGGTTGAAGTCAACGTCGCCAAGGCCGCGCCCGATCTGGGCAATGGTGCTTCGCGTATCGTAGTGACCAGCTTCAACGGCGTTGTGCTGCTCGCCGGCCAGACGCCACGCGCCGACCTCAAGGCCCAGGCCGAACAAGCCGCCGCTGCCGTACAACGCGTGAAAAAGGTCCACAACGAATTGCAGGTGATGGACCCGATCACCCTGCTGGCCATCAGCAACGACGCACTGCTGACTACCAAGATCAAGGCACAGATGCTCACCGATAACGCGATCCCTGGTTCGCGCATCAAGGTCGTGACCGACAACGGCATCGTCTACCTGATGGGCCTGCTCACCCAGGCTGAAGCCACTCGTGCAGCCAACCTGGTGCAGGGTGTGTCCGGTGTGCAGAAAATCGTGAAGGTGTTCGAATACATCGATTGATGTAATGACGCAGCCACAAAAAAGGGCGCCTTACGGCGCCCTTTTTTATTAACGAATGTTTACTGGTACTGCGAGTACGGATTGCCCTGGAACTGGTTGTTCTGTTGTGGCGCCTGTTGCTGGGCTCCTGGCTGGCCGTACTGTTGGCCTGGGATCGGGCCGAGGTTGACTTCAACACGACGGTTCTGGGCACGGCCGTTGACGTCGGCGTTGCTGGCAATCGGGTTATCCGGGCCGGCACCGCGGGCGCTCAGGTTGGCGCCGTTGACGCCCTGGGACGTCAGGTAGTTAGCCACGCTCTGGGCACGACGCTGGGACAGGTCCATGTTCAACTGACGGCTACCGGTGCTGTCGGTGTAGCCAACGATCTGGATAGTGTTCTGGTTGAACTGCTTGAGCGAGTTGGCCAGGTTGTTCAGCGGCTGGTAGAAGCTGCTGGAGATCGCGTCCGAGTTGGTCGCGAAGGTGATGTTGCCCGGCATGATCAGCTTGATCTGGTCGCCCTGGCGCTGAACCTCAACACCGGTGTTGGCCATGCTTTCACGCAGTTTCTTTTCCTGTTGGTCGGCGTAGTAGCCGTAACCTGCGGCACCGGCACCGGCAACGACGGCACCGATCAGCGCGCCCTTGCCACGGTTGTTGTGATCGATGGCCGCACCCGCCAATGCACCGGCCAGGGCACCCAGGCCACCGTACTTGGCGGTCTTGCTCATACCGCCGGATTCATTACTCGCCTGTCCCTGGCTGCTGCCGTCATAAGGATTAGGTGATGCGCAGCCGGACAACAGGGCTACAACGGTAGCGACAACAAGCAGACGACGCGAAGTGAACATGAAGGGAGCTCCTACGTTTGCATTCTATGGTGCAAAGGACATTGGCAATGGACCTGTGCCGAGTTTGGAACGCGACAAACGGTAAAAATTCCGTGGCTACAGAAACCGTAGCAGACGCATGCTGAACACGACCTGAGTTTTTGCTACAAGGTTTACCTGGAATAGAACGCGTTCTGCCCGGCAATGATTCCTTCACGCCCGCACGAAAGGATTCTCGCGCATTTCATCGCCCAGCCGGGTATCCGGCCCGTGACCGGTCACCACCGTCGCGCCCTCGTCCAGGGTGTACAGGCGCTGCTTGATCGAGCGCACGATGGTCGCCTGGTCGCCGCCCCACAAATCGGTGCGCCCGATACCGCGACGGAACAGTGTGTCGCCGGCAATCAGCAGCTTGGCATCAGCAAACCAGAAGCTCATCGACCCCGGAGTGTGACCGGGTGTGTGCAACGCCACGCCACAGCCGCAGGCCAACTCTTCATCATGTTCCAGCCAACGGTCCGGCGAAGGCACAGGGGTATAGGGCACGCGAAACATCTGGCATTGCATTTCCAGATTGTCCCAAAGGAATTGATCTTCTTTGTGCAGGTGCAAGGTGGCACCGGTCTTCTCCTTCAACTGGCCGGACGCCAGGAAGTGATCCAGATGGGCATGGGTGTGGATGATGCTCATCACTTTCAATCCCAGGGCATCGAGCCGCGCCAGGATCAGCTCATGGTTGCCGCCTGGGTCGACCACGATGGCCTTTTTACTGATGGGGTCGCCGATGATGGTGCAGTTGCACTGCAGGGGGCCGACGGGGAAGGTTTCACGGATAAGGGTCGGCTTGGCGGTTTCCATTCGGGGTCCTGTCGTGCAAATGAAATGTCGATTCCGGGCAAATATCGCCAGAATAATTGCACCATTAAAACAGACTGGGGCGTCCCTAGCCGATCAACCTCAGTTCCTGCGCCCGCGCCACCGCCTGGGTACGACGCTCCACACCCAGCTTGCTGTTGATGTGGCTCGCGTGAGTCTTGACCGTGTGCAGCGAGATAAACAACCGGTTGCTGATCTCCTGATTGGAGCAGCCCTGAGCGATCAATTGCAGCACCGCCAGCTCTCGGGCGCTCAATGTCTCATGAGTCGAAGCTGCCTCCACCACTGCAACCGCCGGTAACAGCGCCAGCAGGCTCTGGCTCAGCAGCCCATGGGGATCTTTGGCAAGCTGCTCGCGCATCCAGTCCGGGTGGGTTTCCAGCAATCGTTCAAAGGGTTGCAACGCGCCACCTGCCCCGGCCTCAAGGGCTTGGGCAAACACTGGACGCGCCTTTGCCTCCTGCCCCTCCCCCAGCAACAGTTGCACCCGCTGGGTCAGGGCCATCAGCGCGATCATCTGACGCCCACTGTTATGAGCCTGTATTGCCAACTCTTCGAGACGTTGCAACGCCGCCGCCGGTTGGTGGCGAGTCGCGTCCAACGCAGCCTGTTGCAGCCCGATGTGCTGCGGCAGGTGTGGGTGGAACTCCGGCGCGGCGGCGGCGTGTTCGCCATTGTAGGTTTGCCCCAGACGCGTCAACCAGGCGTCAGCCAAGTCGGTGCGGCCCTGGGCCAGCCACAGCTCGCACTTGATCAGGGTGATCATTGCCAGGTAGTAGATCGGCGGCACATCCCAGATATGCATCAGCCGCTCAGCCTCGGAGAGTTCGGCGAAGGCTGTGGCAAAGTCACCACGGCGCCCTTCAAAATTGGCGATCACGCAATGGCCGATCAACACACTGATGTCGCGGCAAGCCCTCGCTTCAGCAAGACCGGCGCGCAAACGGGCGAGCCCGGCTTCGGGCTGGAGCCGCACCAGCAACAAAAAACCCTCGTAGAGCGATAAACGCGCACGCACCGCATACAAGCGCTGCGGCGCCAAGCCGTGCAGGCGTTGCAGGCCTTGGCGCACTTCGTCCAGGGAACGCAGGATTTCACCGCGCGCCTGCAATACTCGCGCACGGTCGTAATGGGCCAGGGCTTCGAACAAGGGATTGCCGACGCGCTGCGCCAGCTCCAGGGATTCGCGGTTCAGGCCTCGCGCACGCCAGAGGTCGGCATCGACAATGGCCAGGTTGGACAGGGTCGACAAGCACATCAACCGCTGGCCGTAACGCCGTTGCGGCAAGCTTTCCAACGCTTCGCTGCAATAGCGCTGGGTCAACTCGCGATCGCCCCGACCACGGGCGATAATCCCGCTCAGCGCCAGCCACTGGGCCAACATCGATTTCTGCGCGGTGGCCGACGGTGCCGGCAGGAAGCGGCTGAGGTAGCTGGACAGCTCTTCTGCCGCATCCAACTGGCAGGCCAGGCCCAAGGCCCAGCTGTAGAGCACGATCAAGCGCGGCGTGCTGATCAGCAGGCTGTCAGGCAAGTCCATTTTCCAGCGCAGTAACATGCCTACGTTCTGCTCGGCCAGCAGCTGTTCTTCGGAAAGGTTTTGTACCAGATTCGCAGCCACATCCAGATGACCGGCGCGCAACGCCTGCTCCACCGCTTCATCGATCAAGCCTTGGGCATTGAACCAGCGACACGCGCGCAGGTGCAGGCTGGCCGCCGGCAGCACGTTGCTGCTGGCACGACGCGTGCGCAGCAAGTCCGAAAAAAGATGGTGATAACGGTACCAATGCCCGTGCTCATCCAGCGGCACCAGGAACACTTGGTGCGCCTGCAGGTAACGCAGGATTTCGGCACTGTCGTGGGCTTCACGCACCGCGTCGCAGAGTTCGCTGCAGAAACGGTCCTGAGGAGCGGTGTCGTACAAAAACGCCTGCACTTCGGTCGGCAGGCAGTCGATGACCTCTTCCAGCAGGTAATCGCGGATCAGCCCTTCGCCGCCGTGCAGGCTTTGCGGCAAGGCGCCGTCGCTGCCGGCCTCGGAGGCGGCCAACAGCCAGAAGCGCAGGCCGGCAACCCAGCCTTCGCTGCGACGGATCAGGTTATCCAGCGCTTCGCCACGCAAGGAGTTGCTGTGGCGATCCAGCACTGCCAGTGATTCGTCGTGCGTCAGGCGCAAGTCCTGTTCGTGCAGTTCCAGCAGATGACGCGACAATCGCAGTCGCGCCAGATGCCAGTCCGGGCGCTGGCGGCTGGTGACCAATACCACCAGGCCATCAGGCAAATGATTGAGGAAAAACTGCAGGCAACGGTCGAGCACCGGCCCCTGGGCCAGATGGTAATCATCCAGCACCAGCAACAGCGGCGCACGGGCGGACAGGTGCACAGCCAGCTCGTCGAGCAGGCCATCGAGCCATTCTTCAAAGGCAAAGGGCTGGTGACGCTGGCGCATTTTCAGCAGGCCCAGGGATTGGGCGCCAAGTTGCGGGAAAAATTGCTGCAAGCCGTCGAGCAGGCGTTCGAGAAAACGCCCAGGGTCGTTATCCCGTGGGCTGAGGCCCAGCCATAGGCTTTGCCAATGGACCGGCAGGCTCTGGCAGAACTCCACCGCCAACGAACTCTTGCCAAACCCAGCCGGTGCGCTGACCAGCAGCAACCGCCCTTCCAGCCCGGCGCTCAGGCGTTCGCACAGGCGAGGTCGCAGCACATAGCCGTCAGGCAGTGGTGGCCTGTAGAAGCGACCTTCCAGGGTCGGGATTACCGCACTGGCAGGCCCTTGGATTCGGGACAGATCAGTCATCGCCGGGCTCTTGTAGAAGGCTGTTGTCGGCATTGCAGATGTCCGCAGACTAGCGGTAAAAGCCGCCGGTTTGTAGATCTTTGCAACATTTGCCTGAAAAGAACTGCGACAAAAAATCTCGCCACAAAAAAGTAGGAGCCGACTTGCTGGCGATGCAGGCACCTCGGTGTGCCTGTTACACCGAGGGGATGCTATCGCTGGCAAGCCAGCTCCTACAGGGGGGCGGCTCCCAGATTGGGGGGCTTGGGGTTAGCGAACACCATCCTGGCGCAACGCCGCCGGGGTGAAGTCGCTGGTGGTGGCGGTGAAGCCAAAGTCATACGCCTGCTTCTCTTCGTTCTTCATGCCCAGCGCCAGGTAGCGGCCGGACTGCAGGTCGTAGAGGGTTTCCAGGGCGTACCACGGCACTTGCTTGTCGTAGTAGTTCTCGGCATGGGCTTCCGCCACGCGCCACAGTTGGCCACGACCGTCGTAGTGATCGATGACCGCTGCTTGCCAGGTGTCTTCGTCAATGAAGAAGTCACGCTTGGCATAGATGTGGCGCTGGCCTTCCTTCAAGGTGGCGACCACATGCCAGACGCGGCGCAGCTCGTAGCGGGTCAGGTCCTGGTTGATGTGGCCAGCCTTGATGATGTCGGCGTATTTGAGCTTCGGATCATCGATCTTGTAGCTGTTGGAGGCGATGTAGATTTCTTTCTTGCCCTCCAGCTTCCAGTCGTAGCGATCCGGAGCACCGTTGTACATATCGAGGTTGTCGGAGGTACGCAGGCCATCGGCTGCGGTGCCTGGTCCGTCATAGGACACTTGTGGCGCGCGGCGCACACGACGCTGGCCGGCGTTGTAGACCCACGCCGAACGCGGTTCCTTCACCTGATCCAGGGTTTCGTGCACCAGCAGTACACCACCGGCCAGACGTGCCGGCGCAGTCACTTGCTGCTTGAAGTAGAACAGCACGTTGCCCGGATTTTTCGGGTCGAAGTCTTTCATCTTGTCGCGAAATACGAACTGGTCGCGGAAGTACACCAGGCTGTACGAGCCATTGGTTTGCGGTGTGGCCTGGGTTACCAGGCGGGTCACGCTGCCGCCGCGATAACGGGTGATGTGATTCCAGATCACTTCCACGCCGCTTTTTGGAATCGGGAACGGTACGGCGGTTTCGAAGTTTTCCAGGCCGTTGCCACCAGACACCAAGTTGGTGGTGGTGGCGTTCTTCTTGATGGCCGCAAACACATCCGCTGGCACCGTGGCACCGCGATGGGTCGGGTAGACCGGCATCTTGAAGGTTTCCGGGTAGCGCTTGAACATCGCGTACTGCCCCGGCGCCAGCTTGTCCTTGTACTGCTCGACGTTCGCCGCGGTGATGGTGAATTGCGGTTGTTCACTGGCGTATGGGTTGGCCAGGAATCCACGGGCGTCAACAGCGCCAGCGTTGGTGGGCAGCGGCGACCATTTTGGAATAGTACCCGCCGCATTGCCGGCCATTTCGGCGCCCATCGGCGTCAGGGTCGTGCCCAGCTTGGCGGCTTCATCCGCCGACACTGCCGCCATGACATTGCTCGCCAGGATCGACAGCCCAAGCACACCCACGTGCAACAGACTTTTGGTTATTTTCATGTTCTGGTCTTCCTGAAATGCAGTGTGCTTAGAAGTTCATGCCCGCGCTCAAGGCAACAAAGTCACGATCGTCCACGGTGCTGAACTTGCCGCCAAAGAAGTTGGTGTAATTCAGGCCCACGGTGTAGGTGTTTTGATACTCGGCATCCACACCCAGGCTGATCGCTTTACGGCCTTCCTCAAAGTTGCCGCCAGGGCCTGGCGAATAACCTTTGACGTCATGGGACCAGGCCACACTTGGCTTGAGGTTGACGCCTGCAAAGGTATCCGGGTATTCCCAGATAGCCCGGGCACGGTAGCCCCAGGACGTGGCAGTGGTGAACCCGTCGTTGTCGCAGTTGGTGTTGAGGCCCGCAACAGGCACTCCGGCACCAGCGCCGGTGGAGGCATTGAGGCTATTACAGAAGCCGGCAGGCAGGCTGCCAGGGCCGAAAACCGGGTCACGGCCGTAACGGGTCTTGGACTTGCTTTCCAATCCACCCACATGCGTGACGCCAATCTCACCCACAGTGGTCAGGCGGCTTGCGCCCATGACCTGATCAAAGAAGTGCGTGAATGTCGTTTGGAACTGAGTAACTTCCTTGCGCCGATAACCATTGAGATCCTGGCCGGGAATACCCTTGAGCACAGAGGCGTTGGAATAACCGTTCAACGGGGTCACCCCGGCAAACAAAATGTCCGTCGAGTTCAATTGAACAGGAGCATTCGGACGATAGCTCAGTTCGCCACTCCAGGCCGTACCTGTAGGCAGGGTGGTGGAGAAGCTCAAGCCATAGAGGCGAATATCTTCAGGGTACTCGACAAAATACTGGGAATTGCCGGCGACGATTACAGGCGCCAATTGCCGCAGCGCCGCAGGCGTGCCTGGGTTGTTGAGCAGGTCGTAGAGAGACTGGGATGCACCGCGAGCACTGAAGATCGGCGCACGGCTGTGATAATTCATGAAAAAGGCGCCGAACTCCGTGTCCAACGGCTCATAGTTGTAATGGAAAGCAAACCCGAACTGCCCGCTGTCTCGGGCATCCTTGTCACCGCCACGAGCGACTTTCACCCCTTCTTCGTTGACATCAACCCCAAAGCGATTGAGGGTCGGGTAAGCCGCTGCAGGAATCCGCGAACGCTTGTTCAAGACACGCAGGTTATCGGTACAGCCATCCGAAATAATATCTGGCTGGGAGAAAAACGTTCCGCAGTTGTCCGTTACCGTCTGGTCCCACTCCAACTGGTAAAACGCTTCTGCCGACAAGTTATCGGTCAGGGTCTGCGACACATAGAACATGTTGACCGGAATCAAGCCTTCCTTGATCTCGGCCCCCGGACGACGGAACGCGGACACGTCGATCGGGTTGATGGAGTTGATGCCGCCGCCAATGAAAGTACTTTCACCCCAGCTCACTACCTGCTTACCAAACCGCACACTGCCCGGCTGATCGGCAATCGCATAGTTGTGATAGACAAACGCGTCGAGAATCTGACCACCCGATGACTTGGCGCCCTCTTTACGGTTGTTGTCGCTGATGTCCTTGAACTCACGGTTTTCATCCTTGAGTTCAAAGTCATACCAGTATTTGCCGCGCACAAACACGCCGGTATCGCCGTACTTCAGCTCCAGGTCATGGATGCCCTTGAAGATCTTCGAGAAGGTCTCACCGCGCTTGAAGTTCAGGTGACCGTCATCGGAAGTCTGGGACAGGCCACGACCACCGTTGTTCGCACCAATGAGATCTTTGTTGGGCTTGGCTGTCGACCAGCTCGCCCCCACGGAAAGCGACGAGTCAAAGCTCCCTTCGATTTCACCGATATTGAAACTGACGCCGAATGCGGGCCCGGCGAGCGTAGAAGCGAGACTGACGGCCAGGGGCAGTCTTGCCCGGCGCCAGAACTGGTTTACTGAGGTCATCGACGCTACTCCATGTGCATTATTGTTATGGCAGTGAGTTCTTTCTGTGATGCGTGTAACGGCCGGAATACAACGATTCCAATGCCGCTCGGCAGCCGAGCCCCCATGGCCCGAAGCGGAACATCCGTGAAAAACTCTGGAAGGGACTATAGCCAGCAGGGGGTAGTGCTTGATCCCTCTAAAGTGTGATTTGCATCACCGACCCGTCTGCCACGACCCTTTCGCCACGTCGGCGGAAGCCGACGCGGCAAGGATGGCTGAAAATCGGCAAATCACAAGTAAAGGCGCCAGATAGAGCATTGCCGTGCCCGAAAGGGCACGGCGGGGGGCGTCACAGGGTGGACAGGAAGGTGCTGTTGTTGGCCTGCCATTCGATGATGTCGATACGGATACGTTTTTTGTCGAGTTTTCCTACACTCGTCTTGGGAATTTCCGTAACAACGGCGATCTGGCTCGGAATCGCCCACTTGCTCAAGTGGCCCAACTCCACGAACGGCTTGAGGTGTTCCTTGAGCTCACGGGCCCCTATCACATGGCCATCACGCACCACCAGCAATGCAAACGGACGCTCGCCCCACTGCGGATCGGCAATGCCCACCACCGCTACTTCGCGTACCGCGGGGTGGCGGCTGACCAGGTCTTCGAGGGCCAGGGACGAGATCCACTCGCCGCCGGTCTTGATCACATCCTTGATGCGGTCGCGGATGTCGATCACACCGAACGCATCCAGCGTGGCCACGTCGCCGGTGTGCATCCAGCCACCTTCCCACAGCTCGGCGCCCTTTTGCGGCTCGTTGAAATAGCCTTCGCTGAGCCATGGCGCGCGCAGCACCAGCTCACCCTGGGACTCACCGTCGGCCGGTAGGAAGTTGCCGTCGCCATCAATGATCGCGGCTTCCACCAACGGCCCGGGCACGCCGGCCTTGATGCGGTAAGTCGTGCGTTCATCCTCGCTGCCAGCCATCAACTCTTCGTTGAGGTGGGCGCAGGACACCAGCGGCCCGGTCTCGGACATGCCATACGCGGCGGTCAACTGGATGCCACGCGCCTTGGAGGCTTCATACAGCGAACGATTGAGCGCACTGCCGCCGATGACGATTTTCCAGCCACCGAAATCTACGTCCTGGGCAGCCTTGGCATTGAGCACCATTTGCAGGATGGTCGGTACGCAGTGGGAAAAAGTGACCTTTTCCTTGCGCCACAGCTCCACCAGGTATTCCGGGTCGTAGCGGCCAGGGTAGACCTGCTTCAGGCCGAGCATGGTCGCCACGTACGGCAAGCCCCAGGCGTGCACGTGGAACATCGGCGTAATCGGCATGTACACGTCATTGGTGCCGAGCAACCGCACGCTGTCGACGCTGCCCATAATGGTCGCCACACCGATGGTGTGCAGCACCAACTGGCGGTGGGTGAAATACACGCCTTTGGGGTTACCGGTGGTGCCGGTGGTGTAGAAGGTGGTGGCAACGGAGTGTTCGTCGAAGTCCTGGAAGTCATACTTCGGGCTGGCGGCGGCGAGCAGTGTTTCGTACTCACCCACCAGGTTGGGCAGCTCGGCGGTCTTGGACTCGCCATCGGTGAGCAGCAGGGTCTTGTCGACCGTGGTCAGGTGCCCGGCAATTGCCTGGTAAAGCCCCACGAACTCACTGTTGACCAGCACAAAGCGGTCCTCGGCGTGGTTCATGGTGTAGAGGATCTGTTCCGGCGACAGGCGCACGTTGATGGTGTGGATCACCGCGCCAATCATCGGGATGGCAAACATGCATTCCAGGTAACGATGGCTGTCCCAGTCCATCACCGCCACGGTATCACCGGCCTTCACGCCCGCTTCAGTCAGCACATTGGCCAGGCGCGCAACGCGCTCGATCAGGGTGGGGTAGGTGTAGCGCAGTTTGTCGCGGTAGACGATTTCCCGGGTCTTTTCATAGCGGGTGCCGGACATCAACAGGCGTTTGATCAACAGCGGATATTGGTACGCACCTTCGGCGGGCGGGATAACACGGGTCTGCAACATACGAATCCCTTTTATGACTGCGCGGTCTTGGCTGAAAGAACTGCACTGTAGAGCGCATATGTTTCAGCCAAATCAGCCAAAGGAATGATTTGCAGCCCCCAATGAATGCTAGCTTTGCGCCAGCATCCAGCCTATTTCATGCTGGTGAATGCCAGTTTCACGCCGATGGCAATCAACACTGCGCCCATGGTCCGATCGAACCAGTGGCCCATCCGCGCAAACCCGGCACGCACGCGCTGCTGGCTGAACAGCATCGCCACCAGGCAGAACCACAACGCCGTCGCCACTGCCAGGTACACACCGTAACCGGCCTGGATCGCTAGCGGTGTGTGGGGGTTGATCACCACGGTGAACAACGACAGGAAGAACAGCGTGGCCTTGGGGTTCAAGCCATTGGTCACGAAACCGGCGGTAAACGCACCACGCGGCGTGCGCTCGCCCGCTTCGCGATGCAACTCGCCCTCAGCTACAGGCTTGGCCGGCTGCGCGCGCAGGGCCTTGAAGCCGATGTAAAGCAGGTAGGCGGCGGCCGCCCATTTCAGGGCGTTGAACAGCACGATGGACTGGGACACGATCAAGCCGATACCGAGCAACGAATAACCTACGTGCAGAAAAATCGCCGAGCCGACGCCCAGCGCAGTCCAGGTTCCGGCGCGACGGCCGTGGGTCACGCTTTCACGCACCACTACCGCGAAATCCGGGCCGGGGCTGGCCACCGCCAACAAGTGAATCAGGGCTACGGTCAAAAATTCGGCGGCGTACATGCTCACTCCAATTAAGTAACTGATTATTTCATCTGATAGGCTCGGGAGATTACGCCTTCGAACCCTGTCGCAAAAGGTACAGTTGATGACGAACAATCGCCGCGCCGTCTTCCTTGATCACCCGTCCCTGGACCTGGGGGACCTCGACCTCAGCGAGCTGCGAGACACCTTCAGCGAGTTGCAGCTGTTTACCGGCACCACGCCGCAGAATGTGATTGAACGCGTGCAAGGTGCCCACGTGGTCATCAGCAACAAGATCGCCCTCAACACCGCAACCCTGGCGGCCTGCCCGGACCTCAAGCTGATCCTGGTGTCGGCCACCGGCACCAACAACGTCGACCTCGACGCCGCCCGCGCCCATGGCATCACCGTGAGCAACTGCCAGGGCTATGGCACGCCGTCGGTGGCGCAGCACACGATCATGCTGTTGCTCAACCTGGCGACGCGCTTGAAGGATTACCAAAGAGACGTGAGCGCCGGCAAGTGGCAGGAGGCCAAGCAGTTCTGCCTGCTGGACCATCCGATTGTGGAACTGGAAGGCAAGACCCTCGGCCTGCTCGGCCATGGCGAATTGGGCGGCGCCGTCGCGCGACTGGCTGAAGCGTTCGGCATGCGTGTCCTGCTCGGCGCGATTCCAGGCCGCCCGGCCCGCGCTGACCGCGTGCCGCTGGATGAGTTGCTGGCGCAGGTGGACGCACTCACCCTGCACTGCCCGCTCAACGAACACACCCGCGACTTTATCGGCGCCCGCGAGCTGGCGCTGCTCAAACCTGGCGCGTTTGTGGTCAACACGGCGCGCGGTGGTTTGATCAATGAGCAGGCCCTGGCGGACGCCTTGCGCAGCGGCCATCTGGGCGGCGCGGCCACCGATGTACTGAGCGTGGAACCACCGGTGGATGGCAATCCGCTGTTGGCCGGTGACATCCCTCGGCTGATCGTGACCCCACACAACGCCTGGGGCAGTCGCGAAGCGCGCCAGCGCATCGTCGGCCAACTGGCGGAAAACGCCCGGGGCTTTTTCAACGGGGCCCCGCTGCGCGTCGTCAGTTGATAAACTGCGCCCCTTTTCAAGGAGCAGACCATGGATCCGCGCAGTGAAGTACTGCTTCGCCAGGCCGAACTTTTTCAAGGCAACCTGCTGTTGGTGGGGTTGCCTGCCGACGACCTGCTGGGTCGTCTACCCAACGCTCACGGCTGGTGTTGGCATGCCGGTGATCAGGCGGCGCTCGATGCACGCTTCCCTGAACGCAGCCAGTTCGGCGTAAACGTGCCGGAGCGGGCGTTTGATACCGCAGTGATCTTCCTGCCCAAGTCCAAGGACCTCACCGACTACCTGCTCAACGCCGTGGCCTCGCGCTTGCCCGGCGCCGAGCTGTTTTTGGTCGGCGAGAAGAAAGCCGGGATCGAAAGCGCCGCCAAACAGCTAATCCCCTTCGGCAAACCGCGCAAACTCGACAGCGCGCGGCATTGCCAACTGTGGCAGATCACCGTGGTCAACGCCCCGCAAGCGGCTGAGCTGGAGAGCCTCGCGCAGGTCTTCGACGTGCCGTTGGCCGAGGGCCCGCTGAAGGTGGTGAGCTTGCCGGGGGTGTTCAGCCACGGGCGCCTGGATCGTGGCACCGAGCTGCTGCTGGAACATCTGGACAAACTGCCAAGCGGTCATCTGCTGGACTTTGGTTGTGGCGCTGGCGTGCTGGGGGCTGCGGTCAAACGGCGCTATCCGCACAACATGGTGACGATGCTCGACGTGGATGCCTTCGCCGCCGCCAGCAGTCGCTTGACCCTGGCCGCCAATGGTCTGGAAGCCGAGGTATTGACCGGCGATGGCATCGACGCGGCACCGATGGGTTTGAACGCGATTTTGAGCAATCCACCGTTCCATGTCGGTGTGCATACCGATTATTTCGCCACTGAGAACCTGCTGCGAAAAGCGGCGAAACACCTGGCAAAAGGCGGCGAACTCCGCCTGGTTGCCAACAGCTTCCTCAAGTACCAACCACTGATCGAAGAGCACCTGGGCGTGTGCGCGATCAAGGCCGAGGGCAACGGTTTTCGCATCTACCGTGCCAAGCGCGGCTGACGGGCGTTTAAAAAAGAAGGCTTGCCGAATGGATTTTGCCTAGGCAGAATCCGCTCCGTCCTAGGGGAGTAGTCTCCCACGAGCGCCACGCTCGTCCGGCATACGTCAACATACTTGGTCAGCAGACCATGGCGTATGCGACCCAGGAGTCCGCACAGACGGACCGGGGTTTGACAAGACCTATGACACGCACACCTTACCCGGGGCGGGAAGGCTGTACGTGTCATAGCCGTGTCGACCCGCCCCTGGAAACTTACCTGATGCTGGATTCATTACTCGTTCCTACCGCAATCGTTGCCTTGGCCGAAATCGGCGACAAGACGCAACTGCTCGCGCTCATCCTTGCCGCACGCTTTCGCAAACCCTGGCCGATCATCGCCGGCATCGTCGCCGCGACCCTGGCCAACCATGCGGCCGCTGGTGCAGTGGGAGCCTGGTTCGGCAGTTTCTTCTCGGATGCAGTGTTGCACTGGATCCTCGCAGCGAGTTTCTGCGCCACGGCCTTGTGGACACTGGTTCCAGACAAACTCGACGATGACGAAGCCAGCACCACACGCAAATTCGGCCCGTTCCTGACCACACTGATCGCATTCTTCCTCGCGGAAATCGGTGACAAGACGCAGATCGCCACGGTGATGCTGGCGGCGCAGTACCCGGAGTTGTGGCTGGTGATTATCGGGACGACCCTGGGCATGCTGATTGCCAACGTGCCGGTGGTCTTGGCGGGGAATTTTGCAGCGGAGAAACTGCCGTTGACCTTGATTCGTCGACTGGCGGCGTCAGCGTTTTTCATCCTGGCGATTGTGGCCGTGTACAAAGCCATGCAAAGCAGCGGCTGGATCTAAGGCTGCAAACCCGATCCCTGTGGGAGCTGGCTTGCCTGCGATGGCAGCAACCCGGTGCAACTGAGAGACCGAGCCGCCTGCATCGCGGGCAAGCCCGGCTCCCACATTGATCTGCGTTAACTCAGGATTTTTTTGCCTGCTGGTAGAGCGGCATCACCTTCGGAATCGCCGCCTGCAACGAGGCGATTCGGCTGTCGGACGCCGGGTGAGTACTCATGAACTCCGGCGGCGCACCTTCCGAAGCCTTGGCCATCTTGTTCCACAGCGTGATAGCCGCGTTCGGGTTGTAGCCGGCACGGGCCGAGAGCTCCAGGCCGATCAGGTCCGCTTCGTTTTCATTGCTGCGGCTGTTGGGCAAGGTCATGCCGTAGTTGGCCACGGTATCGGCTAATGCCAAGCTGTCTTGGCCGAGGCCGAACAACGCACCGGCGCCCTGCTTGGCCATCTCGATCCCGTAGGCCTTGGACATGGCTTCACGGCCGTGTTCACGCAAGGCGTGGGCGATTTCATGGCCCATCACGGCGGCCAGCTCGTCATCGGTGAGCTTGAGGTTGTCGATCAAGGCGCTGTACACAAAGATCTTGCCGCCAGGCCCGCAGTTGGCGTTCATCTCGTCGCTCTTGATCAGGTTCACTTCCCACTTCCACTGCGCGGCATCCGCACGGAAAGTCGGCGCCTGGGCGATCAAGCGGTTGGCGATGGCCTGCACGCGCTTGGCGTTGGCGCTGGTCTTGTCCAGTTGGCCCTTGCTGCTGGCCTCCCCCAGGGTCTGCTGGTAGGACTGGGCATACATCTGGTCGACTTCCTGACTCGACAGCATGCTGAACATGTACTGCTTGCGCTCAACCCCAACGGCGCCGCCGCTGGTGGTGTTGACCGACTGACACCCGGCCAGCAGCATCGCTGCAACCAGACCGCTAACTACCAATGACTTCTTCATGAACCTCTCCCTGAAAACACGCCCTTAAAACATGGCGCGTATCGTAGGCGCTCGTTTGTATCGACGCCAGATACACCAGACGTGTAACCGCTGATTTTCGGATACATCCCACGGCCCCAATAACGGCGACGGGCTTTCCATTTGCGACACCCCGAACATTTTTGCAGGACACCCCCTCATGCCCAGCGCGCCCGTGGCCGATACAAAAAGGCGGATTCTCTCCCCTGTGCCCGGAGTTTTCATGAAATTCAAGTCGATCCAATTTTCTGTCGCGGCACTGGCCGGGGCGATTGTCCTGAGCGTGGTCGCGGTGCTGGTGCTGTACGCCTTGTTTGCCGGAGCGCGGACCCAAGAAATGGTGCAGGATCGCACCCAGGTGCAATTCGACCAGATCATCGAGCAGCGCCTGACCGCCCTGGCGCAAACCCAGGCCACCTTGATCCAGCGCGAACTGGAAGCCCCCTTGGTGACCGCCAAGAGCCTGGCCACCGCCAACGCCCTGCTCGGCATGAAAGACGCCAAGGGCGAGCCGGCCCTGCAAATCGGCCGCGAGCAACTGATCAACCTCCTGCATGAAACCGTGGTGCGCAACCCGAAGATCCTCGGCGCCTACATCGGCTGGGAGCCCAATGCGATCGATCACAACGACGCAGCCTACGTGAACACCCCCATTGTCGGCATGGCCGCAGACGGCCGCTTCCTTCCCTGGTGGTATCGCAACGCCGATGGCAGCCTGGGCCTGGACAAGCTCGCCGATGTCAACGACCAGAACATCCTCTCCACTGGCGTGCGCGCGAGTGAGTACTACCTCTGCTCCAAGGAAAACAAAAAGGCCTGCGCCATCGACCCTGCCCCTTATAAGGTGGGCAACGCGATGGTGATGCTGGCTTCGTTCATCGAACCGATCATGATCGACGGCACCTTCCAAGGCATCGTCGGTGCCGACCTGTCGGTCAACTTCATCCAGGACATGCTCACCAGCGCCGATCAAAAACTCTACAACGGCGCCGGTGAACTCGCGCTGATCTCCAGCAACGGTCGCCTGGTGGCCTACACCAAGGACGCCAGCAAGCTCGGCGAAAAGGCCACCGACCTACTCGACAACAATGAACTGGCCAACCTCGGCCAGTTGAAAGTCGGCGAAGTGCGCTACGACATCGACAAGGAACACGGGCATATCGAACTGTTCCTACCGTTCAATATCGGCCAGGCCGACGCACGCTGGACGCTGATGCTGCAACTGCCCCTCAGCGCCGTGATGGCCGATTCGCAGAAGCTGCAAAGCGACCTGGAAGCTCAGCGCAAGACTGACATCTTCGGCATGACCATCGCCGGTTTGTTGATCGCCGGTATCGGCTTGCTGGTGATCTGGCTGGTCGGCCACGGCATTGCTCGTCCGCTCAAGCAAATGGTCGCGATGCTCAATGACATCGCCCAGGGCGAAGGCGACCTGACACGGCGCCTGACCAGTGACCGCGCCGATGAACTGGGCGCGATCGCCAGCGGCTTCAACACCTTCTTGATCAAGCTGCAGGGCATGATCACCCAGGTGGTGAGTTCGGTGCAGAAGGTCAGCGATTCGTCAGAGCACACCGCCGACATCGCGATCCGCACCAACCAGGGCGTACACAAACAGATGGTGGAAATCGACCAGGTCGCCACCGCTGTGCATGAGATGACCGCGACTGCGCAAGATGTTGCGCGCAACGCCACCCAGGCCGCCCAAGCCGCCAGCCACGCCGACCAGGCCGCCAGCCAGGGCATGCGCATTGTGCGCGACACCTCCACCTCCATCGGCGCACTGGCCGAGGAAATCGGCAAGGCAGTCGGTGTCGTGCAGGCGTTGGCCAAGGACAGCGAGAACATCAACGCCATCCTCACGGCGATTCGCGGGATTGCCGAACAGACCAACCTGCTGGCGCTCAATGCGGCCATCGAGGCGGCGCGGGCTGGCGAGCAAGGCCGTGGGTTTGCCGTGGTCGCCGACGAAGTGCGCAACCTGGCGCAAAAGACCCAGAAGGCCACCGAAGAAATCCAGACCATGATCCAGCAGTTGCAACAAGGCACGCGGGACGTGGTGCGGGTGATGGAGGACAGCCAGAACCGCACCGATGAAAGCGTGCAACACGCGGCCAAGGCGGCCGAAGCGCTGGAAACGATCACCCAGGCAGTCTCGGTGATCAACGACATGAACACCCAGATCGCCAGTGCCGCCGAAGAACAGAGCGCGGTGGCCGAGGACATCAATCGCAACGTGATCAATATCGGCCAGGTGGCCAATGAAGTAGCAGGCGGCGCGGATGAATCCAGCGCGGCCAGTGCGGACTTGACCAAGCTGGCGGAGCAGCAGCGCCGGCTGATCAATCAGTTCAAGGTCTAAGCCGGGGTCAGGCACTCCGGCCCGTTGAGCTTCGGATCGTTGACCATGTTGGCCAGCACTCGCTCGCGCAACGCGACGGGTTCACTGGCCAGCAGGCCTTGCAATACATGCAACGGCGTCTCGGGATTGAGCCAGGCTGCCTGTCCGGCCTCATCCAGAATCAGCGGGCGACGCTGGGCCTGCGCCGCTTGGGTCACCACCGCCGTGCTCAGCCACACCTGCTCCTGCACCGGATAGGCTTCCCAGATCGCGGCGAAAAACAACGTGGAGCCCTCCCCCGGTGTCAGCCAGTACGGGCGTTTACGCTGGGTGCCGCGCCATTCGTAGAACCCATTGGCGGGCAGCAGGCAACGGCGCTGACGGAACGCTTCGCGGAACATCGGTTGTTCGGCCAGGGTTTCGGCGCGGGCATGGGCGGGCGTGCGGGAAAGATCGGTCAACCACGGCGGCGTAAGGCCCCAACGGGCGCGGGCCAGCGTGCGCTGGCCGTCGGTGGCGCGCTGGATCAGCACCGAATCATTCGGGGAAATGTTCCACTGAGCCTGCTGGTCGGCCGGGAAGCCCGGCAAAGCAGCGAAGGCGGGATTCCAGCGAAACAGGGCATAACGTCCACACATGGGGCAACACGACTCTTGGGTAAACCGACCGACAGCCTAACAGACCAGCACGTCGGGGAAGCTGTCGGGTTCGTCACCGGGTAGCGGTTGTGCGCCGATGTAGGCGGTAATCAGCTCGCGGGCAGCCGCAGCCCGGTCATTGTCCACCTCCAGGCCCAGCAGGCCGAAGATGGGCAATTCGCCGGTACCGCCGAGCAAATGCCGACCCACCAGGTGCGCCTCGATGCCTTCGCTGGCGAGCATCTGTTGCAGCAGCTCGCCTTCCATCAGGTTTTCCGGTTCGTAGATTCGCTGCATGGATGTATCCGTTATTCGTTTTCGCTTCGGGTTTCGAGCATCCACTCGTCACCATGCACCTGCAGATCGAAAGTGATCGGCCGGCAACAGACCTGGCAGTCTTCAATATACGTCTGGTCACCGCCAGACAAATCCACGGTTGTCTCGACCTCTTCACCGCAATAAGGACAATCGTACGTCGCATTTTCCAGCATCGCAGCCTCCAAGGTGACTTGTGCGTATAATCGCCGGTCTATTTACAGGGCTATTTCCGGCTGGGGCCATTCCTCAGTCCGCACCCTGGTATTTCCTTTACTTACCCTAGCCGTTTCTAACAAGAGAGCATGATGGGCGAATTCGATACCATCCGACCTTACAACGACAGCGAAGTCCCGGCAGTGCTGGCACGTCTGTTCAGTGACAAGGCCTTTCTGGACATCCTGACCCACTTCCGCTTCCCGCGCTTTGCCGGCGCCCTGGGCTGGCTGCTCAAGCCGATGATCGCCCGCAAATTGCGCCGTGAGTTCGCCGGCGTCACCACCGTGGCCACGCTGCAGGACAAAGTCGAATACTACGTCGACCACACCATTGACCGGGCGACCGACGGCGTGACCTACACGGGCGTCGAGCAGCTCAAGTCCGGCACGGCTTACCTGTTCCTGGCCAACCACCGCGATATCGTGATGGACCCGGCCTTCGTCAACTATGCCGTGTACCACGCCGGCCTGCCGACGCCGCGCATCGCCATTGGCGACAACCTGCTGCAAAAGCCGTTCGTCAGCGACCTGATGCGCCTGAACAAGAGCTTTATCGTGCACCGCTCGATCACCGGGCGAAAGGAAAAGATGGCGGCATTCAACCTGCTGTCGGCCTATATCAACCATTCGATCCGCAACGACGGGGCGTCGATCTGGATCGCCCAGGCTGAAGGCCGCGCCAAGGATGGGGATGATCGCACCGAATCAGCGATCCTCAAGATGTTCCATGTCAGCCGCAAGGATGAGCCGTTTGCCGAGGTGATCCAGTCGTTGAACCTGACGCCGGTGTCCATCAGCTACGAATATGACCCGTGCGATACCGCCAAGGCCCGCGAACTCTACATCCGCGCCACCACCGGCACCTACAGCAAGGCGCCGGGCGAGGATGACGTGAGCATCGCCCTCGGTATCACCGGCTACAAGGGTCGGGTGCACATCAACTTCGCACCACCGATCACCGAGCGCTTCGAAGACACCAAGCTGCTGGCCGCAGAAATGGACCGGCAGATTCTCGGCGGATACCGCTTGTTCCCGGTGCATTACCTGGCCTACGCCCAGTGGAGCGATGCCGACCCGCAATTGCAGGTGCCGACCGCCGCCGAAGTGTTCCCGGCGGACGAACTGGCCAAGGCCAAGGCGGAGTGGGAGCGGCGCTTGAACGAATGCCCGGCCGAGCACCGACCGTTTCTGGTGGTGCAATATGCAACGCCGGTGCGTAATCAGTATCGGGTCAAAGCCGGAATACCTTTGTAAACACTGATCAAAATGTGGGAGCGGGCTTGCTCGCTCCCACATTTGTGTTGTGGCGTTTTAGAGGCGGGTGCTGAGCCAGGAGATGGCCAGCGCCAGCCCAAGACAGGCGAACCCAATTCGGTAAGCCAGACGATGCGCCCGCTCGGTGCGCACATCCAGAAACAACATCGGTTGGTCGATCCCGCGGTCTTCACCTTGCGCGGTCAGGTCGGCCATTGCGCGCTGTTCGCGCAGGCGCGTTATGAACAGCAGCGCAGCACCCGGGCAGGCCACGGCTAACGCAACAACGTTGATAAAAAGTGCAGGCAGCGCCATCGCAAACCTCGGTAGAACAGTATTTTGGTATCGGTTCAGATACAAACCTGAACGATAGTGGCCTCCGGCGCCGTAAATGCTCCCTCCTCCATTGACGGCTAATGTATCCAGTAATTTACGCCGTCACCTGAACGTCACCTTAACAAGCCACTCTGTTGCCCTTCGACGCTTAGGAGCTTGTCATGCTGCACGCGCAAAACCAGGATCGGCTGTACCTGATCACCCAAAGTGATGAGCAAGAAGCACTGGTTGGCGGCCTGGCCTTCAACGTCCAGGATCGCCACTGGCTGGTGTATTGCGCCCTTGGCGGCCACCAGCATGCGGACCTGCCGGAGACCGATCTGCTGACAGGGGTGAGCCTGCTGGATTTCTGTATCGACACCGCCGCGTGAAACTGGAGACGAAAAAAAGCCGGGCTCATTACTGAGCCCGGCTTTTTGCTGAATCGCTTACTGCGAGCTGAGCAACGAACCGATGCTTGGGTCCTTGAACAGGCGGGTCAAGGCATCACTGAGGACGTCGCTGACCAGCTTGGTGTTGGTTTCCTGGTTCGGCGACATGCCGAAACGCTGGTTCAGGGACGCGCCGTAGCGACCGCTGTAGCGACGGGTGCCGGCGCTGACGTCGGACTTGAAGGTCGCGCCGATGGACGCCTCGGTCACGTACAGGCCGTCTTTAGGCGACTGATACTTCAGTTCAGCCAGAGTGATGGTCAGCTGCGGCGCACCCGGCGCGTTGGGGCTTGGGGTAAAACCCAGCAAACGCACGGCGGCTTCAGCCTGGGCCTGCAACTTGGGCAGCACGTCCTGGGCATTCACCGAAACCAGAGCAGTTTCCGGGTACAAGCCACCGCGCGAGCCGAGGGTTGGTGACGGACGACCATCCACCACACGCACCGACACCGGCTGGCCGTGGCCCACAGGGGCCAGCTGCGTGGTGATCTTCGGTTCCGGGGTCAGTTGTTGCGGGCTGTTGGCGCAGCCAACCAGGGTCAAACTGGTCACAGTGATCAAACCGAACAACAGGCGTTGCAACATGCTTTTCTCTCCAGAAATCAGGGTCCGACAGGCCGGCAGTATAGCGGTGCGCCTGTGCCGGGAACTAGCGCCAGTTACAACCTGAGACCCGCGTGGACTCTAGCGGTTCGATGTCACTGATATGTCACGACTGATACACAGGCTCGTCATGCCCGACAGGCAAGCTTGGCCCCAATCTCAGGAGGTCTGACACCATGCATTTTCTCTGGTCACTGTTTACGCGCAAGCCCGCCCTTCGCCAGTTCGCCCTGCTGGATGCGCAAGGTCGTTGCCAGGTCTTCAAAGAATGCAGCCAGCCTCCTGTAGGTGACGGTTGGGTGGAAATCGATGAAATCCGCCTGAGCTGGATGCACCACCCATTGCCGGCCCGTGCCCGCGTCAGCCCGCGTCCTGCGCGGTCGCCCCGGCACCAGCCGTTGGCCGCCTGACCGAACACCTAATAAAAGTCATAAAACACGCCCATTTCCTTGGCGTTCTTCGCTACAATCTCCCCCCGATTATAAGGACGTCTCCTGATCGGGCCTCGCAGCATCGTTAATGCCTCGGCACTAACCCCCCAATCGCCCACAGAGAGCCGCCCACACAGATCGAGTGAAGCTGGCGCGCTTGCTGTTTTCATTGCAAACCACCCGCCTTTACCGAATCTGCCAGAGCTGCCATTGCGCTCGGCCACTTGAGTTGTTTGCCCGTTTTGCCGCGTGTCGGCTAGGGGCCAGGTGCCAAGCTGGGGCAGCCCTTTTTTGAGGTTCACGTCTTCAAAAGAGCGTGAAAAAACGGGTTTTCACAACTTCACAAGAGTGTGGCGAGCAAATGAATAGTTTGGCGTTTGTACAAGCACCATCAGCGTCTGGAACAGCCCAACCACACAGGACCGAGCACGCCTTAAAAACCGGAGCTTGAGCCTGTCCGCTACGGATTGGTTGCACGAATCGCACGCTTTGACCATAAGTCGAATTGCCACAGGCGCCCATGAATGCGTTCATAGGCAGATTAGCCCGGCAGGAAGCGTGCGCTGAACATGCAAAGAATTGCGAATCGGACATGGCGATCCTGGCCATGGGTAACCTGGGGCAACACGTGAACCGCCCCGTCACTCCTGGCAGCCATGCCGTCAATTTGGTGCTGCAGATTTTGGAGACGCGTTAAATGGCGCATAACGAAGCAGTCGACGTAGTACTGGTAGGGGCCGGCATCATGAGTGCCACCCTGGCCGTACTGCTCAAAGAGCTCGACCCCGGTCTCAAGCTGGAAGTCGTTGAGCTGATGGATTCGGGTGCCGCGGAAAGTTCCAACCCGTGGAACAACGCCGGGACCGGCCATGCCGGGCTGTGTGAGCTGAACTACACACCCCAGGCCGCCGATGGCTCCATCGACATCAAGAAAGCCGTGCACATCAACACCCAGTTCGAGGTGTCGAAGCAATTCTGGGCGTACCTGACTAAAAAGGGCACCTTTGGCTCGTCGAAATCCTTTATCAGCCCGGTGCCGCACCTGAGCTTCGTGCAGGGCGACAAAGGCGTGTCTTTCCTCAAGAAGCGCTTTGAATCCCTCAGCCAGCACCACGCGTTTTCGGACATGCACTACACCGAAGACCGTAGCGAAATGGCCGAGTGGATGCCGCTGATGATGCCGGGCCGCCCGCTCGACGAAAAAATCGCGGCCACCCGTGTCATGAACGGCACCGACGTCAACTTCGGCGCACTGACCAACCAATTGCTCGGCCACCTGACCAGCTCGCCCGACGCCCAGGTCAAGTATTGCAAGCGCGTCACCGGCCTCAAGCGCAACGGCGCGGGCTGGACCGTGAGCATCAAGGACGTCAACAGCGGCAACAGCCGTGAAGTGGACGCCAAGTTCGTGTTCCTCGGCGCCGGTGGCGCGGCCCTGCCGCTGCTGCAAGCCTCGGGCATCGAAGAGAGCAAAGGCTTTGGCGGCTTCCCGGTCAGCGGCCAATGGCTGCGTTGCGACAACCCGGAAGTGGTCAAGCACCACCAGGCCAAGGTCTACAGCCAGGCCGCCGTGGGTTCGCCGCCGATGTCCGTACCGCACCTGGACACCCGTGTGGTGGACGGCAAGAAGTCCCTGTTGTTCGGACCATACGCCGGTTTTACGACCAAGTTCCTCAAGCACGGCTCGTTCCTCGACCTGCCGATGTCGATTCGCGCCGGCAACATCGGCCCGATGCTCGCCGTGGCCCGCGACAACATGGACCTGACCAAGTACTTGGTCAGCGAAGTGCGCCAGTCGATGGAACAGCGCCTGGAATCCCTGCGTCGCTTCTACCCGGAGGCAAAAGCCGAAGACTGGCGCCTGGAAGTGGCCGGCCAACGGGTGCAGATCATCAAGAAAGACCCGAAAAAAGGCGGCGTGCTGCAATTCGGCACCGAGCTGGTCGCGGCCAAAGACGGTTCGTTGGCTGCCCTGCTGGGCGCGTCCCCAGGTGCTTCGGTGACCGTTTCGATCATGCTGGAACTGATCGAGAAGTGCTTCCCAAGCAAAGCCGCGGGTGAATGGGCCGCCAAGCTGCAGGAAATTTTCCCGGCGCGGGAAACGGTCCTGGAGACGGATGCCGAGCTGTATCGCAAGATCAATGCGCAGAACAACATCAGCCTGGAACTGGTTGAGCCTGCCGCCGAGACCGAAAGCTACGCTTGAGGCACCATGAAAAACGCCCCGCTCTCAACCTGAGAGCGGGGCGTTTTTTTATGTCTCGGATAATCAGCCGCGAGCGTTTTCGATCAGTACGATGTACTCGTCCGCGTGGCGCTGGTCCTTGATCAGGTCGACGAAGGTCTGGCCATGCTCATCCTTGCCGTCGAGGTCCAGGCCCGCTTCCTTGAAAAACCCCAGGAACCGCTCGAAATCGTCGATACGCAGGCCACGGTAGGCCTTGATCAGTTTGTGCAGGGACGGGGAAGTCGCGTCGACCGGCTCGAAGTCCAGGAACAACTTGATCTGATCGTCGCCGATCTCGTCACCAATCACCTGTTTCTTATCTTTACGCATTACCGACTCCAGCCTGCAGACATTTACACGGGGCCTGAAGTTTACCTGCCAGACACCACCTTCGAAAACAACCAAACACTTATGTGGGAGCTGGCTTGCCTGCGATAGCGGTGGGTCAACTGGCCCCTCTGTCACTGAGACAACGCTATCGCAGGCAAGCCAGCTCCCACATCAATTGCATCCACATAACGGAATCTGTGTCGCCTGACTACTTCGCGCGAACGGCTCCGGTATGCAAATCCGCCCAGATATGCCCGTTGGCATAACTGAGGAACTGCACATACACCGTGTCATTGCGCAGCAAGTCGACAATCACGCGGTACTGGGCCACCGGGTACGACAAGGTCAACGTCTTGCTCTTGTCATCGAAAGCGGGCTTTTTCAGGCTTTTGCTCTCAGCATCAAAATTGAGCACCACTTGGGCGATGGTCGCACCTTTGTTCAGGGGCTTGCCCTTGAGGCGGATCATCAGCGGCGAGGTCACCGGGATCGGCTGTTGGCTGGACTGGCGCTGGTTGCCCACCACCACCGCGTACTCGGTGACTTGCAGCAATTGTTGCTGGTCCGGCGCTTCGGCGCGCAGGCTCAGGTCGTCCGAGGGCAGGAACTGGCTGTGCATCGGTGCAGGCGCGGCGGCCAGCGGCAGGCTGAGGGTCAGCGCCAGGGCGGCGCAGGTGCGTATCAACAGGCTCATGGGCCGCTCCGGCAAGATGGGCCCAGCACTGTAGCTCAATCGAACTGGGCAAGCATCCAGCGTTGATACTCGGCCACGCCGGCATCGCCTTCGCGGGGCGCCCAGTCAGCCAGTTCGCCCTCGCCCACCGGACGATAAGGGCCAGCCTTGCACTCGAACATCACGGTGTCGGGCTCCAGCACCACCAAACCGTGAAATACACCGGGCGGAAGATCGACACCGGCGCATTCACCACCGGCCTGCATCACACGCTTGGCGAGCACTTCGCCCGTTGCGCTGAACACCAGCAAACCCAGGCTGCCTTGCAGCACAAGCAAGCTTTCGGCCTTGTCCGTACTCAGGTGCCGATGGGGCGGCACGTAGGTGTCCGGTTGCAGGCCCACCGCCAGCCTATGGCAAGGCTCTTCCATCTGGTGGAAGTTGTGGTGGTGTCGACCGCGAGGGCTGGCGGCCGCTTTCTCGGCCAGTTCGGCAAACAGCGTCTGATCAAGAAAGCGGGCCATGGCTTACATCCCTTTGACGGCAAAGATCCCATTGGCATTGCGCCAGTAACCTTTGTAGTCCATGCCGTAACCGAAGATGTAGCGGTCGATGCACGGCAGGCCGACATAATCAGCCTTCAGGTCTGGGCGGGCTTTGCGGTCGTGGTCTTTGTCGATCAGCACAGCGGTATGCACTTTGCGCGCGCCAGCGTGTTTGCAGAAGTCGATGATCGCGCCCAGGGTGTGGCCTTCATCGAGGATGTCGTCGATGATCAGCACGTCGCGGTCGATGAACGAGACTTCCGGCTTGGCTTTCCAGAACAGGTCGCCGCCGCTGGTTTCGTTGCGATAGCGGGTGGCGTGCAGGTAGGAGGCTTCCAGCGGGAATTGCAGGTGGGTCAGCAATTTGCCGGCGAAGATCAGGCCACCGTTCATCACGCAGAAGACCACCGGGTTGGTGTCGGCCATTTCGCGGGTGATGTGCGCGCCGACCTTGGCGATCGCCTCTTCGACTTGCGCTTCGGTGTACAGGCAGTCAGCCTCGCGCATGATTTGACGGATATGCTCGAGATCAGCGGACATGGCGCTCTCCAAGGGGGTGCTGTGGCAAGAAAAGCGGGCGAAGGTACGCTTCTCGTGCGCTCCGAGCAAGCCTTAATGGACTAACGTACTAGATGTCTATAGGACAACACCCTCGGATAGATTAATCTAGGCCGGTTTTTTTGCCCGCCGCCGGAGCCTTTCCCATGCCCACTCGCGAGATCCGCCATCCGCTGATCCGACACAAGCTCGGCCTTATGCGCCGCGCCGACATTAGCACGAAGAACTTCCGTGAGCTTGCTCAGGAAGTCGGAGCGTTGCTCACTTACGAAGCCACCAAGGACTTACCCTTGGAAACCTACGAGATCCCCGGTTGGGCCGGTCCCGTCCAGGTGGAAAAAATCGCCGGTAAGAAAATCACCGTGGTCCCGATCCTGCGCGCCGGTATCGGCATGCTTGAAGGCGTCCTCAGCCTGATCCCGGGCGCCAAGGTCAGCGCCGTGGGCGTAGCCCGCAACGAAGAGACGCTGGAAGCCCACACCTACCTGGAAAAACTCGTTCCGGAAATCAACGAGCGCCTGGCGATGATCATCGACCCGATGCTGGCTACCGGCAGTTCCATGGTTGCCACCATCGACCTGCTGAAAAAAGCCGGTTGCCGGGACATCCGCGCCATGGTTCTCGTCGCTGCGCCCGAAGGCATTGCGGCCGTCGAGAAGGCCCACCCGGACGTGCAGATCTACACCGCCTCCATCGACGAGCGCCTGAACGAACACGGCTACATCATCCCAGGCCTGGGCGATGCCGGTGACAAGATCTTCGGCACCAAGCAGAAGGACGCGTGAACATGCAGGATGAATTCAACGACCCGCTTTGGCGCCAGATCCTGTCTGGCGCACAAATGCTCTTCGTAGCATTTGGCGCGCTGGTGTTGATGCCGCTGATCACAGGTCTTGATCCAAACGTCGCGCTGTTCACCGCGGGCCTGGGCACGTTGCTGTTCCAGGTGGTGACAGGGCGGCAGGTGCCGGTCTTCCTGGCGTCGAGCTTTGCCTTCATCACCCCGATCATTCTCGCCAAGGGCCAGTTCGGCCTCGCGGCGACCATGGGCGGGGTGATGGCCGCCGGCTTCGTTTATACCTTCCTGGGCCTGGCCGTGAAGATCAAGGGCACCGGGTTTATCGACCGGCTGCTGCCACCCGTGGTGATCGGGCCGGTGATTATCTCCATCGGCCTGGCCATGGCACCGATCGCCGCCAACATGGCGATGGGTAAAGCCGGTGACGGCACCGAGCTGATCCATTACCAGACGGCGATGCTGATCTCGATGCCGGCGCTGCTGACCACCTTGATCGTGGCGGTGTTCGGCAAGGGGATTTTCCGCCTGGTGCCGATCATTTCCGGCGTGTTGGTGGGTTTTGCCATGTCGTTCTACTTCGGCGTGGTCGACACGGCGAAGATCGCCGCCGCGCCGTGGTTCGCCCTGCCCCACTTCACCGCGCCGGAATTCAACTGGCAGGCGATCCTGTTCATCGTCCCCGTGGCCCTGGCCCCGGCGATCGAGCATATCGGCGGTGTGATTGCGGTCGGCAGCGTGACCGGTCGCGACTACCTGAAGAAGCCCGGCCTGCATCGCACCCTGCTGGGCGACGGCATTGCCACCACGGCCGCCGGCCTGTTTGGCGGCCCACCTAACACGACCTACGCGGAAGTGACCGGCGCGGTGATGCTGACCAAGAACTACAACCCGAAAATCATGACCTGGGCGGCGGTGTTTGCCATCAGCCTGGCGTTCATCGGCAAGTTCGGCGCACTGCTGCAGAGTATCCCCGTGCCGGTGATGGGCGGGATCCTGTGCCTGCTGTTCGGTTCGATTGCTGCGGTGGGCATGAACACGCTGATCCGCCACAAGATCGACCTGGGCGAGGCGCGCAACCTGGTGATCGTGTCGGTGACGTTGGTGTTCGGGATTGGCGGTGTGCTGGTCGGCACCGGCACCGGCCCGGATGATTTCGGCCTCAAGGGCATCGCCCTGTGTGCGGTGGTGGCGATTGGTTTGAACCTGCTGCTGCCGGGCAATGATGGTTGGAAGAACAAGAAGTCGGACGAGCCACTGATCTAAGCAACACTGTAGAACCCAATGTGGGAGGGGGCTTGCCCCCGATAGCAGTGTGTCAGTCAATGCATTAGCCGACTGATACACCGCCATCGGGGGCAAGCCCCCTCCCACATTTAATTTCAGCGCTCGTTAGAGCTGGCCTAGCCCATCAATCAGCGCCTGGTTCTGCTCAGGCGTACCAATGCTGATCCGCAGGAACTGGGCAATCCGCGCCTGCTTGAAGTGCCGCACGATCACACCTTGCTCACGCAACTTGGCCGCCAGGCCGGCAGCGTCGTGCTTGGGGTGACGAGCAAAGATGAAGTTCGCCGCTGACGGCAACACTTCAAACCCCTTCGCCTCCAACTGCCCGACCACCTTGTTGCGGCTGTCGATCACCCGTTGGCACGTCTTCTCGAAATACTCACGGTCCTCGAACGCCGCCGCTGCACCAACAATCGCCAGGCGATCCAGCGGGTAGGAGTTGAAGCTGTTCTTGACCCGCTCCAGCGCTTCGATCAGGTCCGGGTGACCCACGGCCAGGCCCACGCGCAAACCGGCCAGTGAGCGCGATTTGGACAGGGTCTGGGTCACCAGCAGGTTCGGGTAGCGGTCCACCAGGCTGATGGCTGTTTCACCGCCGAAGTCGATATAGGCTTCATCGACCACCACCACCGAGTCCGGGTTGGCCTTGAGGATCTGCTCCACGGCGTCCAGCGCCAGCACGCAGCCGGTGGGCGCGTTCGGGTTGGGGAAGATGATCCCGCCGTTCGGCTTCGCGTAGTCCGCCACGCGGATCTGGAACTGTTCGTCCAGCGGCACCGGAGCGGACTTGATGCCATAGAGCCCGCAGTAAACCGGGTAGAAGCTGTAGCTGATGTCCGGGAACAGCAGCGGCAGATCGTGCTGGAACAGGCCGTGAAAAATGTGCGCGAGAACTTCATCGGAACCGTTGCCAAGGAACACCTTGCCAGCATCGATCCCGTAATACTTGGCGACCGCCTGCTTGAGCAGGTCACTGTTGGGGTCCGGGTACAGGCGCAGGTTGTCGTTCAACTCGGCCCGCATCGCGGCCAACGCCTTGGGCGATGGTCCGTAGGGGTTTTCATTGGTGTTGAGCTTGACCAGTTTGGTCAGCTTGGGTTGCTCGCCGGGCACGTAAGGCACGAGGTCCTTGACGAAAGGGCTCCAGAATTTGCTCATGTCTCAGTTCCCCTTCTCTTCAAGGATGCGGTATTCAGCGCTACGGGCGTGAGCGCTCAGGGACTCACCACGGGCCAGCACCGAGGCGGTCTTGCCCAGCTCGGAGGCACCCTGTGGCGAACAGAAGATGATCGACGAACGCTTCTGGAAGTCATACACCCCCAGCGGCGACGAGAAACGCGCGGTGCCGGACGTCGGCAGCACGTGGTTCGGGCCCGCACAGTAGTCGCCCAGGGCTTCGCTGGTGTGGCGGCCCATGAAGATCGCACCGGCGTGGCGGATCGACGGCAGCCAGGCTTGCGGATCGGCGACGGACAGTTCCAGGTGCTCCGGCGCGATGCGGTTGGCCACTTCAATGGCCTGCTCCATGTCACGCACCAGGATCAACGCGCCACGGCCATTGATCGACTTCTCGATGATCTCGGCGCGGTCCATGGTCGGCAGCAGCTTGTTGATGCTGGCGGCGACTTGGTCGAGGAATTCCGCGTCCGGGCTGACCAGGATCGCCTGGGCGTCTTCGTCGTGCTCGGCCTGGGAGAACAAGTCCATGGCAATCCAGTCCGGATCAGTCTGGCCGTCGCACACCACGAGGATTTCCGACGGGCCGGCGATCATGTCGATACCGACCTGGCCGAACACGTGGCGCTTGGCGGTGGCGACGTAGATATTGCCAGGGCCGACCACCTTGTCCACTTTCGGCACACTCTCGGTGCCGTAAGCCAAGGCCGCGACGGCTTGGGCGCCACCGATGGTGAACACGCGGTCGACACCGGCGATGCAGGCGGCGGCCAGCACCAGCTCGTTGATTTCACCGCGCGGGGTCGGCACGACCATGACCACTTCGGTCACGCCCGCCACTTTGGCCGGGATCGCGTTCATCAACACCGACGACGGGTACGACGCCTTGCCGCCCGGCACGTACAGGCCAGCGCGGTCGAGTGGCGTGACCTTCTGGCCCAGCACGGTGCCGTCGGCCTCGGTGTAGCTCCAGGAGTCCTGTTTCTGTTTTTCGTGGTAGCTGCGCACGCGCGCCGCCGCGATTTCCAGGGCTTCGCGCTGAGGCGCAGTAATGCGCGTCAGGGCCAGTTCCAGGCGTTCACGGGGCAGGATCAGGTCGGACATCGACGCGACGTCCAGGCCATCGAACTGGCGGGTGAAGTCCACCAGCGCCGCATCACCGCGCTCGCGCACGGCCTTGATGATGTCGAGCACTCGCCCGTTGACCGACTCGTCGGACACGCTTTCCCAGCTCAGCAGATGATCCAGATGATGGGCGAAATCCGGGTCGGCAGCGTTGAGTCGGGCAATTGCAGTGGACGTGGTCATAGCGAGGGCCTCAATAGAATTGGCAAAAACTCAGGCGCCCTAAACTAGCAGTCGTTTCCGCTTGGGCACCTGAGAATTCTGGCTATGAGGCGGATAGACGGGCGCAGCCTTCCAGCTACGCGGGTAAGTCAACCGCGGTGTCGCGACTCCACTGCCTTGCGCAGGGTGTCGATCAACGCCTGGATACGGGCGTGCTGCATCTTCATCGATGCTTTGTTGACGATCAGGCGGGAGCTGATGTCGGCAATGAATTCTTGCGGCTCAAGACCGTTGGCACGCAGGGTGTTGCCGGTGTCGACCACGTCGATGATCTTGTCGGCCAGGCCGATCAGCGGCGCCAGTTCCATCGAGCCGTAGAGCTTGATGATGTCGACTTGGCGACCTTGTTCGGCGTAGTAACGCTTGGCAACGTTGACGAACTTGGTCGCCACACGCAGGCGGCCTTTGGGCTCGACATCACCGACACGGCCAGCGGTCATCAGCTTGCACAGGGCGATACGCAGGTCCAATGGCTCGTACAGGCCCTGGCCGCCGTATTCCATCAACACGTCTTTACCGGCGACACCCAGGTCGGCCGCGCCATGCTCAACGTAGGTCGGCACGTCGGTAGCCCGCACGATCAACAGGCGAACGTCGTCCTGGGTCGTGGGGATGATCAGCTTGCGGCTCTTGTCCGGATTCTCGGTCGGCACGATGCCCGCTTCAGCCAGAAGCGGCAAAGTGTCGTCAAGGATGCGGCCCTTGGACAGTGCGATGGTCAACATGGGAAACGTCAGTCCTTCATCAGGCTATTGCTGCCCGGTCGCAAACGGCGCCGGACACAGATCGAGGCCATTACAGCCTCGATTTGAAACAAATTCAGCATACTGCTTCTTTAATTTGTAGTGAGCCGGCTTGTCGGGTCGCCGCATCGCCCGCGCTGGAGTGCGAAGCGCTCCCAAGATTTTTAGGGCCGATTCGCAGGTCAGCGCGGGCGATGCGGCGACCCGACAAGCCCGCTCACTACAAACAGCAACTAGCCCGGTACGCGGCGGATTTTTGCGCCGAGCATCTGCAGTTTTTCTTCAATGCACTCGTAACCACGGTCTATGTGGTAGATACGGTCGATCAGGGTATCGCCTTCGGCGATCAGCGCCGAGATCACCAGGCTGGCCGAAGCCCGCAGATCGGTGGCCATCACTGGCGCGCCCTTGAGTTTCTCGGTGCCGGTAACGATGGCGGTGTTGCCTTCAACCTGGATCTTCGCGCCCATGCGGTGCAGTTCGTACACGTGCATGAAGCGGTTTTCGAAGATGGTCTCGATCACGGCGCCGGTGCCTTCAGCAATGGCGTTCAATGAGATGAACTGCGCCTGCATGTCGGTCGGGAACGCCGGGTACGGAGCGGTGCGCACGTTGACGGCTTTAGGACGCTTGCCGTGCATGTTCAGCTCGATCCAGTCTTCACCGGTGGTGATTTCGGCACCGGCTTCGCGCAGTTTTTCCAGGACCGCTTCCAGGATGGTCGGATCGGTGTCCTTGACCTTGACGCGGCCACCGGTCACGGCGGCGGCAACCAGGTAGGTGCCGGTCTCGATGCGGTCTGGCATGACCTTATAGGTAGCGGTGTGCAGGCGCTCTACACCATCGATGGTGATGGTGTCGGTGCCGGCACCGGAAACCTTGGCACCCATGGCGTTCAGGAAGTTGGCCAGGTCGACCACTTCCGGCTCACGCGCGGCGTTCTGCAGCACGCTGCGGCCTTTGGCCAGGGCAGCGGCCATCATGATGTTCTCGGTACCGGTCACGCTGACGGTATCAAAGAAGAAATTCGCGCCACGCAGGCCGCCTTCCGGCGCCTTGGCCTTGATGTAGCCGCCTTCGACGTCGATCACTGCGCCCATGGCTTCGAGGCCACGGATGTGCAGGTCCACCGGGCGCGAACCGATGGCGCAACCGCCAGGCAGGGCGACTTCGGCTTCACCGAAACGGGCAACCATCGGGCCCAGCACCAGGATCGACGCACGCATGGTTTTCACCAGTTCGTACGGGGCGATCAGGGTCTTGATAGTGCGCGGGTCGATTTCGACAGCCAGTTTCTCGTCGATCACCGGCTCAATGCCCATGCGACCGAACAGCTCGATCATGGTGGTGATGTCGTGCAGGTGCGGCAGGTTGGCCACGGTGACCGGGCCATCGCACAGCAGGGTCGCTGCCAGGATCGGCAAGGCGGAGTTTTTTGCACCGGAGATGCGAATCTCGCCATCAAGGCGGGCACCGCCGGTAATAATCAATTTATCCATAAGAATCTCGACGCCTTGGGGGCTCAGGTGCGCTCGGCCCAGGCCGCGCGGCTGAAAAATTTCATAGTGACCGCATGGATGCTGCCATTGGTGATCCACGGGTTCAAATGGGCATAGATCTGCTGTTGACGCTTGACCGGGCTGAGTGCCGCCAGTTCATCGCTAATCACGTTCAGCTGGAAGTTGCAGCCTTCGCCTTCAACTTCAACGGTCGTTTCCGGCAGCTTTCCTTCAAGAAAGCTCTTAACTTCTAGGGCCTGCATGCTCAACCTCTATCGGCGCCCAGTGCGCGCGGGTCGCACATCATACAAAAAAGCCCCGCGCCTGCGAACCCCGCATAGCAGGACTCTGACGGGGGGCCTCTCTAATAATGTGTATTAAGGATGCGCCAGCAGCTCGGTCAGACCGGAAACTTCGGCAATTTCACGCATGTCTTCGGGCATTGCGCGAATGCTGACGGGTTTTTTGGCCGCTTCGGCATCACGCATGAAGCACAGCAACAACGATAAGCCGACGCTGCTGGACTTGGTCACTGCCGAACAATCCAGCACCAGCGCGGGCGCGGAGCTGGTCTTGATCAGGGCCTGGCCCTGCTTGCGCAGGTCAGGCCCGGTGCGGTAATCCAGCACGCCGCTGATGAACAACTCGCCGGCATCGCCTAGACGAACAGCCGACTCGGTCATTGCGCAGGCTTCCCGGCAGCTTTATCGGTTTCTTCCTTGGCCTTGGCGACTTCACCGGCCCAACCATTGATGGTTTTGTCCAGGTCGTTGCCATTGCGCTGCATGGCATCGGCGAACTGGTCACGGAAGAGCTTGCCGATGTTGATCCCGTTGATGATCACGTTACGCAGCTTCCACTCGCCGTTGATCTTCTCCAGCGTGTACTGCACCGGGTAGACGGCGCCGTTGTTACCCTTGACGCTCATGTTGACGCTGGTGCGATCACCGGACTCGTCACCGGCTGGAGCGACGGTAATACCCTGGTTGTTGTACTCAAGCAAAGCGTTACCGTAGAACTGGAACAGGCCCTTCTTGAAGTTTTCCTGGAAAGTCTGCATCTGCGCAGGGGTAGCTTTGCGCGAATACTTGACCGTCATGATGCTGCGGGAAATGCCCTCGGCATCGACGACTGGGCCGACAATGGTGTTGAGTGCGTCGTAGAACTTACTCGGATCTTGCTTGTACTGCTCTTTATTGGCAGTCAGGTCAGCCAGCATTTTGCTGGTCGTGTCCTGCACCAGGTCGTGGGCAGAACCTGCAGCGTTAGCCATCAGCGGCAGCGCTGCCAACAACACCAGCAGGCCACGTCGCAAGGTAGAGATCATGAACAGATTCCTCATTTGGCGTCTTTATTGACCGTATTAAGCAGGAATTTACCGATCAGGTCTTCAAGCACCAGCGACGACTGTGTGTCGTGGATTGTCGAGCCATCCTTGAGCAGGGCTGTTTCCCCACCCACGCTGACACCGATGTATTTCTCGCCCAGCAGACCCGCAGTGAGGATAGATGCAGTGGAGTCAGTTGGCAGATTATCTACCTTCTTGTCCAGTTGCATGGTCACTCGCCCGGTGAAGCTGTCGCGGTCCAGATCGATTGCCGTAACCTTGCCGATGGTCACACCGGCCATGGTCACTTTAGCTCTGACAGTCAAACCGGCGATATTGTCGAAGTACGCGTAAAGTTTATAAGTATCGGCGGTGGGGCTGGCCGACAGGCCACTGACTCGCAGGGCCAACAACAGTAAAGCCAGGATGCCAGCCAGCAAGAAAAGGCCGACACCGATTTCCACAGTGCGGTTTTGCATCAGAAATCTCCAAACATCAAGGCGGTCAAAATGAAGTCAAGGCCCAGTACCGCCAGCGAGGCGTACACAACGGTCTTGGTGGTGGCGCGACTGATCCCTTCTGAAGTGGGCTCACAGTCGTAGCCTTGGAATACGGCGATCCAGGTGACGACAAAGGCGAAGACGATGCTCTTTATGATGCCGTTGAGCACGTCACCGCTGAAGGTCACGCTGTTTTGCATGTTGGCCCAGTAGGAGCCGTCGTAGACGCCCAGCCAGTCCACCGCCACCCACGAACCGCCCCAGATACCGACCACGCTGAAGATCATCGCCAGCAGTGGCAGGGAAATGAAGCCGGCCCACAGGCGTGGGGCAACAATGTACTTGAGCGGGTCCACGCCGATCATTTCCAGGCTGGACAGCTGTTCGGTGGACTTCATGTTGCCGATTTCGGCGGTCAGCGCGGAACCCGCACGCCCGGCGAACAGCAAGGCGGTCACCACCGGCCCCAGCTCACGCAGCAGCGTCAGGGCGACCATCTGCCCGACCGCCTGCTCCGAACCGTAGCTGGAAAGAATATTGAAGCCCTGCAACGCCAGCACCATGCCGATGAAGACCCCGGAGACCACAATGATCACCAGGGACATCACGCCGACCGAATGCAGCTGCTTGACCAGCAGGCCGAAGCCGCCGCCAATACCGCCGCGACCGAGCAGGGCGTGGAACAGGAAAATCGTCGAACGGCCGAGCACTTCGACAATGTCGATACCCGAGCGACCGAAAAGGCGAACCTTCTCGATAAGAGATGTCTTGCGCATCAGCGCTTCCCCAGAAGATCTGAGCGGTAATCCGCTGCCGGAAAGTGAAAAGGCACCGGGCCATCAGGATCGCCGGTCATGAATTGGCGAATGCGCGGGTTGTCTGCGTTCATCAGCTCTTCAGGCGTGCCCTGCCCCAGCACCTGGCCATCGCCGACCACATACAGGTAATCGGCAATGCTCGCGGTTTCTGCAAGATCGTGGGAAACCACGATACTGGTGATGCCCAGTGCATCATTGAGCAGACGAATCAAGCGCACCAGCACGCCCATGGCGATGGGGTCCTGGCCGACGAAGGGCTCGTCATACATGAGGATCTGCGGGTCGAGGGCGATGGCGCGCGCCAGGGCCACACGGCGCTTCATGCCGCCGGACAGCTCGTCAGGCATCAGGTCGATGGCACCACGAAGGCCTACGGCCTGCAGTTTCAGCAACACGATGTCACGAATCATTTCATCGGACAGCTGGGTATGCACCCGCAGCGGAAAGGCCACGTTCTCGAACACATCGAGGTCGGTGAACAGCGCACCGCTCTGAAACAGAACACCCATATGTTTGCGCGCATCGAACAGATCGCTGCGCGACAGCGTCGGCAGGTTCTGGCCATTGACCCACACTTCGCCGGCGCTGGGACGCAATTGCATGCCCATCAGGCGCAACAGGGTGGTCTTGCCGCAACCGGAAGGCCCCATGATGCCCGTGACCTTGCCGCGCGGAATGCGGATATCGACGTTATTGAAGATGCTGCGCGTCCCGCGCTTGAAGGTCAGTCCCTTCAGCTCGACCGCGTAGGCGTTATCGGCACTCATCTAAACTCCTTGGGATGCAGCCTCTCACTCAGACACCACGCTTGCGACAAACGTTTGCAACCGTTGTGCAATAGTTGGCACGTGGACTGGGCGGACCGAACTGGCGGCGAACTATATCACTGCTGGTACAAGGCGCCCAAGGCCGGAACAGCGCTTGTTCAGATTGGGGACAGGGAAAAATCGTTGCTTAGGATGAATCTCAGGCGCATTGCGAACAAAGCCTGACGAACTAGCGTGAGGGAATTGATCATTACCGCTATAATCGCCGACTTTTCGTCAGGCTATACGATTTCAGACATGAGCCAATCCAGCGACCTTATTCAATCCGCACAACGCACCATCCGCCTCGAGCTTGAAGCCGTAGAAGGCTTGCTGGCGCATATCGACGCAGATTTCGTACGCGCCTGCGAGATGATTCTGGCCAGCAAGGGCCGCGTTGTCGTGGTCGGCATGGGCAAGTCGGGCCACGTCGGCAACAAGATCGCCGCCACCCTGGCCAGCACCGGGACCACCGCATTTTTCGTGCACCCGGCCGAAGCCAGCCACGGTGACATGGGCATGATCACCAAGGATGACATCATCCTGGCGCTGTCAAACTCAGGCACCACTAACGAAATCGTGACCCTGTTGCCGCTGATCAAGCGCCTGGGCATCCAGATGATCAGCCTCACCGGCAACCCGGAATCGACGCTGGCCAAGGCCGCCGAAGTGAACCTGAATGTTCACGTGGACCATGAAGCCTGCCCACTGAACCTGGCACCCACCTCCTCCACCACCGCCGCACTGGTCATGGGCGACGCCCTGGCCGTGGCGTTGCTGGAAGCCCGTGGATTTACCGCTGAAGACTTCGCGTTTTCCCATCCAGGTGGTGCCTTGGGCCGCCGCCTGCTGCTGAAAGTGGAAAACGTCATGCATTCCGGTGATGAATTGCCCCACGTCCAGCGCGGCACCTTGCTGAAGGACGCGTTGATGGAGATGACCCGCAAGGGCCTCGGCATGACCGTGATCCTGGAAGCCGACGGCCGCCTGGCCGGGGTCTTCACCGACGGCGACCTGCGTCGCACCCTGGACCGCACCATTGATATCCACACCGCCACCATCGACGCGGTGATGACCCCCCACGGCAAGACCGCCCGCCCCGAGATGCTGGCGGCCGAAGCCTTGAAAATCATGGAAGACCATAAGATCGGCGCGCTGGTGGTGGTCGATGGCAATGACCACCCGATCGGCGCCCTGAACATGCACGACTTGCTGCGTGCGGGAGTGATGTAAATGACCAGCGACCTGTTGCAACGCGGTAAAAACATCAAATTGGCGATTTTCGACGTTGATGGCGTGCTGACCGATGGCCGCCTGTACTTCCTCGAAGACGGCAGCGAATTCAAGACGTTCAACACACTCGACGGCCAGGGCATCAAGATGCTGATGGCATCGGGCGTGCAAACGGCGATTATCAGCGGTCGGAAAACTCCGGTTGTGGAACGCCGCGCACAAAACCTGGGGATTCCTCACCTGTATCAGGGCCGCGAGGATAAACTGGTGGTTCTGGACGAGCTTCTTGGCCAACTCAACCTAAGCTATGAGCAGGTCGCCTACTTGGGCGATGACCTGCCAGACCTGCCGGTGATCCGTCGAGTAGGCCTGGGCATGGCCGTCGCCAATGCGGCGGCGTTTGTTCGCGAGCACGCCCATGGCATCACCACCGCCCGTGGTGGCGAAGGTGCCGCCCGCGAGTTCTGCGAGCTGATCCTGCGTGCCCAGGGCAGCCTTGAAGCGGCCCACGCCGCCTACTTATAGAGCGTTTTATGCTGAGCAAAAAGATTCGCAACTTCCTGATATTCGGGGTCATCGCTGCGCTGTTCCTGGCGGTAGGCTACTGGAATATCAGCCCGGAGCGCTTTCTCGACCAGCCTGCCGCGCAGGTTGATGAGGGGGCTATCGACTATTACGCCATCAATGCCAAGAGCGTGCAGTTCCTGCCCGACGGCAAGGTGCAGTACGAGATGACCTCAGACAAGGTCGAGCACGTGAAGGCCAGCGAAATTACGCTGCTGACCAACCCTGACATGAACATTTACCGCGGCACCGAGTTCCCATGGCACGTCACCAGCAAGCGTGGCGAGGTCAACCCGGACGGTACCGAGGTGGAACTGATCGACTCGGTGCGCGTTGCGCGCACCGACGATAAAAATCGTGAGACCGTGATTACCAGCAGTCGCATGACCGTATTCCCGCAGAAGCAATATGCGCAGACCGAGCAAGACGTTAGAATCGACGGCGCTGGCGGTGTATCGACTGGCAAGGGAATGAAAGCGTATTTGAAAGAAAGCAGGATACACCTGCTATCGAACGTAAGAGGACAGTATGAGGCTCGTTAAAACTCTCCCTATTTTGCTCAGTCTGGGCGCAGCACTGGGAAGCGTGAGCGCCTGGGCTCTGCCGAACGATAGCCAGCAGCCGATCCATATCTCGGCTGACGATGCGCAGCTGGATGACAAGCAAGGCGTTGCCACCTACACCGGCGGCGTGATCATCACCCAGGGTTCGATGAAGATCACCGGCAATACCGTGACGCTTACGCGCACCAAGACCGGCGATATCGACGTGGTGACGTCGGTAGGCAACCTGGCTTACTTCGAACAGAAGCAGTCCGCTGCCGATACCGGCCCGATGAAGGGCTACGGCAAGACCATCCAGTACCACGCCCAGCAGAACCGCATCGTGCTGATCGACCAGGCCAAGGTACTGAGCCCCGACGGCAACTCCACGGAAGGTGAAAAAATCACCTATGACACCGTGAAACAGATCGCTAACGCCGGTCGCGCCAATGGCTCCAAGGTCACCGCGCCACGCCCACGCATCGACATGGTTATCCAGCCGAAGAAGAAGGCCGAGTAATGGCAACCCTGAAAGCCCAGCATCTGGCCAAGGCCTATAAAAGCCGTCAGGTCGTGCGCGACGTCAGCCTGTCGATCGACAGCGGCCAGATCGTCGGCTTGCTCGGCCCCAACGGCGCCGGCAAGACCACCTGCTTCTACATGATTGTCGGCCTGGTCCAGGCGGATCAGGGTCGCGTGCTGATCGACGACCTGGACGTGAGCCACCAACCAATGCACGGTCGTGCGCGCGCCGGTATCGGCTATCTCCCGCAGGAAGCGTCGATCTTCCGTAAACTGTCGGTCGCCGATAACATCATGGCGATCCTCGAGACCCGTAAGGAACTCGACCGTGACGGCCGTCGCAAGGAGCTGGAAAGCCTGCTGCAGGAGTTCCATATCAACCACATCCGCGACAACCTCGGCATGAGCCTTTCCGGCGGCGAGCGTCGTCGTGTGGAAATCGCCCGCGCGCTGGCCACTGCGCCCAAGTTCATCCTGTTGGACGAACCGTTTGCCGGCGTCGACCCGATCTCGGTCGGCGACATCAAGCAGATCATCCATCACCTCAAGGCCAAGGGCATTGGCGTGTTGATCACTGACCACAATGTCCGTGAGACGCTCGATATCTGCGAGACCGCGTATATCGTCAACGATGGCCAACTGATCGCCGAAGGTGATTCCGCCACCATCCTGGCCAACGAACTGGTCAAGGAAGTGTACCTGGGTCACGAGTTCCGCCTGTAAACACCGTGGTGTCACGGCCGTTTGCCGAGGTGCGCGGGAGTCAATGAAAACCTCCGGTTTTTTATTGTTACCGCGCTCTAGGCAAAGCCCCCGACATCAGGCATATAATTTGCTTATGTTTGGCGCTCACGCGCCCTGTCGTGGATGGCGCATTGCGCCGGCGAATAAGGTGTTAAGCCCCTGCCATGAAACCATCGCTAGTCCTGAGAATGGGCCAGCAGCTGACGATGACACCGCAGCTGCAACAGGCCATCCGCCTGCTCCAATTGTCGACCCTGGACCTGCAACAGGAAATCCAGGAGGCCCTGGAGTCCAATCCGATGCTCGAACGCCAGGAAGAAGGCGACGACTTCGATAACGCAGACCCGCTGGCCGATAACATCGAGCAAAAACCCAATTCCGACGTGCAGGAACCTTCCTACCAGGAAACCGCCCCAACGGTGGATAACCTTGAGGAAGGCGAATGGAACGAACGCATCCCCAACGAACTTCCCGTCGACACGGCGTGGGAGGACGTCTACCAGACCAGCGCCAGCAGCCTGCCCAGTAATGACGACGACGAGTGGGACTTCACCACCCGCACGTCCGCCGGCGAGAGCCTGCAAAGCCATTTGCTGTGGCAACTGAACCTGGCGCCGATGTCGGACACCGACCGCCTGATCGCCGTGACCCTGATCGACTGCATCAACAACCAGGGTTATCTAGACGAGACGCTCGAAGAAATTCTTGAAGCGTTCGACCCGGAACTGGATATCGAGCTGGACGAGATCGAAGCCGTCCTGCACCGCATCCAGCAATTCGAGCCTGCCGGGATCGGCGCGCGCACCCTGAGCGAATGCCTGCTGCTGCAATTGCGCCAACTGCCGGCCAAGACGCCTTGGCTCGCCGAGGCCCAGCGCCTGGTCACCGATTACATCGACCTGCTGGGCAGTCGCGACTACAGCCAGTTGATGCGCCGCATGAAGCTCAAGGAAGACGACCTGCGCCAGGTCATCGAGCTGGTCCAGAGCCTCAACCCACGCCCCGGCTCGCAGATCGAATCCAGCGAAGCCGAATACGTGGTGCCCGACGTCATTGTGCGCAAGGACAATGAGCGCTGGCTGGTGGAGCTGAACCAGGAATCGGTGCCACGCCTGCGGGTCAATCCGCAATACGCCGGTTTCGTGCGTCGCGCCGACACCAGCGCCGACAACACCTTCATGCGTAACCAGCTGCAGGAAGCCCGCTGGTTCATCAAGAGCCTGCAAAGCCGCAACGAAACCCTGATGAAAGTGGCCACCCAGATCGTCGAGCACCAGCGCGGCTTCCTGGAGTACGGCGACGAAGCCATGAAACCGTTGGTGCTGCATGATATCGCCGAAGCGGTGGGCATGCATGAATCGACGATTTCGCGGGTTACCACGCAAAAATTCATGCATACCCCACGGGGTATATATGAGCTGAAATACTTTTTCTCCAGCCACGTCAGCACCTCCGAAGGCGGTGAATGCTCGTCCACGGCGATCCGCGCGATCATCAAAAAACTGGTTGCCGCGGAAAATCAGAAAAAGCCATTGAGTGACAGTAAGATCGCTGGTTTACTGGAGGCACAAGGCATTCAGGTCGCCCGTCGAACCGTCGCCAAGTACCGCGAGTCCCTCGGGATCGCGCCTTCCAGCGAGCGTAAGCGTTTGATGTGACGGGCGGGCCACAGCGTTCCAGTGGCAGGCGCTTTTGCCTGCCGCTTTATGCACTGGCAACGAAGGAGAAGCTGTATGCAAGTCAACATCAGTGGACACCAGCTGGAAGTCACCAAACCCCTGCGTGAATACACCGAAAGCAAGCTGAACAAGCTGGCAGGGCATTTTGACAAGATCACCAACGTGCAGGTCATCATGGAGGTCGATAAGCTCAAGCAGAAAATCGAGGCCACCCTGCACGTACCGAATGCAAAGCTCGTCGCCAATGCAGAGCATGAAGACATGTACGCGGCGATCGACTCGCTCTACGACAAGCTGGACCGCCAACTCATAAAGCATAAGGAAAAGAATCTGCACCTGATGCAAGGTACAGGTCGTTAACTCTCCCCCCATGATCCGACTTGAAACCATCCTGACCCCCGGCCGTTCCCTTGTGAACGCGCCGGGCGGCAGTAAAAAGAAAGCCCTTGAACAAATTGCCAACCTGATCAGCAGCCAAGTGCCTGATCTGGAGATGCAGGATGTCTTCGAGGCTCTGATTGCCCGTGAAAAACTCGGTTCGACCGGTTTTGGCAACGGCATCGCCATCCCCCACTGCCGCCTCAAAGGCTGCGAGACACCCGTCAGCGCCTTGCTGCACCTGGAAAAACCCATTGATTTCGATGCTATCGATGGTGCACCGGTCGACCTGCTGTTCGTGCTGCTGGTCCCGGAAGCCGCCACCGATGCGCACCTGGAACTGCTTCGGCAGATCGCCAGCATGCTCGACCGCAAGGAAGTACGCGACAGACTGCGCAGTGCCAGCAGCAACGAGGCGCTGTATCAGGTTGTCCTGGATGAACAGAGCGGGCAGTAATCATGCGTTTGATCATCGTCAGCGGCCGCTCCGGCTCGGGTAAAAGCACCGCCCTCAACGTACTTGAGGATAACGGTTTCTATTGCATCGACAACTTGCCCGCCGGCCTGCTGCCGGAATTGGCGGAACGCGCGTTGATTCACACCGAACTGGCGCAACCGCTGGTCGCCGTCTCGATTGATGCCCGCAACCTGCCCAGCCACCTTGAGCGCTTCCCGCAATTGCTCGAGGAAGTGCGGGCCAAGCACATTCATTGCGACGTGCTTTACCTGGATGCCGACGAAGAGACGCTGCTCAAGCGATTCTCGGAAACCCGCCGGCGTCACCCCCTCAGCAGCCCTCACCGCTCCCTGGCCGAAGCCATCGAAGACGAAACCAAGCTGCTGGGACCGATCATTGACCTCGCCGACCTCAAGATCAACACCACCAGCCTCAACCTGTACCAGTTGCGCGATGCCATCAAGCTGCGCCTGCTGAACCAGCCCGAGCCGGGTACGGCGTTTCTGGTCGAGTCGTTTGGGTTCAAGCGCGGCATGCCGGTGGACGCCGACCTGGTGTTCGACGTGCGCTGCCTGCCTAACCCTTACTGGAAGCCGGAACTGCGCGAACAGTCGGGGCTGGACCAGCCCGTGGCCGATTACCTGGCCGCGCAACCGGATGTGGAGGAGATGTTTCAGGACATCTCCGGTTACCTGCTTAAGTGGCTTCCGCGTTTTGCCGCCAGCAACCGGGCTTATGTCACCATTGCCATCGGCTGCACCGGCGGGCATCACCGCTCCGTCTACCTGACCGAGCGCCTGGGCCAGGTGTTGCAACAAACCCTCAAGAATGTCCAGGTCCGCCACCGCGACCTTAGCTGAAAGGAACACCCCCGCGATGCCCGCTCTGGAAATTGAAATCATCAACAAACTGGGTCTGCATGCCCGCGCTTCGGCTAAATTCGTGGGCGTGGCCGGGAAGTTTCCCTGCCAGATCCGTGCGGGTCGCACGCCGGAATCTATGGTCGATGGCAAAAGCATCATGGCCATGATGATGTTGGCAGCCGGCAAAGGCACCAAGATTCACTTGAAGACGGAAGGTGAGCAAGAGCAGGACGCGATGGACGCACTGGTCGCGCTGATCAATAACTACTTCGACGAAGGCGAATAACCCTCTGTAGGAGCCCGGCTTGCCGGCGATGGCGTCGCCAAGCGCACCGCTCGTCTCAGGATTGATCGCCGGCAAGCCGGCTCCTACAAGGGAGCGGTTTACCCCAAGGCCGTGTCCATCACCATCATCAAGCAGAACCCGATGCACAACCCCAGGCTGGCAAGTTTTTCGTGACCATTGCGTCGCGACTCGGGGATCACTTCGTGAGTCACCACCAACAGCATCGCACCGGCTGCCAGCGCCAAGCCTAGCGGCAGAAGCACCTCGGCCAGACTTACCAACCAGGCACATAGCACGGCAAATACCGGCTCCACCAGGCCTGACGCCGCGCCGATCAGGAATGCCTTGACCCGCGACATCCCGGCCCCGGCCAACACCAACGCAATCACCAGCCCTTCGGGCACGTCCTGCAAGGCAATGCCCATGGCCAGGCTGTCGGCATCCGGCATGCCGCCGCCCGCCGAGACGCCCACCGCCATACCTTCCGGGATGTTGTGGGCGATGATGGCAAACACAAACAGCCAGATACGCGGCGGAATCACCGGTTTTTCCGGCGTGCCCACCAGCATTTCCGGGCTGGCACCGGAGACCTTGCGGTCCACCAGATACAGCCCGAAAGCACCCAACATGATGCCAAAACTGATCAAACCACTGGCGCCCCAGGGCGAAAGCCCCAGGCCTTCAGCTGCAGCAATGCCCGGCACGATCAGCGAAAACGCCGTCGCCGCCAGCATGACGCCAGCCCCAAAGCCCAGCAGCGTATCGCTCAATGCCACCGGCATGCGTCGAATAACCAGCACCGGTACCGCGCCGAGCGCCGTGCCGAGCGCGCAGATGGATCCCCCCTGCAGGGCGCGCAGAATGCGTGGTTCCAGGTTCAACCAGGCCAGCCCGTGGGCCACCAGCAATGCGGTACCTGCCAATAGCAGCAGCGAGCCAAACGCATAACGAAACATTCGCCCGCTGCTGATCGCCAGTGTTTCAGTGCCCATAGTCGGCCTTAGATCTTGTTATGAAGGTGAATGTCAGGCCACGGCAGCCTGATAGCGGGCGGCAACTTCTGACCAATTAATGACACTGTAGAAGGCATTGATGTATTCCGGGCGGCGGTTCTGGTACAGCAGGTAGTAGGCATGCTCCCAGACGTCCAGGCCGAGGATCGGGGTATTGCCGTTCATCAGTGGGCTGTCCTGGTTACCGCTGCTCTCCACCACCAGGGTCTTTTGCGGAGTGACGCTCAGCCAGGCCCAGCCGCTGCCGAAACGGGTCAATGCGGCCTTGGTGAAAGCCTCCTTGAAGCTGTCGAAACCGCCCAATTGCTCCTCAATGGCCTTGCCCAGCGCACCATCGGGTTTGCCGCCACCTTTGGGCGACATCACCGCCCAGAACAGCGAGTGGTTGGCATGACCACCGCCCTGATTGATCACGGCTGCACGCAGTTTTTCCGGCAGTTGCTGCACGCTGGAGACCAGCTTCTCGACCGGCCAGCCAGCGAACTCGGTGCCCTCGACGGCGGCGTTGAGATTGTTGATGTAGGTCTGGTGGTGCTTGGTGTAGTGGATTTCCATGGTTTGCGCATCGATATGCGGTTCCAGTGCGTCGTAGGCGTAAGGCAATGCAGGCAAGGTATAAGTCATATCAATGTGCTCCGTAATGAGGAGTGGCGGGTTGCACCGCAGCACCACCCAACAGGCGATGGGTGCGCGGGTACTCACCGTGATCGCTGATGAAATTCAATAGCTCGACGTAGGTTTTGCTGCTCTGGCGCAGCGCCGCTTCGCGCAATTGCGGGCTCAGACGCGGGTCCTGCATGGTCTGCAGCAGGCGCTGATGGATAGCGCACAGGTATTCCGCGCTTTCCTCCGGCTGGTTCAGGCGCAGGTGCAGGTCCGCCAGGTTGTGATGGGAAATGACGCAAGCCGCCACTGCTTCGTCGGCGTCCGCCCAGCGTTCGAACAACACTTGGGCAAGGGCCAGGGCTTGCAAGTAGGCCTCGCGAGCGTCAACCAACTCGCCCGCCATAAAGCAGCGATTGGCCCGTTCGATCGTGCGTTTCCAGTGCTCCATGGTGAGCCTCCAAAGCAGGGTCGGTGATTACACGCCGCCAGCCGTGAGCTTTTCCGGATCCAGCAGGACCTCCAGTTGGCTGCGCGGCAAGTCGGTGTGCTCGAGGGCAACATCAATCACCGGACGGCCCTGTTGATAGGCTTTTTTGGCGATTTCAGCGGCCTTTTGGTAACCGATGATCGGGTTGAGTGCGGTCACCAGGATGGGGTTGCGCGACAACGCTTCCTTGAGCTTGGCTTCGTTGACCTTGAAGCTGGCGATGGCTTTATCGGCCAGCAAACGGCTGGAATTGGCCAGCAATTCCAGGCTGCTGAGCAGGTTCTGCGCAATGATCGGCAGCATCACGTTCAGCTCGAAGTTGCCTGACTGACCGGCGACGGTGATCACCGTGTCATTGCCGATGACCTGTGCGGCGACCATCGCCGTGGCTTCCGGAATCACCGGGTTGACCTTGCCGGGCATGATCGAAGAACCCGGCTGCAAGCCTTCCAGCTCGATTTCACCCAGGCCGGCGAGCGGGCCGGAGTTCATCCAGCGCAGGTCGTTGGCGATTTTCATCAGCGACACGGCGGTGGCTTTCAACTGGCCGGAGACTGCGACGGCTGTGTCCTGCGAGCCAATCAGAGCGAACAGGTTCTTGCCGGGCGTGAATTTCACACCGGTCAGACTGCTCAGTTGCTGGCTGAAACGCGCCGCGAATTCCGGATGTGCGTTGATCCCGGTACCGACTGCCGTACCGCCCTGGGCCAGCGCTTGCAGGCTCGGCAGGAGGTCCTGCAGGTGGCCGATATTAGCCTTGAGCTGCTGAGCCCAACCGTTGAGCACCTGGCTCATGCGTACGGGCATGGCATCCATCAGGTGCGTGCGACCGGTCTTGATGAACGGGTGAACCTCTTCGGCTTTTTGTTCGATGACTTGCACCAAATGCAGCAGGGCCGGCAGTGTTTGCTCATGCAGTACCAGCGCGGCACTGACGTGGATCGTGGTCGGGATGATGTCGTTGCTGCTCTGGCCGCAGTTCACGTGGTCGTTGGGGTTGACCGGCTCACCGAGCATACGGGTGGCCAGGGTCGCAATCACTTCATTGGCGTTCATGTTCGAACTGGTGCCGGAGCCGGTCTGGAAAATATCCACCGGGAAGTGCTGCATAAAATCGCCTTCCAGCAAACCTTGGGCGGCATCGACGATGGCCTTGCCCTGCCCTTCGCTGATTTGCTTGAGGTCGACGTTGACCTTGGCGGCGGCGGCCTTGGCCAGGATCAGGGCGCGGATGAATTGCGCCGGCATGCGTTGATGACTGATCGGGAAATTGTTCACCGCGCGCTGGGTTTGCGCACCGTACAAGGCCTCGGTCGGCACTTGCAGTTCGCCCATGCTGTCGCGTTCGATACGGGTGTTACTCATCGTTAGATCCTTGCACCAGGTCAGAAACAGAAAGGGAGGGCAGCAATTCGCAGGTCGCCAATCGCCACGCAAAGGACTGCCAGCGCTTGAGGCGGCAGGCGCAGTGAGAGAGTTTTTCCAAGTCGCGCAATGGGCGCCACGCCTGATCCAGGCACATGGAGCGCCAATGCCAGGGCAGCGCGATGTCGCTGGCGGTATCGAGCAGCAGGCGGAATGAGGTTTCTGCGATCGTCCACGGATGGGTCGCGGTGCAGCACGCCAGGTATCGACCCTCATTGAGGTAATGTTCGATCAGGCGCGGCTCGTTGGGGTCAAGGCCGCAGCGAATCTGGCGACTCATCCAGCGCCAGCTCTCCAGGTAAGGATCCTCATGCAGGACAGAACTCATGATCCACACTCATTCGGTAATGATATTTATTATTAAATGATATTGAGAATCAAAACAATAGCGGCAGATTGATCCGCCTGCAAAACGCCCACAAAAAAAGGCGCGCCATCTGATAGATGGCGCGCCTTTTTGAGTAAAGCTTCGGGAGGATTAGCTGCCGGCGACAGTCATCCGCTCGATCAACACCGAGCCTGTGCGAATGTTGCTGCGCAGTTCCAGATCATTACCCACGGCGACGATCTGCTTGAACATGTCGCGCATATTGCCTGCGATGGTCACTTCCTGGACGGCAAACTGAATCTCGCCGTTTTCCACCCAGAAACCCGCCGCGCCACGCGAGTAATCACCGGTGACCATGTTCAAGCCATGGCCCATCAGCTCGGTCACCAGCAAGCCACGCCCCATGCGCCGAAGCAGCGCAGCTTGGTCTTCATCGCCATGGGTGACGAACAGGTTGTGTACGCCTCCGGAGTTTGCGGTGCTTGGCAGGCCCAGCTTGCGACCGGCGTACGTGCCCAGTACGTAAGACACCAACTCGCCCTTCTCGACGAACGGTTTGGCATACGTCGCCAGGCCATCACCGTCGAACGACGTACTGCCCATGGCGCGCATCAAGTGCGGGCGCTCATCGATGGTCAGCCACTCTGGGAACAATTTTTGGCCAATCGCCCCCTCCAGGAACGAGGACTTACGGTACAAGTTGCCACCGGAAATCGCCCCCAGGAAACTGCCAAACAACCCACCCGCCAGTTCTGCCGAAAACAGTACCGGCACTTCACAGGTTGGCACCGGGCGCGCGCCCAGGCGGCTCGCTGCACGCTGCGCCGCGCGCTGACCAATGCTGATCGGGTCCGCCAACAATTCGCCCTGACGGTTGACGTCGTACCAATAATCGCGCTGCATCTGGCCGTCAGCTTCGGCGATCATCACGCAGCTCAAGCTATGGCGAGTGGACGCGTAACCACCGATAAAGCCATGGCTGTTGCCATACACACGGCAACCCTGGTGCGTGCTCAACGTGGTGCCATCTGCGTTCTTGATGCGGGCATCAGCGTCGAACGCAGCGGCTTCGCAGATCAGCGCCCGTTCGATGGCCTGTTCGGGTGTGATGTCCCAAGCGTGAAATAGATCGAAATCCTGCAGGTCCTTGGCCATCAGCGCCTTGTCGGCCAGGCCCGAGCTCTCGTCTTCTGAGGTGTGCTTGGCGATTGCCAGCGCAGCCGCCACCGTCTCGCGAATGGCTTCCGGACCGCTGGCCGAGGTACTGGCCGAGCCTTTGCGCTGCCCGACATACAAGGTGATACCAAAACCCTGATCGCGGTTGAACTCAACGGTTTCCACTTCCCGCTGGCGCACCGACGTCGACAGCCCCTGCTCCAGCGACACGGCCACTTCACAGGCACTGGCCCCCTGGCGCTTGGCCTCGGCAAGGATCTGCTCGACTTGTTCCTGCAGTGCCGGTAACGCTTGCGGACCGACGCTTTGGGCTGCACTCATGGTTTTCTCCACTCAAATTCTGCTTTCGGTTAAGGCCATCGAGCGACCGGGCCGGACAAGCGGCCCCCGACTGGTTATCATGGCGGCGTTTCTTTGCGGACTGCCACCATGGTTGATTCTTACGACGACTCCCTCGATGGGGAGAAAAGCAAAACCCAGGTCAAACGTGAGCTGCATGCTCTGGTTGACCTTGGCGAGCGCCTTACAACGCTCAAAAAAGACTTGATTGCAAAACTGCCACTGACCGACGAAATGCGTCGTGCCCTGGCCGATGCGCCCAAGCACACCGCGAATATCGCGCGTAAACGGCACATCTCGTTTATCGGCAAACTCATGCGCGATCAGGACATCGACGCCATTCTGACCTTGCTCGATCAAACCGATGCCTCCACTCGACAGTACAACGAACGCTTCCATAACCTGGAACGTTGGCGTGACCGCCTGATCGCGGGCGATGACGCCGTGCTGGAGAAATTCGTGATGGACTACCCGGACGCGGACCGCCAGCAACTGCGCTCCCTGATCCGTCAGGCCCAGCACGAGCAGGCGCATAACAAGGCGCCGGCCACCAGCCGTAAAATCTTCAAGTACATCCGTGAGCTGGACGAGACTCAACGCGGCCTGCGCTGATCCTCCTCCCCGGGTGGCGGTTCTCGCCACCCGAAGCTCCGTCTTTCTTACGACCCCGTGCCACCCACGGTGATCGCATCAATCTTCAGCGTTGGCTGGCCGACACCCACCGGCACTGACTGTCCGTCTTTCCCGCAGGTACCCACGCCGCTGTCCAGCGACAGGTCGTTGCCGACCATCGACACCTTGCTCATGGCTTCCGGACCGTTACCGATCAATGTCGCACCTTTGACCGGTGCAGTGATCTTGCCGTCTTCGATCAGGTAAGCCTCGCTGGTGGAGAACACGAACTTGCCGCTGGTGATATCCACCTGGCCGCCACCGAGGTTGGCGCAGTAGATGCCGCGCTTCACCGAAGCGATGATCTCGGCCGGGTCGCTTTCGCCACCGAGCATGTAGGTGTTGGTCATGCGCGGCATCGGCAGGTGCGCGTAGGATTCGCGACGGCCGTTACCCGTGCGCGCCACACCCATCAGGCGAGCGTTGAGCTTGTCTTGCATGTAGCCCTTGAGCACACCGTTTTCGATCAGGGTGGTGCACTCGGTTGGAGTGCCTTCGTCGTCGACGCTCAGCGAGCCACGACGCCCGGCCAGGGTGCCGTCATCGACGATGGTGCAGAGTTTGGAGGCCACCATTTCACCCATACGCCCGCTATAGGCCGAACTGCCTTTGCGGTTGAAGTCACCTTCCAGGCCATGGCCGACCGCTTCGTGCAGCAGCACGCCGGACCAACCCGAACCCAGCACCACAGGCAAAGTGCCGGCCGGGGCAGGAATGGCTTCCAGGTTGACCAACGCCTGGCGCAGCGCCTCACGGGCATAACCCATGGCACGGTCGTCGGTGAGGAAATAACGGTAGTCGGTACGCCCGCCGCCGCCATGACCACCCCGTTCGCGGCGACCGTTCTGTTCGACGATTACGCTGACGTTGAAGCGCACCAGCGGCCGCACATCCGCCGCCAGGCCGCCATCGGTGGACGCCACCAGGATGCGCTCCCACACACCGGCCATGCTCACGGTAACCTGCTGGATACGCGGGTCGAGGGCACGGGTGGCGGCGTCGATACGCTTGAGCAGCTCGACCTTTTCCGCACGGCTGATCACTTCCAGGGGGTTATCCGGCGCGTACAACTGCGCCACGTCCTGGGTGCTGAATGCCTGCACCGTGCCATTTTGCCCGGCCCGGGAGATCGAACGCGCGGCACGCGCCGCCAGGCCCAAGGCTTCCAGGGTGATCGCGTTACTGTAGGCAAAACCGGTTTTTTCACCGGACTGCGCACGCACGCCCACACCCTGGTCGAGGTTGAAACTGCCTTCCTTGACGATGCCGTCTTCCAGCGCCCAGGACTCGGAAATCTGCCCTTGGAAATACAGGTCAGCCGCGTCGATGCCCGGCCCGGCCAAGTCGCCGAGTACGGTTTGCAAGCTTTCGATGGTCACGCCACCGGGCGCCAGGAGGTGATCACTGACTGAGGACAACAACTCGCTCATAGGTATGGCCTTAAATTCATCGTTCCGAAGCAGGTCGCTGTGCGCCCTGCGAGAAAAAGCGCCGATGGTTGACCACCGGCATGCGCGTCCGTATCGACGCCTGTTCATTGCTATCGCGTTCGGCCAGCAACACCGCTTCGCCTTGATCCTGTTGTGTCAGCACACGACCCCAAGGGTCGACAATCGCCGCATGACCATAGGTTTCCCGTGGCCCCGGATGCACACCGCCTTGAGCCGCCGCCAGCAGGTAACACTGGGTCTCGATGGCGCGTGCGCGAATCAGCACATCCCAATGCGCCGCGCCGGTCACCGCCGTAAACGCCGAAGGCGCGGTAATCAACTCAGCCCCCGCCGCACGCAATTCGCTGTACAGCTCGGGGAAGCGCAGGTCGTAACACACCGTCAGGCCCAACCGGCCGACGGGCGTGTCCGCTACCACCACATTGCCTCCGAAAGCATAGTCGTCAGATTCGCGATAACGACCGCGGGCATCGGCGACATCCACATCGAACAGGTGCAGCTTGTCGTAACGGGCAACGATTTCACCCTGATCATCGACCAGCAACGAGCAGGCATTGGACTTGGCGTTCGGCTGGTCCTTTGGCGGCAGCGGCAAAGTACCAGCCACTATCCATAAGGTGAGGTCGCGGGCGGTCTGTTTCAACCACGGCAGGATCGGGCCTTCGCCCAGAGCTTCGGCGCGACCGATGTCGGCCACGTCGCGGCGGCCCATGGCGGCAAAGTTTTCCGGCAATACCGCCAGCTTCGCCCCACCCGCCGCGGCTTGTTCCAGCAAGCGCCGGGCCTGGGCGAGGTTGGCCAGCACATCGCTCTGGCTGACCATTTGAATTACCGCAAAGGACATGGACCGTCTCTCCTTAATGGGCATGCGGCCATGCTACTCCACAGGCTCTCAGTTTGGTTTTTCAAATGGCTTGTCGAAGGTGATTTTCGGGTCCTTCCACGGGCCTTCGACCTTGTATTGCACGCTGGCAAAGCGCGCAACACGGTCACCAATCAGCTTGTCGATCAGGAACAACGCACCGCCGATAGCGGGCGCGCCTACGATCAGCGCGGCGATCGGCAGGTTATTGGTCACCGGCAAGGTGACCAGCAGCTTGGCGTCGACACGGTCTGCGACCAGGTCCAGGGTGCCGTTGAGTTCCAGGTTAGTCGAAGGCCCGGTCATGGTGATCGGCTCACGGGTCACGAATACCCCGTTGCTCGCCGCCAGCAAGCCCTTCACACGGTCGTAGCTCAAGCCCTTGCCGAGCAAGTCCGAGAAGTCCAGGCGCAGACGGCGCCCAATGGAGTTGAAGTTCAGCAGGCCAAACACCCGCAGCGCCTGGGCGCCACCTTCCACTTCGACGAACTGGCCATTGCGGAACGATGCATCCAGGCTGCCGGAGAAACGCTTGGGCCCGACATAGGCAGGCGAACCGGGCCAGCGACCATCCACATCCAGGTGAAAATCCTGGCTGGTGACGGTGGGCGCATAACCCCAACCCTTGAGTACATCGCCGATATTCTTGCCATCCAGGCGACCCTTGTACCAACTGCTACTGTCGCCAGCCGTCCCTTCCCAACCACCCGCGCCCTTGAGCTGCATGCCTTTGAGGCCGAGGTCGAGGTTATTGAAGGCCAGGCCTTTGGCGGTCGGGCGGATTTTCAGCGACCAGGCGCCTATCAGATCCGGGCCCTGGAACAGCTGATCAATGGCGATATCCAGCGCCGGAATGTCCTTGGGGTCGATGGCCGCCAAGGGGTCCGGTGCGTTTTCATCAGCCTGCACCGTCGGATCCACCGCTGGCAGCTTCACATATTGAAGGTTGACCGCAATCGGTGCGCCCTTGGCGTCCGGCAGGTTGACGGTGCCCTTGGCCTGCTGACTGTCGAGTTGCAGGCCCCACGCCGCAGGCTTGCGGTCCAGCTGTAGATTGACCTGATCAAACTGGGTGCCAAAACCGGTCAGCTTGCCCACCTTGAAGTCAGCGCCGCTGAGCAACTGCTTGGCGCTGCCGCCCGGGTCGCTGCCCGCGTAGCGGTCAACCAGTTTCTTCCACGGGTCGATATCGAGTTCAGACAGCACGCCGCGAATGCGCAAGCCCTTGGCCCCTGGCAACACAGCATCGCCATCACCGAGGAATAGCTCACCGCGCCCCTCATTGAATTTGTCCGGCGGCGCAGCGAAGGTGAAGTTGGCCAGCTCGCCGTAATCGAACCAATAACGCCGCTCGGCCCCCTGCAAGGTCATGCGGAACACACTGTCACGCCCCTGGCTGGCGGGCATGCCGAACGGTGCCGGCAGGTCCACGGCAACGCCCTTCAGGTTGGAGCTGACCATCAGTTGGCTATCGACACCGTCCAGGGTCAGTTGCAACTGGTAGGGAATATCGCCGGACACCGGCAACGGTTGGCTGACTTTCAACCAGTCCGTCAGCCGCTTGACCGTCACCTGGCCCTTGGCAGACACACGCGTGCTGATATTGCCCGGCTTGCCATCGGCAACGATCTGCGCCGTGATCGGCCGGTCAAACGCCTGGGCCGTGATGTTCTGGCCACTGAGGCCTTTGGCGCTGTCGAAGCGGAAATCGCCCTTGAGCTGGGTCAGGTCCAGGGTCGGTTCAGCCAATTGCAGCCGTGCCTTGTCCGTCTTGAAGTCCACCACAATCTTCGGCTCGGTGCCTTTCGCCAACGGTACATCCAGGTCAAGGCTGCCTTGCAGGTCGCCCTCGCCCTTCCAGCCGGCAAAGGTCGATGCGGTGCCGATCGGCGCTTCCTGGAGGATTTTCAAACCGTCGCCCAAACCACCGGCAAACCCGCCGGTCAGCAACAGATGACTGTCCTTGCCCGCCGGCGCGTGGGGGATATTGACGTAGACGTCCTTGACCTTGGTGTCGAGCAACTGGCCCGTGCTGGCCAGGATGCGTACGCCGCTCTCCTCGACAAACACTTCGCCATTGACCTTGCTCACATGCGGCCAGCCCGGCTGGAATGCCAGTTCGGCGTCATGCACCTTGAAGAACAGGCTGATGTTGCGTGAGGCCGGCAGCGCGTCGTGGTTCAGCGAACCCTGATACTGGAAAAAGCCCTGGTCCACCGCGCCCTTGAGAATCGCCGTACGCAGCCACTCATCCAACGCCGGGCTCAACACCGCCGGCAGGTATTTGGGGGTGAAGCGCCCATCGCCATCGACCATGCCGACCCGCAGGTCCATATAGTCTTCCTGGATGTGGTCGAAATGCAGGCGAATCAGGAAATCAGCGGCGACATTGCCCTCTTCACCCAGCACCTTGATGTACGGGGCGATCAGGGTGAAGCCTTCCTTGTCGAGCTTCCACGTCAGGCGTGCATTGGCCTGGATGTACTGCCACGGCTTGGCAAAGATCGGATCGAGGTGCAGGGAAAAGTCTTTGCTGTCCATGCGCAACTCGCCATGGCCCAGGTCACCGCTGATACTGCCGGACACGTTCCGCGCGGCCGGTGCGCCAAAGTAGGCATCAAAACCGATGCGTTCGAGGTTGGCGGCGAAGCTGACTTTTTGATCCGTCGTATCTTGAGGACGGAAATCCACCAGCACATTACGCAGCAGGCCCGTGGCCTTGAGGTGCTGAATGGTCTTGGCGAAACCCTCAGGCAGCGGCGCCAGGGCATTGAGCAGCGGCGTGATCGGCGTGAGGTCCAGGCGGTCGGCCTGAAGCTTCCAGACCTCCTGATCCTTGTCGGTGGCCAGGGTTTGCTGAAGTTGCAGGCGCGATTCCCAGCGGGTTTCCCCCAGGTTCATCGCCAGCGAGTCGAACAGCACCTTGAGACCGCTATCGCTGCGTTGCAGGTAGGCGGTGAGGGCCAGGTTCTCGATATGCACAGGTTTGCGGTCGGCGTAGCTGCCTTTTACCTGCGGCGAGTTGAGGCGCACCACCGCGCTTTGCACGGTGCCTTTGGCCCAGGTCAGCCAGAGTTCACCGCCAGCCTTGAATTGGGTGAGCTTCCATTGCTGGGTCAGCTTGGCCGGGATCCACTTGGCCCAGTCGCTTTGCGGCAGGCTCACGTACGCCTGGACTTCGCCGTCCTTCCACTGACTGGCGCGGATACGCGTGCGCAGGCTCACCGCCAAGGGTTGGCCGTCGGGCAGCGTCAAGCGTGCATCCAGGCGTTGGCGCGTGATGCCGGTGTGCAGGCTCAGGCCGACATACGTCAGGGTCACCGGCGCCTGGTCAAACGGCTGCAAGGTCACCTGGCTGTCCAGCAACGACACGCGCTTGACCTTTTGCATGTTCTTGAGCAACTGCTCAGGGTCCACGGGCTGGTCGTCCTGCACTGGCAAGCCCTGCAAGGCCCATTTGCCGTCCTTGTCTTCCTTGACGCTAAGCTGCAAGCCACTGACTTGCAGGTGCGCAATGCGCACTTCTCGGGCCATCAGGCTAGCCCACATATCCGGCACCACTTCGACCTGGTCCAGGCGAAGGGCACTGCTGCCCTCGCCCACCATCACATCATGGGCCAGCAATACCGGCGCGAAGCCGCTCCAGCGGCCTTCCAGGCTGCCGATATGCAGGGGCATGCCCACAGCAGCCTGGGCCTTGGCCTCGACTTCTGCACGGTACTCGGCCACCAGCGGCGTCAACTCACGTCCCAGGCTCACATACACCGCCGCCAGTACCAGCAGCAAGGCACAGAGGCCCAGGCCCCAACGGGTCATAGCGGCAAAAAAGCGTATCAGACGCTCCATGTCAGGCGACCCTCAAGGCGGTAGTCGGACGGCAGATAAAGGCCTGCCTGTCTCATAAAAGGAAAACGATTGGGGATCAGAGCAGCACCACGTCGTATTGTTCCTGGGAATACATGGTTTCGACCTGGAAGCGTATCGTGCGCCCGATAAACCCCTCCAGCTCGGCAACGTTACCGGATTCTTCGTCCAGCAGCCGATCGACCACTTTCTGGTTGGCGAGCACTCTGTAACCTTCGGCCTGGTAGGCTCGCGCTTCTCGCAGGATTTCGCGGAAAATCTCGTAGCAAACCGTTTCCGGGGTCTTCAATTTACCGCGGCCCTGGCAACTGCTGCACGGTTCGCACAGCACTTGCTCCAGGCTTTCGCGGGTGCGCTTGCGCGTCATTTGCACCAGGCCCAGCTCGGTGATGCCGATGATGTTGGTCTTGGCGTGATCGCGTTCCAGCTGTTTCTCCAGGGTACGCAGCACCTGGCGCTGGTGTTCTTCATCTTCCATGTCGATGAAGTCGATGATGATGATGCCGCCCAGGTTACGCAGGCGCAGTTGGCGCGCGATCGCGGTGGCCGCTTCGAGGTTGGTCTTGAAGATGGTTTCTTCGAGGTTGCGATGGCCCACGAACGCGCCGGTATTGACGTCGATGGTGGTCATGGCTTCCGCCGGGTCCACCACCAGGTAGCCACCGGACTTGAGCGGCACCTTGCGTTCCAGGGCTTTCTGGATTTCGTCTTCAACGCCATACAGGTCGAAGATCGGCCGCTCGCCGGGATAGTGTTCCAGGCGGTCGGCAATTTCAGGCATCAACTCGGCAACAAATTGTGTGGTGCGTTGGAATGTTTCCCGCGAGTCGATGCGAATTTTCTCAATCTTCGGACTGACCAGGTCGCGCAGCGTACGCAGGGCCAGGCCGAGGTCTTCGTAGATCACACTGGGCGCGCCGATGGTCTTGATCTGGGCACCGATCTGGTCCCACAGGCGCCGCAGGTAGCGGATGTCCATAAGGATCTCATCGGCGCCGGCGCCTTCGGCGGCGGTGCGCAGGATGAAACCGCCCGCTTCCTTGATGCCTTCGGCCGCCACGCAGTCGCTGACCACCTTTTTCAGGCGCTCGCGCTCGGCTTCGTCTTCGATCTTCAGGGAAATGCCGACATGGGCGGTGCGCGGCATGTACACCAGGTAACGCGACGGAATCGACAATTGAGTGGTCAGGCGCGCGCCCTTGGAACCAATGGGGTCCTTGGTGACTTGCACCACCAGGCTCTGCCCTTCGTGCACCAGGGCACTGATGCTTTCTACCGCAGGCCCTTCGCGCAGGGAAATTTCCGAAGCATGGATAAACGCGGCACGGTCCAGCCCGATGTCGACGAATGCCGCCTGCATCCCCGGCAAAACCCGCACCACCTTGCCTTTGTAGATGTTGCCGACGATCCCGCGCTTCTGGGTGCGCTCAACGTGCACTTCTTGCAGAACACCGTTCTCTACCACCGCCACGCGCGATTCCATCGGCGTGATATTGATCAGAATCTCTTCACTCATGGCTGGGTCTCGTTCAGGCGTTTTCACAATAGTGACCGATCGCTTAAGGCTGGGCGCTGGAGTACGGCGTTCAGCGCGCGGTAAGGTTTTGCCAACAGGGTATGCCGAATTGGCCGAGCAGTTGCGCGGTTTCGCACACCGGCAGGCCTACCACGGCGGAATAACTGCCATTGAGCCCGGCGACAAAGACCGAGCCCAACCCTTGGATAGCATAGCCGCCCGCCTTGTCTTGGGGTTCGCCGCTGTGCCAGTAGGTGGTCGCTTCCTCGACGGAAATCCCGCGAAACCGTACACGACTGCTTACACAAACAGTCTCACAGCGTTGGCCGTCGGTGAGGGCAATGGCGGTCAGCACTTCATGCTCGCGCCCCGCCAGCGCCATCAACATTGCCAGGGCATCGGCCTGATCCACGGGCTTGCCGAGGATTTTGCCATCGACGATCACGGCGGTATCGGCACCCAGCACACAGGCACCGGAGTTATTCTCGAGCGCAGCAAAACCCGCCGCTGCCTTGCCGCGCGCAAGGCGCTCGACGTAGGAAACTGCGGATTCATTTGTAAGAGGGGTTTCATCAATAGCCGCGCTGACCACGGTGTAAGGCACACCGATCTGGGCCAGCAACTCACGCCGCCTCGGGGAGCCCGAGGCCAGGTAAAGCGAATTCATGCAGACTCTCCCTGTAGGGTTCGATAACCAGGCAGAGCCTCGCAATCCATTCAATTGATTTTATAGCGACGACGCAACCCACGCAGACCAAAGCTGATCCATGGCCACAGCAAGGCACTGACCAGGGCCGGTAGCACCAGCGCCAGGGTTGGCTGACGGTTACCGGTCAAGGCGCTCAGCCACAGTTGAACCAGCTGTGCCAGGCCGAAGATCACCAGGATCACCAAGCACTGCTGCCACATCGGGAACATCCGCAGGCGCTGCTGCAACGACAGCACCAGGAAAGTGATCAAGGTCAGGATCAACGCGTTCTGACCCAGCAAGGTGCCATAGAGCACATCCTCCGCCAAGCCCAGGAACATCGCCGTGACCATGCCGACTTTATGCGGCAGGTTCAGCGACCAGAAGGCCAGCAACAGCGCCAGCCAAAGCGGGCGCAGAATTTCCATGAACTGCGGCAAGGGCGAAACGCTCAGCAGCATACCGATAGCAAAGGTCAGCCAGACGATCCAGCCGTTGCGCGAATGAGTACTGGCCATTATTCCTCCCTCTGCCGCGTGGTTGCCGGGGCAGTCGCCGGAGGCTTGGCAGCCGGGGTCGCGGCCGGTGGTTTAGTCACGGCTGGCTTGACGGGACGCGTGTTGTGAGCGGCCGGCTTGACCGGAGTGGCCACAGGCGCCGCCGGAGCCGCCGTCGGTGCCGGTGGTCCTACGAATGCCGGCTTGGGCACAGTCGCCGGAACGATCGGCGCTGTACCGTTTTGCTTGTCTTCCGCTTCCTGGGCCTGCGCGGCGTCGTTGGCGCGCTCTTCCGGCGTACGGTTGTCGCTGAACACCAGCAGCAAGTACCGGCTGCGGTTTAGGGCGGCGGTCGGCACCGCACGCACAATGGCGAACGGCTGGCCGGAATCGTGGATCACTTCCTTCACCGTCGCCACCGGGTAACCCGCCGGGAAACGCTGACCCAGGCCAGAGCTGACCAGCAGGTCGCCTTCCTTGATGTCCGCGGTGTCCGCCACGTGGCGCAATTCCAGGCGTTCCGGGTTACCGGTGCCGCTGGCAATCGCACGCAGGCCGTTGCGGTTCACCTGCACCGGAATGCTGTGGGTGGTGTCCGTCAGCAACAAGACCCGCGAGGTGTAGGGCATCAGCTCAACCACCTGGCCCATCAGGCCACGAGCGTCGAGCACCGGCTGGCCCAGGACCACACCGTCGCGCTCACCCTTGTTGATGATGATGCGATGGGTGAAGGGGTTGGGGTCCATGCCGATCAGCTCGGCCACTTCGACCTTTTCGTTGACCAGCGCGGAAGAATTGAGCAACTCGCGCAGCCGAACGTTCTGCTCGGTGAGGGCCGCGAGCTTTTGCATGCGCCCCTGCAACAGCAGGTTTTCGGTCTTGAGTTTTTCGTTTTCGGCGACCAGTTCGGTGCGGCTGCCAAATTGGCTGGCCACGCCCTGGTACAGACGTTGCGGCAGGTCGGTGATCCAGTAAGTCTGCATCAACACCAGCGACATCTGGCTGCGCACCGGCTTGAGCAGTGCAAAGCGGGCATCGACCACCATCAGCGCGACCGAAAGCACGACCAGCACCAACAGGCGCACGCCCAATGAGGGGCCTTTGGCGAAAAGCGGTTTAATAAGCCGCTCCTCCCAGGCAAATGTTCTCTTTATTCATACGGCATCTAACCGGCCTGGATGCAGATTGAAGAAGATAAACGCCAACAGGCAGCACTGCAAAGTGCTGCCTGCGGGCGAAACATGGGCTAACCAGCAATGACTTATTCGCTGGAGAGCAGGTCCATGGTGTGTTTATCCATCATTTCCAGTGCGCGACCACCGCCACGGGCAACGCAGGTCAGCGGGTCTTCGGCGACGATCACCGGCAGGCCAGTCTCTTGGGCCAGCAGCTTGTCGAGGTCACGCAGCAAGGCGCCACCACCGGTCAGCACCAGGCCACGCTCGGCGATGTCGGAAGCCAGTTCCGGCGGCGATTGCTCCAGCGCGCTTTTCACCGCCTGAACGATGGTGGCCAGGGACTCTTGCAGAGCTTCCAGCACTTCATTGGAGTTCAGGGTGAAAGCACGTGGAACGCCTTCGGCCAGGTTGCGACCGCGCACATCGACTTCGCGCACTTCGCCACCTGGGTAGGCGGTGCCGATTTCCTGCTTGATGCGCTCAGCGGTGGACTCACCGATCAGGCTGCCGTAGTTACGACGTACATACGTGATGATCGCTTCGTCGAAGCGGTCGCCGCCGACGCGTACGGATTCGGCATACACCACACCGTTCAGGGAGATCAGGGCGATTTCAGTGGTACCACCACCGATATCCACCACCATCGAGCCGCGTGCTTCTTCAACCGGCAGGCCGGCACCGATCGCAGCAGCCATTGGCTCTTCGATCAGGAACACTTCACGGGCACCGGCGCCAAGGGCCGATTCACGGATGGCACGACGCTCAACCTGGGTGGATTTGCACGGAACGCAGATCAGCACACGAGGGCTGGGCTGCAGGAAACTGTTTTCGTGAACCTTGTTGATGAAGTACTGCAGCATCTTCTCGCAGACGCTGAAGTCGGCGATCACGCCGTCTTTCATCGGACGAATGGCGGCAATATTGCCGGGTGTACGGCCGAGCATGCGCTTGGCCTCGGTGCCGACGGCAACGACACTTTTCTGGTTACCGTGCGTCCGAATAGCCACAACCGATGGCTCATTCAGGACGATACCGCGCTCGCGCACGTAAATAAGGGTGTTGGCAGTGCCCAGGTCAATGGAAAGATCGCTGGAAAACATGCCACGCAGTTTCTTGAACATGGGAAAGGGACCCTAGGCAACGCGTGGGTAAAAAAGTGCGGCAAACTCTAACAACGACAGGGATTTTGGGCAAGGCGCCAATGTGCTAAATTGGCCGACTTTCTGTGCACCTAACCCCACAATCGCGGCCGTAAGACCGTAGAAATGCGGTAGTGTTCCGACAATCTAACACACGGACAGCCTCCGTTCTGTTTTCCACTGGAGATTCCCATGACGCTTGAACGCTCCGACGTGGAAAAAATCGCGCACCTGGCCTCGCTTGGCCTCAATGATGCCGATCTTCCACAGACCACCGCAGCCCTGAACAGCATTCTCGGGCTGGTCGACCAAATGCAGGCCGTGAATACCGACGGTATCGAGCCCCTGGCTCACCCGCTGGAAGCCAGCCAGCGCCTGCGCGCAGACGTCGTGACCGAGAGTAATAATCGCGAGGCCTACCAGTCCATCGCGCCAGCGGTCGAAAACGGCCTGTACCTGGTTCCGAAAGTCATCGACTAAAGGGAAAGAGCCTGCAATGCATCACATGACTCTGGCCGAGATCGCTCGCGGTCTCGCCGACAAAAAGTTTTCTTCCGAAGAGCTGACCAAGACCCTGCTGGCGCGCATCGCCGAGCACGATCCAAAGGTCAACAGCTTCATCAGCCTCACCGAAGAGCTGGCCCTGAGCCAGGCCAAGGCCGCCGACGCACGTCGCGCCAACGGTGAAAATGGCGCGCTGCTGGGCGCTCCAATCGCCCACAAAGACCTGTTCTGCACCCAGGGCATTCGCACCAGTTGCGGCTCGAAGATGCTCGACAACTTCAAAGCACCCTATGACGCCACCGTGGTGTCCAAGCTGGCTGCCGCCGGCGCTGTGACCCTGGGCAAGACCAACATGGACGAATTCGCCATGGGTTCGGCCAACGAGTCGAGCTACTACGGCGCGGTGAAAAACCCGTGGAACCTGGAGCACGTGCCCGGCGGTTCGTCTGGCGGTTCGGCCGCCGCAGTTGCCGCACGCTTCCTGCCTGCCGCTACAGCCACCGATACCGGCGGCTCGATCCGCCAGCCTGCGGCCTTCACCAACCTCACCGGCCTGAAGCCGACCTACGGTCGCGTTTCCCGTTGGGGCATGATCGCCTACGCCTCCAGTCTCGATCAGGGCGGCCCTCTGGCACGCACCGCTGAAGACTGCGCAATTTTGTTACAAGGCATGGCAGGCTTCGACAAACAGGACTCCACCAGCATCGACGAGCCCGTGCCAGACTACAGCGCCAGCCTGAACACCTCGCTCAAGGGCCTGCGCATCGGCGTGCCGAAGGAATACTTCAGCGCCGGTCTCGATCCGCGCATTGCCGAACTGGTGCACAACAGCGTCAAGACGCTGGAAAGCCTCGGTGCCGTGATCAAGGAAATCAGCCTGCCGAACAACCAGCACGCGATTCCTGCGTACTACGTGATCGCGCCGGCAGAAGCCTCCTCGAACCTGTCGCGTTTCGACGGCGTGCGTTTCGGCTATCGCTGCGAAAACCCGAAAGACCTCACCGACCTTTATAAGCGCTCCCGTGGCGAAGGTTTCGGTGCCGAAGTACAACGCCGGATCATGGTCGGTGCTTATGCCCTATCGGCCGGCTACTACGACGCGTACTACCTCAAGGCGCAGAAAATCCGGCGCCTGGTGAAGAACGACTTCATGGCCGCCTTTGAACAGGTCGACGTGATCCTCGGCCCAACCACGCCGAACCCAGCCTGGAAGCTCGGCGCCAAGAACGGCGACCCGGTGGCTGCGTACCTCGAAGACCTGTACACCATCACCGCCAACCTCGCGGGCCTGCCGGGCTTGTCCATGCCTGCCGGTTTCGTCGATGGCCTGCCGGTCGGCGTGCAACTGCTCGCCCCGTATTTCCAGGAAGGCCGCCTGCTCAATGTGGCGCACCAGTACCAGTTGAACACCGACTGGCACACTCGCACCCCTACCGGCTTCTGAGGAGAACACTATGCAATGGGAAGTTGTGATCGGGCTGGAGATTCATACCCAGCTCGCCACCCAATCGAAGATTTTCTCCGGTAGCGCCACCACGTTCGGCTCCGAGCCGAACACCCAGGCCAGCCTGGTCGACCTGGGCATGCCCGGCGTACTGCCGGTGCTGAACCAGGAAGCGGTGCGCATGGCGGTGATGTTCGGCCTGGCGATTGACGCCGAGATCGGCCAGCACAACGTGTTCGCGCGCAAGAACTACTTCTACCCTGACCTGCCCAAGGGCTACCAGATCAGCCAGATGGAACTGCCAATCGTTGGAAAGGGCCACCTGGACATCCCCCTGGAAGACGGCACCATCAAGCGCGTCGGCGTCACCCGCGCACACCTGGAAGAAGATGCCGGCAAGAGCCTGCACGAAGAATTCCCGGGCGCGACCGGTATCGACCTGAACCGTGCCGGCACGCCGCTGCTGGAGATCGTTTCCGAGCCGGACATGCGCAGCGCCAAGGAAGCCGTGGCCTACGTCAAGACCATCCACGCACTGGTGCGCTACCTGGGCATCTGCGACGGCAACATGGCCGAAGGTTCGCTGCGTTGCGACTGCAACGTGTCGATCCGTCCCAAGGGCCAGGTCGAGTTCGGCACCCGCTGCGAGATCAAGAACGTCAACTCGTTCCGCTTCATCGAGAAGGCGATCAACAGCGAAGTGCGTCGCCAGATCGAGCTGATCGAAGACGGCGGCAAGGTCATCCAGCAAACGCGCCTTTACGACCCGAACAAAGACGAAACCCGCGCCATGCGCAGCAAAGAGGAAGCCAACGACTACCGTTACTTCCCCGACCCGGACCTGTTGCCGGTGGTGCTGGAGGACTCGTTCCTCAGCGACATCCGCGCCACCCTGCCAGAACTGCCGCAGCAGAAACGCGAGCGCTTCCAGGCGCAGTTCGGCCTGTCGGTCTACGATGCCAGCGTCTTGGCCTCCAGCCGTGAACAAGCCAACTACTTTGAAAAAGTCGTGAGCATTGCCGGCGACGCCAAACTGGCGGCCAACTGGGTGATGGTTGAGCTGGGCAGCCTGTTGAACAAGCAAGGCCTGGAGATCGACGAAGCACCGGTCACTGCCGAGCAATTGGGCGGCATGCTGCTGCGCATCAAGGACAACACCATCTCCGGCAAGATCGCCAAGACCGTGTTCGAAGCCATGGCCGCAGGCGAAGGCAGCGCGGACGAGATCATCGAGAAGCGTGGCCTCAAGCAGGTCACCGACAGCGGCGCGATCTCGGCTGTATTGGATGAAATGCTCGCGGCCAACGCCGAGCAGGTCGAGCAATACCGTGCGGCAGACGAAGCCAAGCGCGGCAAGATGTTCGGCTTCTTTGTGGGCCAGGCGATGAAAGCCTCCAAAGGCAAGGCCAACCCGCAACAGGTGAACGAATTGCTGAAAAGCAAACTCGAAGGCTGACACGTGCAGGACCCGGCTTCTGTGGGAGCCGGGCTTGCCCGCGATGCAGGCGCCTCGGTGCATCAGTGACACCGAGGTGAAGCCATCGCAGGCAAGCCAGCTCCCACACGAGCCAACTCCAACATTTGTAATGGGACTCCTTGCATGAAGCGTCTACTCGGCCTCCTGGCCTTGTTCTCCCTTTTGACCGGCTGTGCCAGCGGCATCATCAACCCCAACGGCTACGACGAAACCGGCACCGCCTCCTATTACGGCGCCCGGCACCATGGCAAAAAGACCGCCAGCGGTGAACCCTTCAACCAGAACGCCCTGACCGCCGCCCACCGGCAACTGCCGTTTGGCACCCAGGTCAAGGTCACCAATCTCGACAACGACAAATCCGTGGTTGTCCGCATCAATGATCGCGGTCCGCATACCCGTGGGCGCCTGATCGATCTTTCACGCAAGGCGGCCGAGCAGCTGGGTATGATCGGCAGCGGTACCGCACGGGTTCGCGTGCAAGCCTTGAGCAACTGAAGACGGAGCCCTCGCCATTTTCGGATTAACCGCCCTCTCGCCCTGGAGCCTGCTGGAATTGGTCAGCGGCCTGGTGCTGCTGATCATCGGCGCCGAGATCCTGGTGCGCGCCGCCGTGCGCCTGGCCGCGAGCCTCAAGGTGCGTCCGCTGATCATCGGCCTGACGATCGTGGCCTTCGGCAGCAGCGCGCCGCAGATGACTGTCAGCCTGCAAGCCACTCTGGCCGGTAACACCGATATCGCCGTGGGTAGCGTGATCGGCAGCAGCATCTTCAACATCCTGGTGACCCTGGGCCTGTCGGCGCTGATCATTCCGCTGCGGGTTTCGCGCCAACTGGTGCGCCTGGATATTCCGGTGATGATCCTGGCCGCACTGCTGGTGTTCACCCTCGCCGCCAATGAAGAGCTCACACCCATTGACGGCCTGGTGCTGCTGGTTGCCCTGGTCGCCTACCTCGGCATGTTGCACTACCAGACGCGCCACTCCCGTCGCCCACGCACGCTGGACACCGTGGCCCGCGCGCCCTGGCTGAGCAGCGTGTTGCTGATGGTTGGTGGGCTACTGATCCTGGTGCTGGCCGGGCATTTACTGCTGGGTGCCGCAGTGGATGTGGCAGGCGACCTGGGTCTGTCGGAACGTGTGATCGGCCTGACCCTGATCGGCGTGGGCACCTCGCTGCCATGCCTGGCGACCTCGCTGATTGCCGCGCTGCGCGGCGAGCGGGAAATTGCCGTGGGCAACGTGATCGGCAGCAACCTGTTCAACCTGCTCGGCGTGTTGGGGCTGACCGCCCTGCTCGCGCCCTCGCCGCTGTCGGTATCGCCCAATGCCCTGGATTTCGACCTGCCGGTGATGCTCGGCGTAGTCGTGCTGTGCCTGCCGGTGTTCTACACCGGCTACCGCGTGACACGCGCCGAAGGCCTGGTGCTGCTGGGCCTGTACCTGGCGTACGGGCTGCATGTAATGGCGTTCACCACGGGCATGCCCCTGGCCACCAAGCTTGAACAACTGATGCTGTACTACGTCCTGCCAGTGCTGGTGGCTTTTCTGTTGTTCAGCACGCTGCGAGCCTGGCGCCGCCAACACAAGAGGGAATCGCAATGACCGATCAGAAAAAGCCCGGGGTTGATATGCGTCGCCAGGTCATGGGCGATGTGTTCGTCGACCGCGCCTTGGGCAATGCCACCGAGTTCACCCAGCCGCTACAGGATTTCGTCAATGAACATGCCTGGGGCAGCGTGTGGAACCGCGAAGGATTGCCGCTGAAAACCCGCAGCCTGATCACCCTCGCCGCTCTCACCGCGCTCAAATGCCCGCAGGAGCTCAAAGGCCATGTGCGCGGTGCGCTGAACAATGGTTGCACCGTGGAAGAGATCCGCGAGGCGTTGCTGCATTGCGCGGTGTATGCCGGTGTGCCGGCGGCGATTGATGCGTTCCGTGCGGCGCAGGAAGTGATCGATACCTACGAGGCACCCTAGAAGCCGGCTTGCCGGCGATTGGCCCTCACAGACACCACACCCCTCAGATCCAACCTCCTGCCTGCAACACGAAGATCCCGATATTCGTGGTCACCGCCGCCATCAAGGTGGTGATCACGATAATTGCCGCCGCCAGCTCATGATTACCCTCGGCCGCCCTGGCCATCACAAAACTGGCGGCTGCGGTCGGCGCACCAAAGTACAGGAACAGAATCCCCAGCTCCGGCCCGCGAAAGCCCAGCAACCACGCGCCTAAGGTCGCCACCACTGGCAGCCAGACCATCTTCATCAAGCTCGCGCTCAGCGCCCTATTGCCGCTCTTGCGCAACGCTGCCAGGGACAAGGTGCCGCCAATGCAGATCAAGGCCAACGGCAAGGTGGTATCCGCCAGATACTGCATGGATTTTTCCAACCAGCCAGGCAGGCCAATCTGAAAATAAGCGAACGGCGCCGCCACGATCACGCTGATGATCAGCGGGTTGGCCACCACACTTTTGCAAATGCTCCACGGATCGGACTTGATCACCGGGCTGTACACCGCCAACACGATGGTCGACAGGGTGTTGTAGAACAGGATCACCAACGCCGCGAGAATCGCGCCGAGGGAGATGCCGTAATCGCCGTACATGCTGGCGGCCAGCGCCAGCCCGATCACGCCGTTATTGCCGCGAAACGCGCCTTGCGTGTAGATACCTCGGTCTTCACGCGGGCAACGAAAGATTGCCCAACCCCAGGCCAGGGCGAAGCTGAGCAAGGTGGCGACGGCAAAGTAGATCAGAAGGCCTGGCTTGAGCGCCGAGTGCAGGTCGGCATGCAGGATGCCGAGGAACAGCAGCGCCGGCATGGTGACGTTGAACACCAGGGACGAGGCCGTGTGGATGAAGTTGTCGTTGATCCAGTTGATGCGTTTGAGCAACACACCCAGGAACAGCATGGCAAACACCGGCGCGGTGATGGTCAGGGTCGTGAGGAAAATTGCCAGCATGCCGGGGAGAACCTTGGTGAGCGTCGTTAGGTGGCTAATGATAAGCCAGTGTAGGCCGCTTCGTCTGGTCTACCGCTATCGGGGGCAAGCCCCCTCCCGCCTTGAATGTGTTCACCGATCCAAATGTGGGAGGGGGCTTGCCCCCGATGCAGGCGACTCGGTCTCAGGTAATCGGTGCCGGATTGAACAAGGTGATGTCGTTATGCAGCTTGTGATGCTCCGCCCACGTCTGCTTTCTGCCGCTGGCCACATCCAGGTAAAAGTGAAACAACTCCCACCCCAATTCCTCGATGCTCGCCCGCCCAGTCGCAATACGCCCAGCGTCGATATCGATCAGGTCCGGCCAACGCTGTGCCAGCTCCGTACGCGTCGACACCTTCACCACTGGCGCCATCGCCAGCCCGTAAGGTGTGCCGCGTCCGGTGGTGAACACATGCAGGTTCATCCCTGCCGCCAGTTGCAAGGTGCCGCACACAAAGTCACTGGCCGGGGTTGCGCAAAAGATCAGGCCCTTACTCTTGAAGCGCTCACCCGGACCCAGCACGCCATTGATCGCGCTGCTGCCGGATTTGACGATGGAGCCCAAGGACTTCTCGACAATGTTCGACAAGCCGCCCTTCTTGTTTCCCGGCGTGGTGTTGGCGCTGCGGTCCGCCTCGCCCTTGGCCAGGTAGCGATCGTACCAATCCATTTCCCGGACCAGTTCCTGGGCAACGGCTTCGCTTTCAGCGCGAGAGGTCAGCAGGTAAATCGCATCGCGAACTTCGGTCACTTCGGAAAACATCACCGTCGCCCCAGCCCGCAGCAACAGATCCGAGGCATAGCCCAGCGCCGGGTTGGCGGTGATACCGGAAAACGCATCACTGCCGCCGCACTGCATGCCCAGGATCAACTCCGACGCCGGCACGGTTTCCCGGCGGCGCTGGTCGAGTTTCTTCAGGCGCGTCTCGGCCAATTCCATGATCTGCTCGATCATCTCGGTAAAGCCGTGGCTGGAATCCTGCAGCCGATACAGCCAGGGCTCACTCAGGTCGACCGAGCTGTCGTTGTCGTGCATCACCTGCCCGGCCTGCAGTTTCTCGCAGCCCAGGCTGATCACCAGGGCTTCGCCGCCCAGGTTCGGATTGCGCGCCAGGTTGCGTACCGTGCGGATCGGGATGTAGGCATCGGTCGCAGTGATCGCCACACCACAGCCGTAGCTGTGGGTCAGCGCTACCACGTCGTCAACGTGCGGGTACTTGGGCAGCAATTCGTCCTTGATGCGCTTGACCGCATGGTCCAGCACGCCGGTGACGCACTGCACCGTGGTGGTGATGCCAAGGATATTGCGCGTACCCACAGTGCCATCCGCGTTGCGGTAACCCTCGAAGGTAAACCCTTCCAGGGGCGCCTGGGCCTCAGGCACCTCGGTGGACAGCGGCAAGCTGTCCAACGGCGGCGCGGTGGGCATGCGCAGTTGATCTTCCTGCACCCAACTACCACGCGGAATCGGCGCCAGGGCGTATCCGATGGTCTGGCCATAGCGAATAATCTGGCCGCCCTCGGGGATATCTTCCAGGGTCACCTTGTGGCTCTGAGGGATGAAATCCACGGTCACCAGACCGTCCGGGAATTCGGTCCCGGCCGGTACGCCCTGGTCATTGACCACGATCACCACGTTGTCGCGCTCGTGCAAACGAATCGAGCGCGGCGAGTCGGCATGTTCAATCAACTGCATCACACGGCCCCTCAGGAATGCGCTTCGGTTAGGTTGGTCAACTCAGGCCCCTTGGCAGGCGGCTCTTTGAGGACTACACGTTTGATCGGGCCGACGATGACCAGGTAGCTGAACACTGCCACCAGCGCATTGGCGCCGACGAACACCAGGGCCCACTTGAACGAACCGGTGGTGCTGATGATGTAGCCGATCACAATAGGGGTAGTGATCGACGCGAGGTTACCGAAGGTGTTGAACAAGCCGCCACTGAGGCCGGCGATTTGTTTCGGCGAGGTGTCGGAGACTACCGCCCAACCCAGTGCGCCAACGCCTTTACCGAAGAAGGCCAAGGCCATGAAGCCCACCACCATCCACTCGATATCCACGTAGTTGCAGGCCACGATGCTGCTGGAGATCAGCAGGCCCCCAATGATCGGCGCCTTGCGGGCGAAGGTCAGGGAATGCCCCTTGCGCAGCAGATAATCCGAAATCACCCCGCCGAGCACGCCGCCGATAAACCCGCAGATCGCCGGCAACGAGGCGATGAAACCGGCCTTGAGGATGGTCATGCCACGGTCCTGCACCAGATACACCGGGAACCAGGTGAGGAAAAAGTAGGTGATACCGTTGATGCAATACTGGCCCAGGTACACGCCGAGCATCATGCGGTTGGTCAGCAACTGGCGGATGTAATCCCACTTCGGACCGTCGGTTTTCTTACCCATGCCTTTGTCCTGATCCATATCGACCATCGCGCCATTGGCGGCGATGTGATTGAACTCGGCTTCGTTGATCATCGGATGCTGGCGCGGGCTGTGGATAACTTTCAGCCAGATCAGCGAGAAAATGATGCCGATCACACCCATCACGATAAACACGTGCTGCCAGCCGAAGCTGTAGACAATCCAGCCCATCAGCGGCGCAAACAGCACCGTGGCGAAGTACTGCGCCGAGTTGAAGATCGCTGAAGCCGTACCGCGCTCAGCCGTAGGAAACCACGCCGCGACAATCCGGGCATTTCCGGGAAACGAAGGCGCTTCGGCCAGGCCCACCATAAAGCGCAGCATAAACAGCGCAACCACGGCGGTGGAGACACCAAACTCACCGACATAGCCTTGCAGCACGGTGAACAGTGACCAGGTGAAGATGCTCAGCGCATAGACTTTCTTGGAGCCGAACCGGTCCAGCAGCCAGCCACCGGGAATTTGCCCGGCCACGTAGGCCCAACCGAATGCAGAGAAGATGTAACCGAGGGTGACCGCGTCGATGCCGAGGTCTTTTTGCAGGCTGGAGCCTGCGATGGCGATGGTGGCCCGGTCGGCGTAATTGATCGTGGTCACCAGGAACAGCATGAGCAGGATCAAATAGCGGACATGGGTCGGCTTGGTCGCTTGCATGTAGAAGTACTCCCACTAATTATTTTTTTTGCGGGTAATGGTCTATTTGTCGGTGGGGACCGTTTTCATGTGGGAGCCGGGCTTGCCCGCGATACAGGCACCTCGGTGTGTCAGGCACACACCGGTGATGCTATCGCAGGCAAGCCAGCTCCCACACAAAGCGGGCGCCACGGGTGTCGCGTATTACGAACCGATGTAGCTGGTCTTCACCACGGTGTAGAACTCTTGCGCATAGCGACCTTGCTCACGCGACCCATAGGATGAACCCTTACGGCCACCGAACGGAACGTGATAGTCCACACCGGCAGTCGGCAAGTTGACCATCACCATCCCGGCCTGGGAGTGGCGCTTGAAGTGGTTGGCGTACTTGAGCGACGTCGTGGCAATGCCCGCCGACAAACCGAACTCGGTGTCGTTGGCCATGGCAAGCGCCGCTTCGTAGTCCGCCACACGCACAACGTTGGCCACCGGCCCGAAGATCTCTTCACGGCTGATACGCATGGCCGCTTCGCTGTCGGCAAACAGCGTCGGCGCCAGGTAGTAGCCTTCGGTGTCACAGGTGACCAGGCCGCCACCGCTGACCAACCGCGCACCTTCGCTTTGGCCGATGTCGATGTACTTGAGGTCTTGATCCAACTGCGCCTGGGAAACCACTGGGCCGATGTCGGTGCCACTTTTCAGCGCGTGGCCGACCTTGATCGACTTCATGCGTTCGGCCATGGCCGCGACGAACTGATCGTGGATACCGGCGGTGACAATCAAGCGGCTGGAGGCCGTGCAACGCTGGCCGGTGGAGTAGAACGCGCTCTGTACCGACAGCTCGACAGCCTGCTTGAGGTCGGCGTCGTCGAGGATGATCTGCGGGTTCTTGCCGCCCATTTCCAACTGCACTTTGGCCTGGCGCGATACACAGCTGACGGCGATCTGACGACCGACACCGACAGAACCGGTGAAGCTGATGCCATCAACTTTTGGGCTGTTGACCAGCACGTCGCCAACCACACGACCGCTGCCCATCACCAGGTTGAACACGCCGGCCGGGAAACCCGCACGGGAAATGATTTCCGCCAGTGCCCAAGCGCAGCCCGGCACCAGTTCAGCCGGCTTGATCACCACGCAGTTGCCGTAGGCCAGGGCCGGGGCGATTTTCCAGGCGGGGATGGCGATCGGGAAGTTCCACGGCGTGATCAGGCCAACCACCCCCAGGGCTTCACGCGTGACTTCGACGTTGACGCCCGGACGAACCGACGGCACGTAGTCGCCGGACAGGCGCAGGCACTCACCGGCAAAGAACTTGAAGATGTTACCGGCGCGGGTCACTTCGCCAATGGCTTCGGGCAGGGTCTTGCCCTCTTCACGGGCCAGCAGGGTACCGAGTTCTTCGCGGCGCGCGAGGATTTCGCTGCCGACTTTATCCAGGGCGTCATGGCGCGCCTGGATCCCGGACGTAGACCAGGCCGGGAATGCCGCGCGGGCTGCGTCGATAGCGGCGTTGACTTGGGCGACATCCGCCTTGGCGTATTCGCCAATGACATCGGACAACTCCGACGGGTTGAGGTTGACGCAGTAGTCGGCACCGGCCACCCACTGGCCATTGATGTAGTTGTCAAAACGTTGGGCTTGGGACACGAATCTTCTCCTGACGCAAAAGGCCGCTGATTTCTCAGCGGCCTTGTAAATGGGTTATTGCGCGCCTTGCTTGTCGATCAGCGCGGCCAGGGCTTCATATTCTTCCGGCAGCAGGTCGGTCAGCGGCGTACGCACTGGGCCTGCGTCGTAGCCGGCGATTTTTGCACCAGCCTTGACGATGCTCACGGCATACCCGGCCTTGCGGTTACGGATGTCCAGGTACGGCAGGAAGAAGTCGTCGATGATCTTGGAAACGGTGGCGTGATCGTCCTTGGCAATCGCGTGGTAGAAGTCCATCGCGGTTTTCGGGATGAAGTTGAACACCGCCGAGGAGTAAACCGGTACGCCCAGGGCCTTGTAGGCAGCGGCGTAAACCTCTGCAGTCGGCAGGCCGCCGAGGTAACTGAAACGATCACCGAGGCGGCGACGGATCGACACCATCAGCTCGATATCACCCAGGCCATCCTTGTAGCCGATCAGGTTCGGGCAGCGCTCGGCCAAGCGTTCCAGCAGCGGCGCGGTCAGGCGGCAGACGTTGCGGTTGTAGACCACCACACCGATCTTGACCGATTTGCACACGGCTTCAACGTGGGCGGCAACCCCGTCCTGGCTGGCTTCGGTAAGGTAGTGCGGCAGCAGCAGCAGGCCTTTGGCGCCGAGGCGCTCGGCTTCCTGGGCGTATTCGATGGCTTGGCGGGTCGAACCACCGACACCGGCCAGGATCGGCACGCTGGTGGCGCAGGTATCAACGGCGGTTTTCACCACTTGGGAATATTCACTGGCAGCGAGGGAGAAAAACTCACCAGTACCGCCGGCCGCGAACAAGGCGGTGGCGCCGTAAGGGGCCAGCCATTCCAGACGCTTGATGTAACCCGCCTGGTGAAAGTCACCCTGGGCGTTGAAATCGGTCACCGGGAAAGACAGCAGACCGTGGGAAAGGATGGACTTCAGTTCTTGTGGATTCATTATTCGAACACCCTGGGCGAAGACTTTCTATTGAAAGGTTGTTGTTGGTTTTGATGATGTCGTACGTCATCGTACAACTATAAAAAGATTCGTCAACTGCAATTCATCAGACTTCATTGTGGGCGCTTTGAATACGCGCCTTCTTGACGTAGGAAATTTTTCCTCTATTCTCGATTTAACTGTATATGCATACAGTAATTACGGAAGATTCCTACGACATAGCAAGGAGCTAACATGTCAGGTCTTGAACTCGCAGCACCCGAAAAGAACCCACCTACCTTGCGTTTCGAAGGCGGTGAACACACTGCCATCGGCGATGAAACCCTGTTGCGCTTCGTCAAGGATGCCCCGGCGATTCCCGCACACCAAGTCGAGCTGCACCTGCCCAATGGGCTGGCGCTGACCTATGGCCAAGTGATCGCCCTGGGCGGTGATTTCTATGGCATCCCCGGTCAACCGATCAGCGATGGCGCCTCCCCCGCCGAGCGCGTCCAACGCTTTACCGCGGCCTTCAATACGCTCGCCGTGCTGCCCGCCTCGCGGGAAGAAGCGCACAAGATCCTCGCGGTGATGCAAAAGGAGATCAATGCGGTCAAGCAGGCGATCAAGGATGGCAAACAAGCTCATGAAGCCTATGACACCTTGGGTGATACGTTGTCCGAGGAATGGAACCGCATCACTGGCGGCGGCAGCGCAGTTTCGGCGCTGATTCCGTTGGGACGTTACCTGAAACTGGCGGCGGACAATGCCGACCACTTCGGCGAATGGGCGCTGTCGGCCTATCTGGCGGGGCACACGGCAGCACTGCAACAAGCCGTCGTGGCGCACCAGACCGGTACCGACCAAGCGCTGGAACTGGCGTACGCCATGAACAGTTTTGCTGATCACTTTTTGACCGATCTGTTCTCGGCCGGCCATCTGCGTGTACCGCGTAAACAACTGGCAGCTGTGGTGACGCCAGGTGAGTTGGGCTCGCTGATCAGCCGCTTCATGCACGACGAAGACAGCAAGTTCGGGCTCAAGGTGCGCAACGCCATGGGCGATCAATGGCACGCGTATGGAGACAAACGCTACTTCGACGCCATCGATGCGGACAACCGCGTGCAGGTCAAACGCGCTGTGCAAGCTTCGGCGGATGAGATTTTCGACACCTTTATCAGTGGTGTCGCGCCCTCCCCGGCCAATTTCAAGGCGCCGTTGTATGTGCCGGATTTGAATGCTGCGCAGAACCCGGCGAACAACTTCTCGCCGTTGTTCAAAATGGAGGGTGACAAGGTGCTGCGTCGCAAGGACGTGAATGACCTGAACGACAAGCACTGGACGAATGATTGGTGGGGGTGGAGCACTTACCTGCTGCTCAAGGACTACAAGCCAAACCAGCCCGCCAACTGACGCAGTAGGAGCCCGGCTTGCCGGCGATGACGATCTTTTGGACGCTATCGCCGGCAAGCCGGGCTCCTACAGGGTCGGTGCAGCCTTCAACCGCGCTGCGCTTCTGCCTCTTCATGGGCATGGCGCAGCCGCTCGCGGCTATTGGTCAAATGCAACCTCATGGCCGCCCGCGCCGCATCCGAATCCTGACGCGCAATCGCCTCGTAAATCTCTTCATGCTCACGACTCAAGCGCCCCATATAGTGCTGCTGGTCATCATGGGCCAGGCGCGCCGAATTCAGGCGGGTGCGTGGAATGATGCTGGTGCCCAGGTGGGTCATGATGTCGGTGAAGTAGCGGTTGCCGGTGGACAGGGCAATTTCCAGGTGGAATGCAAAGTCGGAGGCCACTGCGTCACCGGCGTGAGCCGCGCTTTCATTCAGGGCATCGAGCGCTGCGCGCATGGCGGCCAGTTGTTCATCGCTGCGGCGCAATGCGGCCAGACCTGCGGACTCCACTTCCAGGCTGATCCGCAACTCCAGGATCGCCAGCACATCACGCAGGGTCACCACGGTGGCCGGGTCGATACGGAAACCGCTCGGGCTTGGCGTATCCAGCACAAAGGTGCCGATACCGTGCCGGGTTTCCACCTGCCCCGCCGCCTGCAAGCGCGAGATCGCTTCTCGCACCACGGTTCGGCTCACCCCATGGGCGTCCATGATCGCCGACTCGGTGGGCAACTTGTCGCCTCGCTTGAGCTGGCCGTCGCGGATCTGCTCGGACAACACCGTGACCAATTCCTGGGCAAGGCTGCGGCGCTTGCGGGGAAGACGAGGGGCGGTGTTGGCGTTTTCCATGATGGATCATCTTTCTCGGTGAGCTTGAGCACGCATCATAGCCCATGGTGGTTGTACGATCACCGTCCAGGCGCGACTTTCATCCCTATCCTTCGCGCAAAAAAATACCCCGACACACGTCGAGGTATTTTTTCAGCTCGCCCCAGAGGGGAAGCTCATTACTTCACCACTTTAAGACTCGGCCGACCGCTAGGGCGCGGTGGCTCGGAATCCGGTGGCGGCTGATCATCGCCGTCTTCGTTTTCGATCGATTCGTCACCCTCGAAAGGCGACTCCAGATCGAACACCATGCCTTGGCCGTTCTCCCGGGCATAGATGCCGAGGATGGCGCCAATCGGCACGGACAGCGTATGCGGCACGCCGCCGAAACGCCCTTCGAACTTCACGACTTTGTTGTCCATGTGCAGGCTGCGCACGGCACTCGGCGATACGTTCAGCACAATCTGCCCATCACTGGCAAAACCCTCCGGCACCTGAACCGCAGGAAATTCGGAATTGACCAGCATGTGCGGGGTGCAATCGTTGTCCACAATCCACTCATAGAGCGCGCGGACCAAGTAGGGTCGACTGGAGTTCATCAGCGGCTCCTTAAGCCTTAGCGCATATCGCGTTCGACACCAGACAGACTTGCCTGGAAAGCCTCACGCGCAAACTGGCGCTCCATGTAATCAAGCAGCGGCTTGGCAGGCCGCGGCAGTTCAATACCGAGAATCGGCAAGCGCCAGAGTATCGGTAATAGGCAGCAATCCACCAAACTTTGTTCCTCACTGAGGAAAAAAGGCTTATCAGCGAACAATGGCGAAACGCCGGTCAGGCTCTCGCGCAATTCCTTACGCGCCTGCACCCGAACCGCTTCTTTTGTACGCGAATCCAGAATCACATCCACCAGCCCGCACCAGTCACGCTGGATCCGATGGATCAGCAGGCGGCTGTTGGCACGCGCCACCGGGTACACCGGCAGCAAAGGCGGATGCGGGTAACGCTCATCCAGGTATTCCATCACCACGGTTGACTCCCACAACGCCAAGTCACGATCGACCAGGGTGGGCAAGCTGCCGTAAGGGTTCACTTCGATCAGTTTTGGCGGCTGACGGCCCGCCTCCACACTGATGATCTCGGCGCTGACACCCTTCTCTGCGAGCACGATGCGTACTCGGTGGGAATAGTGGTCGGCGGGGTCGGAGTAACAGGCCAACCGATTGGTCACGCCCATGGCGGTCCTCCTCGCTTGTTGAAATTATCGAAAGCTCAAAAACGAGCGCGCCCAGAGAGCATCTCTGTAACAACCGGTTCAACCAGGTCGCTACGTATTCAGAGATGCCGCTGGGCGCGCAAGATTAACAGCAATTGCTTACGGTTGGATCAATGCACATCCTTCCAGTATTCGCGTTTGAGCAGATAGGCGAATACGAAGAAGAAGGCCAGGTACAGCAACACATAGGTGCCGATGCGCTGATGCTCCAGTTTGACCGGGTTGGCCGAGTAGGCCAGGAAGGTCACAAGGTTCTTGACCTTCTCGTCAAACTGCTCGTCTGTCAACGAACCTGGGGTTTCTATCTTCAGTTGATCGCACGCTTCATGAGTCAAAGGCGTGCCGGTCAACGGATCGTATTGCTTCTTGCCGTCTTCAACGACCTGGATCTGCTTGCATCCTACCACTTGCTTGCCTTGCAGGCCGACCAGAACGTTAGGCATACCGACGTTCGGGAACACACGGTTGTTCACGCCATACGGACGTGCCGGGTCTTCGTAGAAGGATTTCAGGTAGCCATAGAGCCAGTCGGTGCCGCGTACACGAGCCACCAGGGTCAAGTCAGGCGGTGCTGCGCCGAACCAGGTCTTGGCGTCCGCAGGCTTCATGCCGATGGTCATGTGGTCGCCGATCTTGGCGCCGGTGAACACCAGCTTCTCCAGCATCATTTCATGGGGGATGCCGAGGTCATCGGCAACCCGTTCGTAACGCTGGAACTTGGCGCTGTGACAGCCCATGCAGTAGTTGGCGAACGTGCGTGCGCCGTCTTGCATGGCAGCCTTGTCCGATACGTCGATATCGACTTTTTCCAGTTCCGGTCCGCCGTGCTCGGCAGCGAAGGACAGTAGCGGCAAGGCCGCAAGCATCAATGCAACGAATAACTTTTTCATCAGCCAGTCACCCTTTCCGGAACCGGTTTGGTCTTCTCGAGCCGGGTGTAGAACGGCATCAGAATGAAGTAGGCGAAGTACAGGAAGGTGCAGACCTGCGACAGCAACGTACGCTCAGGGGTCGGCGCCAATACGCCCAGCACACCCAGGATCACGAAGGAGATGCAGAACACCCACAGCCAGATCTTGCTCAGCCAGCCCTTGTAGCGCATGGACTTGACCGGGCTTCGGTCGAGCCAAGGCAGCACGAACAGCACCGCGATGGCCGCGCCCATGGCGATTACGCCCATGAGCTTGTCGGGGATCGCCCGCAAGATCGCGTAGAACGGCGTGAAGTACCAGACTGGGGCAATGTGCTCAGGTGTCTTGAAGGCGTTGGCCTGTTCGAAGTTAGGCTTCTCCAGGAAATACCCGCCCATCTCCGGGAAAAAGAACACGATCGAGCAGAACACGAACAAGAACACCACCACGCCGACAATGTCTTTCACGGTGTAGTAGGGGTGGAACGGAATGCCATCCAGCGGGATGCCGTTTTCGTCCTTGTGCTTCTTGATGTCCACGCCATCCGGGTTGTTGGAACCCACTTCGTGCAGCGCCAGGATGTGCAGTACCACCAGGCCCAAGATCACGATCGGCAAAGCCACCACGTGCAGGGCGAAGAAGCGGTTCAGGGTGATGCCCGAGATCAGGTAGTCACCACGGATCCACTGCGTCAGGTCGTTGCCGATCACCGGAATCGCACCGAACAGCGAGATGATCACCTGGGCGCCCCAGTACGACATCTGGCCCCACGGCAGCAGGTAACCCATGAAGGCTTCGGCCATCAGCGCCAGGTAGATCAGCATGCCGAACACCCACACCAGCTCACGAGGCTTCTGGTAGGAGCCGTAGAGCAGGCCGCGGAACATGTGCAGGTAGACGACGATAAAGAACGCCGAGGCGCCGGTAGAGTGCAACAGGCGCAGGATCGAGCCGTACTCGACGTCACGCATGATGTACTCGACGGAGGCAAACGCCTCTTCCGCCGACGGGGTGTAGCTCATCGTCAACCAAACGCCGGTGACGATCTGGTTGACCAGCACCAGCAGCGCCAGGGAGCCGAAGAAGTAGAAGAAGTTGAAGTTTTTCGGCGCGTAATATTTGCTGAGATGGTCTTCCCACATTTTAGTAGCGGGGAAGCGCGCATCCACCCAATCCATGAACTTGCTCATCACGCGTTCTCCTTGTCGAGGCCAATGACAATGATGTCGTCAGATTCGTAGTTGTGCGGAGGAACCGGCAAATTCAAAGGCGCTGGCTGGGATTTGTAGACGCGACCAGCAAGGTCGTAGTGCGAGCCGTGGCACGGGCAGAAATAACCGCCGACCCAATCCTTGCCCAGATCGACAGGGGCCACTTCCGGGCGGAAGGTAGGCGAGCACCCCAGGTGAGTACAGAGACCGACCAGCAGCAGGATCTCCGGCTTGATCGAACGCACTTCGTTCTTGGCGTAGGCGGGTTGGTCGGACTTCTCGGATTTGGGGTCAGACAACTGGCCTTCAATCTTTTTGAGATTCCCCAGGATTTCCTCAGTACGACGAACAATGAAGACCGGCTGGCCGCGCCATTCAGCAATCATCTGCTGCCCTGGCTCGATCTTGCTGATATTCACCTTCACCGGTGCACCTGCGGCTTTCGCCTTGGCACTGGGAAACCATGACCCCACGAACGGGACCGCAGCCCCCACCGCTCCTGCAGCACCCACCACGGATGTGGCTGCTACCAAGAAGCGACGCCGGCCTGCATTCACGCCGTCATTGCTCATTCAGTCCTCTCCCATCAGCTTTTTGGCCTGTTAAATCAGGCGTCTACTAAGTGTTGAATCTTTACTTATAAAAATTTTGCCGAATGGTAATGAAAAGCCCCACGTCTGACAAGGGAATTGCCGGGAGCTCAGCCTCCAGGCCTTGTAGTATAGGGGGTCTACGGATGTGGCAAGTTGTCACGGCGATTTTTATGCATAAATCGCAGGCAATAAAAAACGCCCAGCTCCGTGAGGAGGCTGGGCGTTTTTGTGGAACGTAAAGCGAATTAACGCTTCGAGTACTGCGGACGCTTACGCGCTTTACGCAGACCGACTTTCTTACGTTCAACTTCACGGGCATCGCGAGTCACGAAGCCAGCTTTGCGCAGAGCGCCACGCAGGGTTTCGTCGTACTGCATCAGAGCGCGAGTGATACCGTGGCGGATTGCGCCAGCTTGACCACTTACACCGCCACCGATAACGGTGACGTAGATGTCGAACTTTTCAACGGTCTCGGTCAGTTCCAGCGGCTGACGAACTACCATGCGGGCAGTTTCGCGGCCGAAGAAGTTGTCCAGGGAGCGGTTGTTGATCGAGATGTTACCAGTACCCGGACGCAGGAAAACGCGAGCGGTTGCGGTTTTGCGACGGCCAGTGCCGTAATTTTGAGTCGCCGACATAATGAACTATTCCGTTAAAACTTCAGTTCTTGGGGCTGCTGAGCAGCATGAGGGTGTACAGCGCCCGCATAGACTTTCAGCTTGCGAAACATATCGCGACCCAGTGGGCCCTTAGGCAGCATGCCTTTGACCGCGATTTCGATCGGGGCTTCAGGCTTCTTGGCAATCAGGCCTTCGAAGTTGGAAGACTTGATACCGCCTGGGAAACCGGAGTGACGGTAGTACATTTTGTCGCTTGCTTTGTTGCCGGTTACACGAACCTGCTCAGCGTTGATGATGACAATGTAGTCACCGGTATCAACGTGAGGGGTGTACTCAGGCTTGTGCTTGCCACGCAGACGGCTGGCGACTTCAGTGGCCAGACGACCCAGGGTCTGACCAGCGGCGTCGACGACAAACCAGTCGCGCTGAACTGTTTCCGGTTTTGCAGTAAAAGTTGTCATTCTTTAATAGCCTCAGGGGCCGCCCTGTAAATTAGACGGCGGATCTTACTGAATAGTGCGTACTTTGACAAGTCAAAGGCAGCCGGATACAGACGCTATCGGGGGCTCGGGTCGGCGCGTCCGTTCAACGGCAAGATTCTTCGGCAGGCGGCGCATCACTTCCACTGCAGAAAGAGGTGGGCAATTATGCAGATTGCGAAAAAAAATTCAACCTGCTTTTATGATTGTTTTCCCTGAAGGAGTACCCGATGGATTATCGACAGCTGGGCCGTACGGATCTGAACGTGAGCGCGATAGCCTTGGGCACCATGACCTGGGGCGAGCAGAACAGCGAGGCAGAGGCCTTCGCGCAGATCGAGCGGGCCAAAGGCGCGGGGATCAACTTCCTCGACACGGCCGAAATGTACCCGGTGCCGCCCAAGGCCGATACCTATGCCACCACCGAGCGCTACATCGGTAATTACTTCAAAAGCCGTGGCGACCGTGCCGACTGGATCCTGGCCAGCAAGATCGCCGGCCCCGGCAACACCATCGACTACATCCGCGATGGCCACCTGCGCCACAACCGCAAGCACATCGTCGACGCCCTGGATGCCAGCCTCAAACGTCTGCAGACCGACTGGATCGACCTCTACCAACTGCACTGGCCGGAACGCAGCACCAACTTCTTCGGCCAACTGAGCTACAAGCACAAGGACGAAGACGACCTCACCCCGCTGGAAGAAACCCTCGAAGCGCTGGACGAGCAAGTGAAGGCCGGCAAGATCCGCCACATCGGCCTGTCCAACGAAACGCCGTGGGGCACCATGAAATTCCTGGCCCTGGCTGAAGCCCGTGGCTGGACCCGCGCGGTGTCGATCCAGAACCCCTACAACCTGCTCAACCGCAGCTTTGAAGTGGGCCTGGCGGAAGTCGCGATCCGTGAACAGTGCGGTTTGCTGGCGTATTCGCCACTGGCGTTCGGCATGCTCAGCGGCAAGTATGAAAACGGTGCGCGTCCGGCCAAGGCACGGCTGACCGAATACAGCCGCTTCAGCCGTTACTTCAACCCGCAGTCGGAAGCGGCGTGCAGCCGTTATGTGGCGTTGGCACGGGAGCACGGCCTGGACCCGGCGCAGATGGCATTGGCGTTTGTGACGCAGCAGCCGTTTGTGACCAGCAATATCATTGGTGCCACGTCGCTGGAGCAACTGGATAGCAACATTGCCAGTGCGGATCTGAAACTGTCGAAAGAGGTATTGGAAGGGATTGAGGCGATTCAGAAGGATCACCCGAACCCTGCGCCTTGATTGACCATTAGATCGCTATCGCAGGCAAGCCAGCTCCCACATTTTGGCGCGTGAACACCGTGAGGTGTGGGAGCTGGCTTGCCTGCGATGGCACCCTCAAAAGCCCCACAAGCTCAAAGCGCCCGCGCAATAATCTCCTTCATGATCTCGTTGGTCCCCGCATAAATGCGCTGCACCCGCGCATCCGCCCACGCCCGTGCAATCGGGTATTCCCACATAAAGCCGTAGCCGCCGTGCAACTGCACGCACTCATCGAGCACTTTGCATTGCAGGTCCGTGGCCCAGTACTTGGCCATCGCCGCCGTGGGCACATCCAGCTTGCCTTCCAGATGCAGCGCCATGCATTTGTCGATGAATACGCGGCCGATCTGAATCTCGGTGGCCATCTCCGCCAGCTTGAACCGGGTGTTTTGGAAGTCCGCAATCGCCTTGCCGAACGCCTTGCGCTCGCGGGTGTAGGCCAGGGTCCACTCCAGCGCCGCCTCGGCTGACGATAAGGCACCAATCGCTACTGTCAGTCGTTCCTGCGGCAACTCCTGCATCAGGTAAGCGAAGCCCATGCCCGCCTGGCCGAGCAGGTTTTCCTTGGGCACCCGCACATCCTGGAAGAACAGCTCCGAGGTGTCCTGGGCCTTCATGCCCACCTTTTCCAAGCGCTTGCCCTTGTCGAAGCCCGGCGTGTCGGCTTCCACGAGGAACAGGCTGGTGCCCTTGGCGCCCGCCTTGGGATCGGTCTTGGCGACCACGATCACCAGCTCGGCCAGATAGCCGTTCGTGATGAAGGTTTTGGAGCCATTGATCACGTAGTCATCGCCGTCCAGCACTGCCGTGGTTTTCACCCCTTGCAGGTCGGAACCGGCGCCCGGCTCGGTCATTGCAATGGCCGTGACCATCTCACCGGAGATCAACTTGGGCAGGTATTTGTGTTTCAACGCCTCACTGCCGTAATGCAGGATATATGGCGCAACAATATCCGAATGCAGGGAAAAACCGATGCCGGTCAGCCCCAGCCGGCTGATCTCCTCGATCACCACCGCGCTGTACAAAAAGTCCGCGCCCAGCCCGCCATATTCTTCTGGCAGGTGGGAACACAGCATCCCCGCCTCCCCCGCCTTGCTCCATAAGCTGCGGTCGATGTAGCCCTGTTTCTCCCATTGCCCATGGAACGGCGCGGCGTCTTTTTCGAGGAAGGTGCGCACGCTCTCGCGGAAGAGTTCGTGTTCCGGGCTGAACAAGGTTCTGGGAATCATGGGTCACCTGCGTGGATTGTCGGACAAGGACGAGCCCACAGAGACTATGCCGCGAAGGCAGCACGGGACACTGGACACATGCGACAAAAAATAAGACGATCCAGCCGTCTGGTGACCACTTTCCCCTATAAGAATAAATGAAATTATGTCTAACCAAATCTCCACGCCGTTGCGGCGCGTCAGCATTTTGGCCATTGATCGGGTATTCGCTTCAACCCTCATGCAAGCCAAGGATTTCTTCCACCTCGCCAGCCTGCGTTACGGCAAGCAACAAGGACTGGGCCTGACTCCCGCGTTCGAATCGCGCCTGGTCAGCCCCGATGGGCAATCGGTACGCAGCTTCAGTGATGTGATCATGCCGGTGGACGGCGGCCTGGAAGACGCCGACATCATCGTGCTACCGGCCTTCTGGGATGATTTCGACGCCTTGTGCACTCGCTACCCACAAGTGCTGCCATGGTTGCGTGAGCAACACGCACGCGGCGCCGTATTGTGCGGCGAAGCCACCGGGGTGTTCTGGCTGGCCGAAGCCGGCCTGCTCGACGGCAAGGAAGCGACCACCTACTGGCGCTTCTTCAACGCCTTCAGCGAACGCTTTCCCAAGGTGCAGCTCAACCAGGACAAGCACCTCACCGACGCCGACAACCTGTATTGCGCCGGCGGCACCACCTCGGCGTGCGACCTCTATATCTACCTGATCGAACGTTTCTGCGGCGCCAACATCGCCCAGGCCGTCGCCCGCGATATCCTCTATGAAGTGCAGCGCAGCTATTCACCGGGACGCATCGGGTTTGGCGGGCAGAAGCTGCACCAGGATGTGATCATCCTGCAGATCCAGCACTGGCTCGAAGAACACTTCGCCGACAAATTCCGCTTCGAAGACGTGGCCCGGGAACACGGCATGAGCATCCGCAACTTCATGCGCCGCTTCCAGACCGCTACCGGTGACAAGCCGCTGCATTACCTGCAACGGCTGCGCATCGAGACGGCAAAGGGCCTGCTCTCAGGCAGCCGCAAGAGCATCAAGACCATCAGTTATGAGGTGGGTTACGACGATGCGAGTTTCTTTGCGCGGCTGTTCCGGCAACACACGGAGTTGTCGCCGAACCAGTATCGCCAGCAGTTTCAGCAGGCTGCCTGACCAGAGGCAAACACAAATCTAGTGTGGGAGCAGGCAAGCCAGCTCCCACATTTTGATCTCCATTTTTCTGAATATTTGCTTACGGCTTGTGCCCACGCGACAGGAATTCGTGGGACTGCATTTCCAGCAAGCGGCTCAAGGTGCGCTGGAACTCGAAGTTCAGGCGCCCGCCGGTGTACAGGTCCTTCAACTCGACTTCCGCCGAGATGATCAGCTTCACGTTACGGTCGTAGAACTCGTCGACCATGTTGATGAAACGGCGCGCGATGTCGTCGGTGGTGACGCTCATCTGCTCCACACCGCTCAAGATCACCGCGTGAAAGATCTTGCCCAGCTCGATGTAGTCGTTCTGGCTACGCGGGCCGTCGCACAGTTGGCGGAATTCGAACCACGCCACGTCATCGCAAGTACGCAACGCGATGATTTCGCGGTTCTCGATCATCAGCTTGTCGTTTTCCACCGCCTGGGTGCATTCCGGCGTGAGGGCGCGGAAGCTCTTTTTCAGGCTTTCGTGGGCCGCTTCGTTCAGCGGGAAGTGGAACAGCTCCGCTTGCTCCAGATGGCGCAGACGGTAGTCGACGCCACTGTCGACGTTGACGATTTCGGTGTTCTGCTTGATCAGCGCAATGGCCGGCAGGAAGCGCGCGCGTTGCAGGCCGTCCTTGTACAAGCCGTCGGGCACGATGTTCGAGGTGGCGACCAGGGTCACGCCGTTCTTGAACAGCTCTTCCATCAGGGTGCCGAGGATCATGGCGTCGGTGATGTCGGAGACGAAGAATTCATCGAAGCAGATCACCCGCGCCTCTTCGGAGAAACGCTTGGCGATGATGGTCAGCGGGTTTTTCTCGCCCGGCAGGGTCTTCATCTCTTCGTGCACGCGCTTCATGAAGCGGTGGAAGTGCGTCCGCACCTTTTCCTTGAACGGCAGCGCTTCGAAGAAGGTGTCGACCAAATAAGTCTTGCCGCGCCCCACGCCGCCCCAGAAGTACAGGCCTTTGACCGGGGTGTGGTCTTTCTTGCCAAACAGCTTGCTGAACATCCCAGGCTTGCTTTGCGAGGCCGCGAGCAAGTCGTCGTACAGGCGCTGCAAATGACGCACCGCGTTTTCCTGGGCCGCGTCATGGAAGAACTCAGGGCGTTTCAGATCAGCTTGATATCGTTCTAGGGGCGTCATAATTTCGTTAGCAAGGCAACAAAAACGGGCCGTCACTGTAACGACGGCCCTGGATAATGGCAATCAACCCTTGGTCGGGTTAATCCTCGAGGGGGGTCAACGCAACGCGCAAGGCTTCGATGGCCGCATCGCGGGAAGCGGCGTCAACGAACTCGGCGCTGTCGGCTACCACGGCACCGTCCAGCCAAACGCTGAAGCCCAAGGCTTCGGTGCGTACGTCCAGGGCGTCGCCGTTTTGCAGTTGCTTGGTTACCGCGCCCGCCGCTTTCCCGTCAGCAAAGTTGCGCGACAGCAGCAGTTGCTCGCCATCGGCCGCCAGCAGGCGGAAGCGGAAGCTGCCGTCGTCCTCGCGGAAGCTCACGAAGCGCGCAGCTTTTGCGGCTTTCTTCTTGGTCGCGACTGGCGCTGCGGCTTGATTGACGAACGAACGCAGGCCCACCGCCTCACGCAGCTCGGCCAGGAACGGCGCCGCCACGGCACGCGCTTTCTTGGCGCCGATCAGCAGCAGGTCTTCCATGTCGGATGGGCGCGACATCAATTGATGGTAGCGCTCGCGGGCTTCGCCCAGTTGGCCATCCAGCAGTTGGAACAGACGGTTCTTCGCCTCGCCCCAGCCCAGCCCTTGCAGCAGTTCGGCGCGGAATTCTTCTTCCTGGGCTTTGCTGGCAAACGCCTGGTACAGGGTAAACAGGTGCGAATTGTCCGGGTCCTTGGCTTCGCCCGGCGCACGGGAGTCGGTGACGATGCGCGAAATCGCGTCCTTCATGTCCTTGGCGCTGGTGAACAACGGGATGGTGTTGTCGTAGCTTTTCGACATCTTGCGGCCATCCAGGCCCGGCAAGGTAGCGACGCTTTCTTCGATCAACGCCTCGGGCATGGTGAAGAATTCTTTACCGTTACCGAACAGGTGGTTGAAGCGCTGGCCGATATCACGGGCCATTTCCACGTGCTGGATCTGGTCGCGACCGACCGGCACCTTGTGTGCGTTGAACATCAGGATGTCCGCCGCCATCAGCACAGGGTAGCTGTACAGGCCCATGCTGATGCCCGCATCCGGGTCTTCACCGGCTTCCACGTTCTTGTCCACCGAGGCCTTGTACGCATGGGCGCGGTTGAGCAGGCCCTTGGCGGCAACGCAGGTAAGCAGCCAGGTCAGCTCGGGGATTTCCGGGATGTCGGACTGGCGGTAGAAGGTCACCCGGTTCACATCCAGGCCACCGGCCAGCCAGGTCGCGGCGATTTCCATGCGCGAGCGCTGGATGCGCTGCGGGTCATCGCACTTGATCAGCGCGTGGTAGTCGGCCAGGAAGTAGAAGGAGTCGGCATTGGCGTCCTGGCTGGCGAGGATCGCCGGGCGGATCGCACCGGCGTAGTTGCCCAGGTGCGGCGTGCCGGTGGTGGTGATGCCGGTGAGGATACGGGTACGAGTCGTCATGGGTAATCGCTTATCAGACTGCTATCAATTCGAAAGTCGCGGCAGCACCAGATCCTTCAGATCGGTGAGCTTGCCGTGAAAAAAGTGTCCGCATTCTGCCACTTTCAGCAGCTCATGGGGGCGTTTCAGGGCTGCAGACCAGTCGTAGACGGTCTGTGGGTCGACCACTTCGTCGGTTTCCGGTTGGATCAGGGTCAGTGGGCAACCCTGTGGCAGCGCATCGGTATCGCGCAGACGCATCACCGCTGCGGCAACCATGAACAAATGTGACAGTTTTTCACCCTTGGCTTCCAGGCGACCGCCGAGACTGGCAGCGACGTAACCACCGAAGGAAAAGCCGAGCAAGGTGATCGGCAAGTCCGGGTGTTTTTCCCGCAGCCAGGTGGCGGCCGCTTCGGCGTCATCCACTTCACCGGTGCTCATGTCGTGGGTGCCGGCACTCGCGCCAACGCCACGGTAATTGAAACGCAAGGTAATCAAACCGGCATCGCGGGCGGTGCGTTGCAGGGTCGATACCACTTTATTGAGCATGGTCCCACCCTGCACCGGGTTCGGGTGGCAGATCAGCGCCAGGCCACGTGGCTCGGGGTGATCCAGGTACAGGGCTTCCAATTGGCCTACCGGGCCATCGATCAAAACGGGGGTTTCACGCATGAGCAAGAGATGAACTCCGTGACCTCACAAAGGGTCGACTCGTCTAGCTAAAAGTCTGTGCTTGGCATCATTGCGAGCTTAATCGCGGTATACAGCGCAGGTTTGAGCCGTTAACGTAAAGCAAAGCCGTTTATAGAGGAAGGACTCGTGGAACACTCGCTCTTAGTTTGGTTGTTGCCGACTCTTGCCCTGGTTGCCGGTGTCGCCATTGGTTTCCTGGTTGCTCGCTTGCTGCCGAATGCCGCGCCTAACCGCACGCAGCGTCAGTTGGATGACATTCAGGAACGTTTTGACAGTTATCAGAACGAGGTTGTTACCCACTTCAACAGCACCGCGACCCTGGTCAAGAAGCTCACCCAGAGCTACCAGGAAGTACAGGATCACCTCGCCGATGGCGCCAACCGCCTGGCCCTCGACGACATCACCCGCCAGCGCCTGCTGGCTGCGTTGCATTCCGACGCACCGCAACCCCCACGGGAGCGCTTGACCCCGCCACGGGAAAACCAGGAGCCACCACGGGACTACGCGCCAAAGACGCCGAACGCCCCCGGCATGCTGGATGAGCATTACGGTTTGAAGAAGTAACTCACTCTTCAAACACTAAAAAGCCCGACTGATCGATGATCAGCCGGGCTTTTTGTTGGGTCACGATCCCTCATACACCACCGCCTACAGGGACCGCGTCAGGCCATCGGCTGTTCTTGCAAAATCCCACCCTCGATCCGCACATGCCGCCCATGGAAACGCTTGAGGCTGCTGCGATGGCCGACGCTGACGATGCTCAGCCCCGGCAACTGATCGATCAGCGCCTGATACAGCGTCGCTTCATCCTCTTCATCCATGGCCGACGTGGCTTCGTCCATGTACAGCCATTGCGGCGCGAACAGCAACGCGCGGGCAAAGGCCAGGCGTTGCTGTTCGCCCGGCGAGAGCATGCGTTGCCAGTGATTGGCCTCCTCCAGCCGGCCCACCAGATGCGGCAGGCGGCAGGTTTCCAGGACCTGTGCATAACGTTCGGCCGGGTAAACGCTGTCGGCCTGTGGATAACTCAATACCGCCTTTAGCGTGCCAATCGGCAGGTAAGGTTTTTGCGGCAGGAACAGATAACGTTCGGCCGGCAGGCGGATATTGCCGTGGCCGTTGGGCCACAGGTTGCCCATGGCGCGTAGCAAGGTCGACTTGCCACTGCCGGAACGCCCACTGAGCATCAGGCGCTCGCCTTCCGCCACCGTCAGGTCGGCGCCCTGCAACAAATGCCGACCGTCCGCCAGGTCCAGGCTCAGGTCCTTGACCTGCAAGTCGTCGCCCTGATGCTGCAAACCAATGCCCATGGTGCGGCTTTCGTTGTCCTGCATAGCCTGGCCGAAACTCAGCAGACGATCACAGGTGGCGCGCCAACTGGCCAACAGCGTATAGGCATCGACAAACCAACTCAGGCTGCCCTGCACACTGCCAAATGCCTGAGCCACCTGCATGAGCACGCCCAATTCGATCTTGCCGGAAAAGTAACGTGGCGCCGCGACCACAAAGGGAAAGATGATCGCAATCTGGGAGTAACCGCTAGTAAAAAAATTCAGGCGTTTCTTGAGCTGCATGATGTTCCAGAAGTTGCTCCACACCCGTCCGAACCGTGCGCTCAATTGCTGATGTTCGTTGGGTTCGCCATTGAACAGCGCGATGCTTTCCGCATTCTCCCGCACGCGCACCAGGCTGAAACGCAAGTCAGCCTCAAAGCGTTGTTGGCGGTTGCTCAAGCCAATCAGTTTTCGACCGATCAAGTGGGTCAACCAACTGCCAATCACCGCGTAGATCAGCGCCGCCCAGAACATGTAGCCGGGAATGGTAATACCCCAGATTTCGATGCTGCCAGACACGCCCCACAGGATCACCGAGAACGACACCAGGCTCACCAGATTGGCGATAAAGCCCAAGCCCAGCGTGAGGGTGCTGCTGGTAAAGGCATTGAGGTCTTCGGAGATACGTTGGTCGGGGTTGTCGGTGTAGCCGCCGTATTCCAGGTGGTAGTAATTCTTGTGGCCCAGCCACTGGGCGAAATAGGTTTCCGTCAGCCAGCGGCGCCAGCGGATGGTGAGCATCTGTTGCAGGTAGGACGTAAACACGCCGGTCACTATCGACACCACCGCAATTACGCTGAAGTACATCAACAGATGGGTAAAGGCGTCGTAGTCCTTGTTTTCCAGCGCGTTGTAGAAATCGCGGTTCCAGCTGTTGAACCACACCGACACGGCGACACTGAACAGCGACAACCCCAGCACTACCAACAGCAGCAGCCAGGCCTTAGCTTTTTCTTCGCTGCGCCAGTAAGGCGTGATCAACCCCCACACCCGCCGTAAAAATTGCCCACGCACCGCATCGTTGACCGCGGAATACTCAGCGTTCTGATTCATCGTTCAGGCTCTGTAAGAAAATGTGACAGGCGTTCGAACCGATCATAGTTGATCAGTTCGAGGCTCCGTGCGGCCTGAAGCAGATTGTTCAGCTGTTGTTCAGATCAGCCTCAGCGGCGTACTGGGCGCTTCTGCAACTTGCGCTGCAAGGTACGGCGGTGCATGCCCAGGGCGCGGGCAGTGGCGGAGATGTTGCCTTCGTGCTCAGTCAGCACGCGCTGGATGTGTTCCCACTGCAGTCGGTCCACCGACATTGGGTTTTCCGGCACCAGGGTGTCCAGGTCAGCGTGCTCGGAGAGCAAGGCGGCCAGTACGTCATCGGCATCCGCCGGCTTACACAGGTAGTTACAGGCGCCGCGCTTGATCGCCTCGACGGCGGTGGCGATGCTGGAGTAACCGGTGAGGATCACCACGCGCATTTCCGGGTCGAGTTCCAGCAGCTTGGGCAGCAGCACCAGGCCGGAGTCGCCGTCCATTTTCAGGTCGAGCGCGGCGTAGTCCGGCAGGTCGGCCTGGGCGATGGTCAGGCCTTCCTCGGCCGACCCTGCGGTGCTGACGCGGAAACCGCGACGGCTCATGGCGCGCGCCATCACGCGGGTAAAGGTGGCGTCGTCATCTACCAGCAACAGGTGCGGCAGTTCTTCGCCTTCGACTTGGATCTCGTCACTCATCGATATCTCCTCGTGCGACACGGGGCAGGCGCAGCTCGGTGAGCGTGCCACCTTCCTCATGACTATAGAGCTTCACTGAGCCGCCCGCGCGGGTCACGCTGGCCTTGCTCAAAAACAGGCCAAGGCCGAAGCCTTTGCCTTTGGTGGTAAAGAAGGGTTTGCCGATCTGCTCGGCAATGGCCAACGGTACGCCCGCGCCGTGGTCACGAATACTGATGGTCACGTCTTCGGCGTCCCAATCCAACTGTACGCCCAGGCCTTCAGGGCAGGCGTCGGCGGCGTTGTTCAGCAGGTTGAGCAGGGCTTGGGTCAGGTCCGGTGGCGGCGCCATGCGCGGCACGCTGCCCTGGCCCAGCAGGTGGAAGCGGTAGCTGGCTTCGGGGCGCATCAGGTGCCAGCGATTCAGGGCTTCGTCGAGCCACTGGGTCACGTCCTGCATTTCCACCGCCAGGCGGCGATTGGCTTCGGCGGCGCGCACCAGTTGCTGCAAGGTCTGCTTGCACTGCTTGACCTGTTCACGCAGCACACCGAGGTCTTCTTGCAGTGCCGGGTCGTGGTGGTCCTGGGTCATTTCGTTGAGCAGCACGCTCATGGTGGCCAAGGGTGTGCCCAGCTCATGGGCGGCGCCGGCGGCTTGGGTGGCGACGGCCAACAGTTGCTGGTCGCGCAGGCCTTCTTCACGGCGAATGGCGCGCAGTTCTTCCTGGCGGCGCAGTTCTTCGGCCATGCGGGCGGCGAAGAAGGTGATTACCGCAGCGGACAGCGCAAAACTCAGCCACATCCCGTAGATCTGCAGGTTTTCCCGAGCGATCGGGAAGGTTTGCAGCGGGTAGAACCGCGCCAGCAGCAGGGTGTAAAGGGTCAAGGCGATACCCGACAGCACCACCGAGTAGCGCCACGGCAAGGTCACGGCAGCGATGGTCAGTGGCACCAAGTAATACGAAACAAACGGATTGGTAGAACCACCGGAGAAATACAGCAACACACTATGGATAAACAGGTCGCAGGCCAATTGCAGGGCGTATTCCAGCTCGGTCACCGGCCAGGTGGTACGCAATCGGATCGCGGTAAACACACAAAGCACGGTGGAGAAACCGAGGGTCACGCCCAGTTGCAGCCACGGCAGCGGCAGCAGGTCGAACCAATAGGCGAGCCCGACGGAGCCAGCCTGTGCGGCCAGGACCAGGGTACGGATGAACGTCAGGCGCCAGAGGTTCTGGCGAGTGGCGGAAGTCAGTTTTACGGCGGCGAGCATGTGCTCTCCCGGTGAGCGCTGCAGGCGGATCGGCAGGAGTATAAACGAAGCAGGCCGGCTGGCACGGCGTGTGTGGCTCTTTGCCGCAGGCCGGACCAATGACCGTTCGTCGGCTTCACCACAACTTGTAGCTAATGTGTAAACCCGAAGAACCCGATGCCACCGTCTACAGTCATACCCAACACGACTATCTCAAGGAGCTTCCATGTCTCGTTTCACTCGCAGTGCAGCCGCCCTCACCCTTAGCGTCGGCACCCTGGTCAGCCTGCCAGCACTGGCCGCTGACGCACTGAACTACAACCAGATTTCCCTGCGCGCCGAGGTCAGCCAGGAGGTGGCCCGCGACAAGATGATCGTGACGCTGTACACCGAATCCCAGAACAGCGACCCAGCCAAGCTCGCCGCTGAAATCACCACCACCATGAACAAGGCGCTCGGCCAGGCGCGCGAAGTCAAAGGCGTGACCCTGCGCCAAGGCAGCCGCAACAGCTACCCGATCTACGACAGCAAAAACCAGAAGATCACCGGCTGGCGTGAGCGCGCCGAACTGCGCCTGGAAAGCGCGGACTTTCCGGCACTGTCCAAGCTTACCGGCGAACTGCTGAATACCCTGAAAATGGACAGCATGGACTTCGCTATCGCCGACGCCACGCGCAAGTCCAGCGAAGATGCGCTGCTCAAGGATGCGGTCACCGCGTTTAAAGCACGCGCGCAACTGGCAACGGATGCGCTGGGTGGCAAGGGCTACAAGATCGTCAACCTGAACTTCAACACCAATGGTTATCCACAGCCCTACGCCCGTGGCGGGATGATGATGAAAGCCGCCATGGCGGATTCAGCCCCGACGCCTGAAGTGGAGGCTGGCACCAGCCAGGTCAATATGATCGCCGATGGCATGATTGAAGTGCAGATGCCGTGACCCCTACCTGATAAACCTGAACGGCGTTACCCTCGGTAGCGCCGTTTTCGTTTGGGCAGCTTATATATGTCTGCCACTTCAGGGGTCTCCATGGAAAGAATCGCCTTAAAACCGCTCCTCCTCGCTGCCGGCCTGCTGGCTTTTATGCCAATGGCCCACGCCGCCAGCACCCTGGTCTACTGCTCCGAAGCCAGCCCCGCCGGTTTCGACCCCAGCCAGTACACCAGCGGCACTGATTTCGACGCCTCGGCCGAAACCGTGTTCAACCGCCTGACCCAGTTCAAGCGCGGCGGCACCGAAGTCGAACCTGGCCTGGCGACGAGCTGGGACATCTCCCAAGACGGCCTGACCTACACCTTCCACCTGCGCGATGGCGTCAAGTTCCACACCACCGATTTCTTCACCCCTACCCGCGACCTCAACGCGGATGATGTGCTGTTTACCTTCAATCGCCTGCTGGATGCGCAAAGCCCGTTTCGCCAGGCCTACCCTTCCGAGTCGCCGTACTTCACCGACATGGGCTTGAACACCACGATCAAGCGCGTCGAAAAACTCGACGAACACACCGTGCGCTTCAACCTGAATAACGTCGATGCGTCGTTTGTGCAGAACCTGGCCATGAGCTTCGCCTCGGTGCAGTCCGCCGAATACGCCGCGCAACTGCTCAAGCAAGGCAAGGCCGAAGAGATCAACCAGAAACCGGTAGGCACCGGGCCGTTCGTGTTCAAACGCTACCAGAAGGATTCGCAGATCCGCTACGTGGCCAATAAACAGTATTGGAAACCCGAAGATGTGAAGCTCGACAACCTGGTGTTCGCCATCACGCCAGATGCGGCGTCGCGCCTGCAAAAGCTCAAGGCCGGCGAATGCCAGGTCAGCGGCTACCCGCGCCCTGCGGATATCGAGGTGATGAAACAGGACCCGAACCTGCGTGTCTTGCAACAAGCCGGTTTCAACCTGGGTTTCCTGGCCTACAACGTGACCCATCCGCCGTTGGACCAGCTCAAGGTGCGCCAGGCGCTGGACATGGCCATCGACAAGCCGGCGATCATCAAGGCCGTGTACCAGAGCGCCGGACAATTGGCGCAAAACGCATTGCCGCCTGCGCAGTGGTCTTATGACCCCAGCATCAAGGACGCGCCTCACGATCCGGTGATGGCCAAGGCGCTACTAAAAGAAGCAGGGGTTGCACCAGGTACCACCATCAACCTGTGGGCAATGACCGTGCAACGCGCCTCCAACCCCAACGCGCGCATGTCCGCACAAATGATCCAGCAGGATTGGGAAAAGGTCGGTATCAAGGCCAATATCGTCAGTTATGAATGGGGCGAGTACATCAAACGGGCCAAAAACGGTGAGCACGACGCCATGATTTATGGCTGGACCGGTGACAATGGCGACCCGGATAACTGGCTGGGCGTGCTCTACAGTTGTGCCGCAGTCAAGGGCAGCAACTACGCCAAATGGTGTAACCCGGCCTACGACAAGCTGGTGCAGCAAGCCAAGGTCAGCAATGACCGCGAGCAGCGCATCAAGTGGTATCAACAGGCTCAGAAAATCCTTAAGGATCAAGTACCTATAACGCCTATTGCGAACTCGACGGTTTTCCAGCCACTGCGTAAGGAAGTGAAAGACTTCAAGATCAGCCCGTTTGGGCTGACACCGTTCTACGGCGTGAGTCTAGATAAGTAACAGCAACGCCCCAACCGAGTGCGCTAGACGCCTCGGTTGGTCATTTTTGGTGCGCCAGTTGCACCGAAAAAACCCTCAAAATATGCGCAAATATGTACAAACTTTCATAATTGCGACATTCCTGTACGTTCGTACCACTGTTTCACCCTCACAACGGTTCAGCATCTTGCAATGGGTATGGCGCCTGCATAGTATCCGCAGGCCGACTCACGAGGTCGCCCTCACCACCAAAAATGACAACAAATCATGAGGCCAACATGCTTAAACACGCAGTCATTCCGTTAATTGTTAGCGCTGGCCTTATGGCCGCAGCTCCTTTCGCCCAAGCGGCGACTAACCTGGTGTTCTGCTCCGAAGGGAGCCCGGCCGGTTTCGACCCAGGCCAGTACACCACCGGAACAGACTTCGATGCCTCGGCCGAAACCATGTTCAACCGTCTGACCCAGTTCGAACGCGGCGGCACCGCTGTGATTCCTGGGCTGGCCACCAGCTGGGACGTGTCCCCGGATGGCTTGACCTACACCTTCCACCTGCGTGACGGCGTCAAGTTCCACACCACCTCGTACTTCAAGCCGACCCGTACCTTCAATGCCGATGACGTGCTGTTCACGTTCAATCGCATGATCAACAAGGACGATCCGTTCCGCAAAGCCTACCCCACCGAGTTCCCGTACTTCACGGACATGGGGATGGACACCAACATCAAGAACATCGAAAAAGTCGACGAACACACCGTCAAGTTCACCCTTGGTACCGTGGACGCCGCTTTCATCCAGAACCTGGCGATGAGCTTCGCGTCGATCCAGTCGGCTGAATACGCCGCCCAACTGCTCAAGGAAGGCAAGCCTGCCGACATCAACCAGAAGCCGATCGGCACTGGCCCGTTCGTGTTCAAGAGCTACCAGAAAGACTCGAACATCCGTTACACCGGCAACAAGGACTACTGGAAACCTGACGACGTGAAGATCGACAACCTGATCTTCGCCATCACCACCGACCCGTCGGTGCGTATCCAGAAGCTGAAGAAAAACGAATGCCAGATCACCCTGTTCCCACGTCCAGCCGACCTCAAGGCGCTGGGCGATGACAAGGACCTGAAACTGCCGCACCAAGCCGGTTTCAACCTGGGCTATATCGCCTACAACGTCATGGACAAGGTCAAGGGCAGCGACCAGCCAAACCCACTGGCTGACCTGCGCGTACGCCAGGCGCTGGACATGTCGGTGAACAAGCAGCAAATCATCGACTCCGTGTACCAGGGCGCCGGCCAACTGGCCGTCAACGCCATGCCACCGACCCAATGGTCGTATGACACCACCATCAAGGACGCCAAGTACGACCCTGAGAAAGCCAAGTCGCTGCTCAAGGAAGCCGGCGTCAAGGAAGGTACCGAAATCGTTCTGTGGGCCATGCCGGTTCAGCGTCCGTACAACCCGAACGCCAAGCTGATGGCTGAAATGCTGCAGAACGACTGGAAGAAGATTGGTCTCAACGTGAAGATCACCAGCTACGAGTGGGGCGAGTACATCAAGCGCTCCAAAGGTGGCGAGAACCAGGCCATGATCATTGGCTGGAGCGGTGACAATGGTGACCCGGACAACTGGCTGAACGTGCTGTTCGGCTGTGATTCGCTGTCTGGTAACAACTTCTCCAAATGGTGCGACAAGAAATTCGACGGCATCGTAAAAGAAGCCAAGGCAACGTCGGACGTCGCCAAACGCACCGAGCTGTATAAGCAGGCGCAACACATCCTCAAAGATGCTGTCCCGATGACACCTATCGCGCACTCGACGGTGTATCAACCCATGCGTTCCACCGTGCAGGACTTCAAGATCAGCCCGTTTGGCTTGAACTCCTTCTACGGCGTGAGCGTCAGCGGCAAGTAAGGATCATTGACGGCGACGTTTCCTAACGTCGCCGTTATTGCATCCGCCTGGACCGTAGGAAACAGACCACGCCCGCAATCGTTGCGTCCTACAGCAACGAACTGCGATGCGTGACGCCGTTACCTACAAGGTCAATCCGATTTGGCGCATTTACTGCGTGGTCCGCGACCCATAACGTTGTAGGACAGCAGAGGCTCCGAATGCGGAAAGGCACTTGCTGCGTGTGGGATCAGCGATGTCACCCTGGCCAAACGCCGGGGTGGTTGTTCGCTGATGACAACTACAAACAAGGATCGGGATCGTCATGCGCCATACCACCGTACTATCCGCAATGTTTGCCACCAGCCTGCTGGCTGTGGCCACGATGGGTCACGCCGCCGACAAGCAGAGCCTGGTGTTCTGCTCGGAAGGCAGCCCAGCCGGTTTTGATACTGCGCAATACACCACCGCCACCGATAACGATGCGGCCGAGCCGCTGTACAACCGCCTGGTTGAGTTTGAAAAGGGTGAGACCGGTGTCGTACCTGCATTGGCAACCAAGTGGGATATTTCGCCAGACGGCCTGACCTACACCTTTCACCTGCGTGAAGGGGTGAAATTCCACAGCAACAAGGAATTCAAGCCGACGCGGGAGTTCAACGCCGACGACGTGCTGTTCACCTTCAACCGCATGCTTGACCCCGACCATCCGTTTCGCAAGGCCTACCCCACGGAGTTTCCGTACTTCAACGGGATGAGCCTGAACAAGAACATTGCCAAGGTCGCCAAAACCGACGCGCACACCGTGGTAATGACCCTGAACACGGTCGACGCCGCGTTTATCCAGAACATCGCCATGAGCTTCGCCGCGATCCTCTCGGCCGAATACGCCGAGCAGTTGCTCAAGGATGGCAAACCGAGTGATATCAACCAGAAGCCTATCGGCACTGGCCCCTTCGTGTTCCAGCGCTATCAGAAAGATTCGCAGATCCGCTATGTGGCCAACAAACAGTACTGGGACCCGAGCAAGGTCAAGCTTGACCAACTGATCTTCGCCATCAACACCGACGCGTCGGTGCGAGTGCAAAAGCTCAAGGCCGGCGAATGCCAGGTGACCCTGCATCCGCGCCCGGCTGACGTCGATGCCCTCAAGGCCGACCCGAACCTGCAACTGCTGACCAAGCCCGGCTTCAACTTGGGCTACATCGCCTACAACGTGCGCCACAAGCCCTTCGACCAGCTCGAAGTGCGCCAGGCGCTGGATATGGCGGTGAACAAGCAGAGCATCCTGAACGCCGTGTACCAGGGCGCGGGGCAACTGGCGGTCAACGCCATGCCACCGACGCAGTGGTCCTACGACGACAGCATCAAGGACGCCGCCTACAACCCGGAAAAAGCCAAGGAATTGCTCAAGGCCGCCGGCGTGAAAGAAGGCACCGAAATCACCCTGTGGGCGATGCCGGTACAACGTCCGTACAACCCTAACGCCAAGCTGATGGCCGAGATGCTGCAAAGCGACTGGGCCAAGATCGGCCTCAAGGTCAAGATCGTCAGCTACGAATGGGGCGAGTACATCAAGCGCACCAAGAACGGTGAGCACGATGTAAGCCTGATCGGCTGGACCGGTGACAACGGTGACCCGGACAACTGGCTGGGCACCCTCTACAGCTGTGACGCCATCGGCGGGAACAACTACTCCATGTGGTGTGACCCGGCGTACGACAAGCTGATCAAGCAAGCCAAGGTCGTGACCGACCGCGAACAAAGGACTGTTCTGTACAAACAGGCGCAGCAACTGCTCAAGCAGCAGGTGCCGATCACGCCAGTCGCCCACTCGACGGTCAACCAGCCGTTAAGCGCCAAAGTCGAAGGTTTCAAAGTGAGCCCCTTCGGCCGCAACGTGTTCTCGGGCGTCAGTATCACCCCATAAGAAAATAACCGGATTGCGCAGGGCGAATACCGCCTTGCTGCAAACGCGCGGCCTTTTGTTGGGAATTTTCCTACGCCAAACGTTTGCAATGGCTTGAACGAGTTACACACCCAATAGCCGGATCACCAAAAAAGACCGGCATTAAAAAGAGAACCAAAGGAGCTTCATCCATGAAACTGAGCAGCAAAGCGCTTCTGGCCCTGGCCATTAGCAGCATCACGGCCACCGCCTACGCTGAATCCGTCAGCCAGGACTTCGTGCCTACCACACTGGCCGGCACCAGCGCTCAAAGCGAGGCCAAGGGCTTTATCGAAGACTTCAGCCTGGGCGGCACTACCCGCAACTGGTACTCCCACGAAAGCAAATACCGTGGCGGCACCTTCGCATACAAAAAGCACGGCCAGACCCTGACCGACCGTAACCGTACCAACTGGGTACAAGGCACCATCATCAACGCCAGCTCGGGTTTCACCCAGGGCACCGTAGGCGTCAAGACTGAATTGGCGGTGTACAACGCCGTGGTCCTGGACCGTAGCAAGCGTGATATCAAAGGCGGCTCCAACCGTACCCTGGCTGACTCCGATGGTGATGCAGTCGGCCAATGGAGCAAACTGGGCCTGGCCAACGTGCAGTTCCGTGTGTCGAACACCACGTTGACCGCCGGTCGTCAGAACTTCAGCAGCGGCATCGTCGATACCATCGGCAACCGTGCGTTGCCTTCGAGCTTCGAAGGTGTGAGCTTCAACAGCGAAGAGTTCAGCAACCTGTCGTTCCAGGGCGGCGTGTTTGACCGCGTTTCGCCACGTAGCGAACAGAGCCTGTCGAAATTCCGTAGCGAATACGGCAATGGCGCGGAAACCGACAAGGTGTCCACCCTGGGCCTGAACTACCAGCCGCTGAAAAGCCTGAAAGTCAGCGTCTTCGGCGCCAACGTGAAGGACTTCTGGAACCAGTACTACTTCGGCGCAACACACGAGCTGGGTGATGCACAGCAACTGGCGCTGACCACTGGTTTCAACTACTACAAGACGGTCGATGAAGGCAAAAAAGAGATGGGGGAAATCGACAACGATACCTTCTCCCTGTCCCTGGGCCTGGCCCACCAGGCTCACAGCCTGACCTTCTCCTACCAGCAAGTGAACGGTAACGAGTACTTCGACTACCTGCACGAAACCAACGGCATCTACCTGGCCAACTCCCTGACCTCTGACTTCAACGGTCCGAACGAGAAATCCTTCCAGGTTGCCTACGGCATCAACATGGCCGAATACGGCGTGCCAGGCTTGAAGTTCAATATCTACTCGGCGCGTGGCTGGGGCATCGACGGCACTCACTACACCGGCAACAACGGTCGGGCCAAGTTCGCCTACGACGGCATCCAGAGCCAAGACGGCGAAAAACACCAGGAATACGGTATCGGTGGTTCTTACGCCATCCAGAGCGGCCCACTCAAGGCTACTACCGTGCGCGCAACGTATGTTGAGCACCGTGGCAGCGAGTTCCAATCGGACGGCAGCATCAAAGAGTTCCGTCTGGTGACCACTGTTCCGTTCAACATCCTTTAATTAGCGCCAGGTAGACGGCGGGCTCAGGACGAGCTCGCCGTTTACGCTTGTCTGGTCCCATCGATTGCAGAGGGCTCCGAATGAAATTGCTCCCACTACAAGCCGCCATGGCTGCTGCGCTGTTGAGCGTGGCGATCGGCGTTTCGGCCAAACCACTGGTGGTCTGCACCGAAGCCAGCCCGGAAGGTTTTGACCCGGTCCTGTACACCACGGCCGTGACCGCTGACGCCGCCGCCGAGACCATGTTCAACCGCCTGGTGGACTTCAAGCCCGGCACCACCGAAGTGATCCCCGCGCTGGCCAAAGACCTGCCCGAGATCAGCGCCGATGGCCTGACCTACACCTTTCACCTGCGTGACGACATCAAGTTCCACACCACCGACTATTTCAAACCCACGCGCAACATGAATGCCGACGACGTGCTTTGGAGCTTCCAGCGCCAGCTGGACCCGAACCACCCGTGGCATAAAAAGTCCCTCGTGGGCTACCCGTACTTCGAAAGCATGGGCTTCAAGGAACTGCTCAAGAGCGTAGAAAAGACGGACGATCACACCGTCGTCTTTACCCTGACCCGTCCTGAAGCACCGTTTTTGGCCGATCTGGGCATGGCATTTTCTTCAATCCACTCGAAGGAATACGCCGACCAGTTGCTCAAGTCCGGTAAGACCGAAGACCTTAACGCCAAGCCCATCGGTACTGGCCCATTCGTCTTCACCCGTTATCAGAAAGACGCCCAGGCGCGGTTCAAGGCAAACCCCGACTACTTCCGTGGCAAACCGCAGGTAGACCCGCTGATTCTGGCGATCAGCACCGATAACAACGTGCGCCTGCAAAAGCTCAAGGCCAACGAATGTCAGATCGCGTTGTTCCCCAAGCCAGATGACATCCCAAGCATCAAGAAAGACCCGAACCTGAAAGTCGATGAGCTGGCGGCGATGACCACCAGTTACACCGCGTTGAACACCACCCACAAATACATGAGCGATGCGCGGGTGCGCCACGCGATCAACATCGCGTTCGACAAGGCTGGCTACACCGAAGCCCTGTTCGGCAAAGGCAATGCTGTAGTGGGCACCGGCCCTTATCCGCCGACCTTGCTGGGCTTCAGCGACAAGCTTAAAAACCCACCCCGTGACCTGGAAAAGGCCCGCGCCCTGCTCAAGGAAGCCGGCGTACCGGAAGGCACTGAGTTCACCCTGTTCACCCGTAACGGTGGCGGCCCGACCAACCCTAACCCGATGCTCGGCGCCCAGCGCATGCAGGCGGACCTGGCGCAGGTTGGCCTGAAAGTGAACATCAAAGTCATGGAATGGGGCGAAATGCTCAAGCGAGCCAAAAACGGTGAGCACGACATGGTTTCGGCGGGCTGGGTGGGTGATAACGGCGACCCGGACAACTTCCTGACGCCAAACCTGAGTTGCGATGCAGCGAAAAACGGCGAAAACTACGCCCGCTGGTGTAACAAAGAGTTTCAAGACTTGATCGACAAGGCCCGCGCTGTCGCTGAACCCGCCCAGCGCGCTGCACTCTATGAACAAGCACAGGACGTTTTCGATAAGGACCAACCATGGCTTCCCATGGCTTATCCGAAACTGTTCACCGCCATGCGCAAGAACGTAGAAGGCTTCATTCAAAGCCCTCTGGGTACAAATAACTTCGCCACCACCCAGGTGAAGTAAATAAGAGAAACGCTCGGCACCGTCGACATTGGCGGTGCCGAACCTGCCTAACCGGCTGATTGAGGTAAACAACAAGATGTTTAGTTTTATTGCCCGCCGACTGGGGTTACTGATCCCCACGTTTTTCGGCATAACGTTGCTCACGTTTGCGTTGATTCGCATGATCCCTGGCGACCCCGTCGAAGTCATGATGGGCGAGAGGCGCGTCGACCCCGAGATGCACGCACAGGCAATGGAACGCCTTGGCCTTAACAAGCCGCTGTATGCGCAATACCTGGATTACGTCGGCAAACTTGCCCAGGGCGACCTTGGCGAATCGCTGCGTACCCGCACCAGCGTGTGGACTGAATTCACCGCCCTCTTCCCGGCGACCCTGGAACTGTCCATGGCCGCCCTGTTGTTCGCCGGTATCCTGGGCCTGTTGGCCGGGGTGATCGCGGCACTCAAGCGAGGATCCCTGTTCGACCATGGGGTGATGGGCATCTCCCTGGCGGGATATTCGATGCCGATCTTCTGGTGGGGCCTGATCCTGATCATGTTCTTCTCGGTCAGCCTGGGCTGGACCCCGGTTTCCGGGCGGATCGACCTGCTCTACGACATCGAGCCGCGCACCGGCTTCATGCTGATCGACACCCTGCTGGCTGACGAGCCGGACGCGTTCTGGGATGCGTTGCACCACCTGATCCTGCCGGCCATCGTACTCGGCACTATCCCGCTGGCGGTGATTGCGCGGATGACCCGTTCGTCGATGCTCGAAGTCCTGCGCGAAGACTACATCCGCACCGCCAAGGCCAAGGGCCTGTCGCCGGCGCGCGTGGTGTTCGTGCACGGCCTGCGTAACGCGCTGATTCCGGTACTGACCGTGGTTGGCCTGCAAGTCGGCACCCTGCTGGCCGGCGCGGTTTTGACCGAGACCATCTTCTCCTGGCCCGGCATCGGCAAATGGCTGATCGAAGCCATTGGCGCGCGGGACTACCCGGTGGTGCAGAACGGCATCCTGCTGATCGCCTGCCTGGTGATCATGGTGAACTTCGTGGTGGACATCCTCTACGGCTTCGCCAACCCACGCATCCGTCACCAGCGCTGAGATCATGACCATGACCACACCTACTCAAGTGTCAGCAGTCGATCAAAGCCTGCTGTACCCGTCTCCGTACAAAGAATTCTGGCAAGCTTTTTCCAAGAACAAAGGCGCGGTTGCCGGCCTACTGTTCATGTTGCTGATCGTGTTCTGCGCGATCTTCGCACCGTGGGTTGCACCGCATAACCCGAGCGAGCAATACCGCGACTTCCTGCTGACCCCGCCGGCCTGGCTGGAAGGTGGGCAGATGCAATTCCTGCTCGGCACCGACGAACTGGGCCGTGACTTGCTCTCGCGCCTGATCCAGGGCTCGCGCCTGTCGTTGCTGATCGGTTTGTCGTCGGTGGTGATGTCGCTGATTCCGGGGATCCTGCTGGGCCTGTTCGCCGGGTTCTTCCCACGTCTGCTCGGCCCGACCATCATGCGTCTGATGGACATCATGCTGGCCTTGCCCTCGCTGCTGCTGGCCGTTGCCATCGTCGCGATCCTCGGCCCTGGCCTGATCAACACCGTGATCGCCATCGCGATCGTGTCGCTGCCGTCCTATGTCCGCCTGACCCGCGCTGCGGTGATGGGCGAACTAAACCGTGACTACGTGACCGCCGCCCGCCTCGCCGGAGCCGGCCTGCCACGCCTGATGTTCATCACCGTGCTGCCCAACTGCATGGCGCCGCTGATCGTACAGGCCACCTTGAGCTTCTCCTCGGCGATCCTCGATGCCGCGGCCCTGGGCTTCCTCGGCCTTGGCGTACAACCGCCAACCCCGGAGTGGGGCACCATGCTGGCTTCGGCCCGTGACTACATCGAACGCGCCTGGTGGGTGGTGAGCCTGCCTGGTTTGACCATTTTGCTCAGCGTGCTGGCAATCAACTTGATGGGCGACGGCCTGCGCGATGCGCTGGACCCGAAACTCAAGAACGCCGCCTGAGGAGATTCCCATGTCACTGTTAGAAATCAAGAATCTCAACGTGCGCTTCGGCGACAAGACCGCCGTCCCGGTGGTCGATGGCCTCGACATTTCGGTCGACAAAGGCGAAGTGCTGGCGATCGTTGGCGAGTCGGGTTCGGGTAAATCCGTGACCATGATGGCGCTGATGGGCCTGATCGAGCATCCCGGCATCGTCACCGCCGACGCGCTGAACTTTGACGGCAAGGACATGCTCAAGCTGAGCAACCGCCAGCGCCGCCAGATCGTCGGCAAAGACCTGGCGATGGTGTTCCAGGACCCGATGACCGCGCTGAACCCCAGCTACACCGTGGGTTTCCAGATTGAAGAAGTGCTGCGCCTGCACCTGAAAATGTCCGGCAAACAAGCGCGCAAGCGTGCCATCGAACTGTTGGAAAAAGTGGAGATCCCAGGCGCTGCCAGCCGTATGGATGCCTACCCGCACCAACTGTCCGGCGGCATGAGCCAGCGTGTGGCAATCGCCATGGCGATTGCCGGCGAGCCGAAACTGCTGATCGCGGACGAACCGACCACGGCGTTGGACGTCACCATCCAGGCGCAGATCATGGAACTGCTGCTGGCCTTGCAGAAAGAACAGAACATGGGCCTGGTGCTGATCACTCACGACCTTGCAGTCGTGGCGGAAACCGCCCAGCGTGTGTGCGTAATGTACGCAGGCCAGGCGGTTGAGGTCGGCCAGGTGCCGCAACTGTTCGACATTCCGGCGCACCCGTACAGCGAAGCGCTGCTCAAGGCGATCCCCGAGCACAGCCTCGGCGCCACGCGTTTGGCGACGCTGCCAGGTATCGTTCCAGGTCGTTATGACCGCCCGCAGGGTTGCCTGCTGTCACCGCGCTGCCCGTATGTACAGGATTCCTGCCGTGCCCAGCGTCCGGGGCTTGATCCAAAAACCAACAGCCTTGCGCGCTGCTTCTACCCCTTGAACCAGGAGGTGGCGTAATGGCCGTCGTTCTTACCGCCCGCGACCTGACCCGTCACTACGAAGTGTCCCGTGGCCTGTTCAAGGGCCACGCCCTGGTGCGTGCGCTCAATGGTGTGTCGTTCGAGCTGGAAGCCGGCAAGACCCTCGCGGTCGTGGGCGAATCCGGTTGCGGCAAATCCACACTGGCCCGCGCCCTGACGCTGATTGAAGAACCGTCTTCCGGCTCGCTGAAAATCGCAGGGCAAGAAGTCGCCGGTGCCGACAAGGCCCAGCGCAAGCAATTGCGCAAAGACGTGCAGATGGTGTTCCAGAGCCCATACGCTTCGTTGAACCCGCGCCAGAAAGTCGGTGACCAACTGGGCGAGCCGCTGCTGATCAACACCAACCTGTCCGCCGCCGAACGCCGCGAAAAGGTCCAGGCGATGATGAAGCAAGTGGGCCTGCGCCCCGAGCATTATCAGCGCTACCCGCACATGTTCTCCGGTGGCCAGCGCCAGCGGATCGCACTGGCCCGGGCGATGATGCTGCAACCGAAAGTGCTGGTGGCGGATGAACCGACCTCGGCGTTGGACGTGTCGATCCAGGCTCAGGTGCTGAACCTGTTCATGGACCTGCAGCAGGAATTCAACACCGCCTACGTGTTCATCTCCCACAACCTGGCGGTGGTGCAGCACGTCGCCGATGACGTGATGGTGATGTACCTCGGCCGCCCGGTTGAAGTCGGTCCGAAGGAAGACATCTACGCACGCCCGCTGCACCCCTACACCCAGGCGCTGCTGTCGGCCACCCCGACCATCCACCCGGACCCGAACAAGCCGAAGATCAAGATCGTCGGCGAACTGCCCAACCCGCTGAACCCGCCGCCTGGCTGCGCCTTCCATAAGCGCTGCCCGTATGCGACAGCACGGTGCAGCACCGAGGAGCCGCAGTTGCGCGCCTTGGATAACCGCCAGGTGGCTTGCCACTACGCGGAGCAGTTTGTGGCTTGAACCAGCAATAAAAATGCCCCGGTTGTTCACTCCGGGGCATTACATGCGTTCTACAGCCCTTCCCATCAGGTTGCGCATCAGCCTGGCGGGAGGGGTTTTCTTTTGGGCTTGGATGGAAAACGCTTGCGCAGGGTTTTACCCCAGGGAGCAGCCCCCTTGACTTCGCCCTTGCCCTTTATCGAAATAACACCGCCGTTCAGGGCAACCTCAATCCCAAAAATGAGCTTAACGCGCCAAATGCCCGGATCGCTGGAAGAAAAGTCCGCCGCTTCCCGAACCACGTAGCCGCCCTGCCAATTATTAGGTCGACCGCCGACAGTGTAATGAACCGAGGCTTGATACTCGTCATTGGAACCGTAGGTGTATTTTTTACGTTGCGGGTCTCGTTCTGGAATATAAAGCGTCAGCTCTACATCTACACCATCGCTTGCAGTGGAACGGGCTTGAACCACGAAATCCTCGCTTTGGTCATCAGCCACAAAACCCAGATCGGTCGATTCAAAGGCCTGAGCTCCCACTTTCCATTCAAACCGTCCCGTCGCCTTGTTTTTCATGGTGCTCTCCTGTTTCAGGCATTGATCGGCCCCTGGATAAAGACACCTGAAAAATAAGGAAGCGAGCGCCGGCCGTCTACTGTCAAACCTGACAGGTCGGTTCAGCAATCAAAGGTAATGGGGAGCGTCAAAGAATGCGTTCCCACGCAGAGCGCGGGAACGATCGCGGGCATTACAGGCAGGGGGCCCCAGGCGTATCAGGTGTCGCTGTCACCTTCAGTGTCATCGTCATCTGGCGGCGTTTGCTGGTCGTCATCATCCTTTGAGCCGCCCTGATCTTCGTCACCGGGTTCCGACTCGCTCTTGGCCAGTTGCAAACCACCGGCCTGCACCGTCTTCGCCGCCACAAAGCCCGGCGCCTGGCTCTGCACAGCCGCACTGGCCCATGCGGACGAGATGCCCAGGGATAACATCACCAACACTTTCAGCAACAGCACTACACGTTGAAAGATAGTCATGGTCGATTTCCGTCCAGTCAGTGAATCACGTGCGGCGGCGTACGACCGTCGCTGTGGATTAAGCTAGTTCCGATCCTGGGTTTGCGCCAATTACGCCTCAGGTATCGCCATCATCGTAGGTTTCGCTGTCTTCGCCCTCGTTGTAAGGGTTTTCTTCATCCTCCTTCGGCGCCGGCTGGGCCTGGGGCTGCCAGCTGCCAGAGTTGACCTCGTTCTGTTTGCGCTTGGTGACCGGTCCAGTGTCCTTCCACTGGGGGGTGCCTGCACCCGCCATCGCCCAGGAGGCAGACAACCCCAAGACGCCCAGCAGCACCAGTTGAATGGCGCATCGAGTTAAACGCATCAGGAACTCCTATTCCGTCGGTGAATCGGTGAAATATGTGAACGCTAGACCGGATACGGGGTTAGCGCCAATTCAGTAGGAGCCGGCTTGCCGGCTCCTACAGGTTGGGTTTGTGGCGAGCATGAAAAAGGGCGAAGCCATTACAGCTTCGCCCTTTATCGACCGCTTGGACCTTAGTGGTGCTCACGGGTCGCACGGAATTTCACATCCGGCCAGCGTTCTTCCATCAACGCCAGGTTCACCCGCGTCGGCGCCAGGTAAGTCAGATGACCACCACCGTCGACCGCCAGGTTTTCCACAGCCTTGTTGGAGAACTCTTCCAGCTTCTTCTTATCGCTGCAATCGATCCAGCGCGCGGAGTACACGGTGATCGGCTCGTAGGAGCATTCGACCTTGTATTCCTCTTTCAAGCGGCTGGCGACCACATCGAACTGCAGCACACCGACGGCGCCGAGGATGATGTCGTTGCTGCGCTCCGGGAAGAACACCTGGGTGGCGCCCTCTTCCGCCAATTGCTGCAGGCCCTGGCGCAGTTGCTTGGATTTCAGCGGGTCACGCAGGCGAACGCGACGGAACAGTTCCGGGGCGAAGTGCGGGATACCGGTGAAGCCCAGGGCTTCGCCTTCGGTGAAGGTGTCGCCGATCTGGATGGTGCCGTGGTTGTGCAGGCCGATGATGTCGCCGGCGTAGGCTTCTTCGAGCTGTTCACGCTCGGAGGAGAAGAACGTCAAGGCGTCGCCGATGCGTACGTCCTTGCCGGTACGCACGTGGCGCATCTTCATGCCTTTTTCGTATTTGCCGGAGCAGATGCGCATGAAGGCGATACGGTCGCGGTGTTTTGGGTCCATGTTCGCTTGGATCTTGAACACGAAGCCGGTGAATTTCTCTTCGACCGGTTCTACGGTGCGCTCGTTGGCGACACGGGCCAATGGGCGCGGAGCCCAATCCACCACGGCGTCGAGCACATGGTCGACACCGAAGTTGCCCAGGGCCGTACCAAAGAACACCGGGGTCAACTGGCCGTCGAGGAATTCCTGCTGGTTGAACTCATGGCAGGCGCCCTGCACCAGCTCCAGCTGATCGACAAAGCGGTCGTACTCGTCACCCAGGTGGGCGCGGGCTTCGTCGGAGTCGAGTTTCTCGATGATCTTGGTTTCGGTGCGCTCGTGACCGTGGCCGGCGGTGTAGACAATGATGTAGTCGTCGGCCAGGTGGTACACGCCCTTGAAGTCGCGGTAGCAACCGATGGGCCAGGTGATCGGCGCAGCCTTGATCTTCAGGACGGCTTCGATTTCGTCCAACAGTTCGATCGGGTCGCGGATGTCGCGGTCGAGTTTGTTGATGAAGCTGACGATGGGCGTGTCACGCAGACGGCACACGTCCATCAGCGCAATGGTACGTGGCTCGACGCCTTTACCGCCGTCGAGGACCATCAACGCCGAGTCGACCGCGGTCAGGGTGCGGTAGGTGTCTTCGGAGAAGTCTTCGTGGCCCGGGGTGTCGAGCAGGTTGACCATGTGGTCGCGATACGGGAACTGCATGACCGACGTGGTAATGGAAATACCCCGTTGTTTTTCCATTTCCATCCAGTCGGAGGTGGCATGGCGGTCGGATTTGCGGGATTTCACCGTGCCGGCCACCGCGATTGCCTTGCCCATCAGCAAGAGTTTCTCGGTGATGGTGGTTTTACCGGCATCGGGGTGGGAAATAATGGCGAAAGTGCGGCGTTTCGCGACTTCGGCGGCCTGGTGGGTCATGGGAAATCGCCTGGCAGGTGAGTCAAAAAAGGGCGGCGAGTATAGCGCAAACCCCAGGGGCCGGACCACCGTTCACCCGATTGGGGGTGGCTAAATGCTGCCAAGTGTGGAACCTTTTAAAAGGTAGAGACGTCCACTCCCCTGCTGCCGCACTCGGAACAGGGGCTGATAAATCAGCAAGTTAGCCTGACGAGGCTGCGCTCATGGCTTGATCGCATACCGCGTTGCCGGTATCGGCGAGCTGCATTTCGCGACCACATTCGCCGACAGCCAGGAATGGCATGCCACGAAGGAATGTGTTCGCCGACAGAAGAAAAAAGGAGTCCGCCTGTGGCTATTCGCTATGGCAAAGGGCTGATAGGAGGAGCGGTTGTCGTCGCCCTCTTGGCCCTGCTGGTCCACTGGATCGGCATCAACACGATCGAACTGTACCGCGACGATTTGTTGTTTTACCTGCAAGCTCATCTGATCCTCGTTCTTGTCTCCATGCTGGCCGCCCTGATTGTGGGCATCCCCGCCGGTATCCTGCTCAGCCGACCGCACATGGTCGGGCGCGCAGAACGCTTCATGCAGATCTTCAACATCGGCAACACCGTCCCTCCCCTGGCCGTACTGGCCATCGCCCTCGGCGTCCTCGGCATTGGCAGTGGCCCGGCGATCTTCGCGCTGTTCCTCGCCTCGTTGCTGCCCATTGTGCGCAACACCTACGAAGGCCTCAAAAACGTTCAAGGCTCGCTGAAAGAAGCCGCCACCGGCATCGGTATGACGCCGCGCCAGGTGCTGTTTCGCGTGGAATTGCCCAACGCCGTGCCGATCATCATCGGCGGTGTGCGCGTGGCCCTGGCGATCAACGTGGGGACCGCGCCGCTGGCCTTCCTGATCGGCGCCAACAGCCTGGGCAGCCTGATCTTCCCCGGCATCGCCCTGAACAATCAGCCGCAATTGCTGCTTGGCGCCGCGTGCACCGCGTTGCTGGCATTGCTGCTCGACGGTCTGGTGACCATGGCCAGCCGCCTCTGGCTGGAACGCGGGTTGCGTCCGTCTTAAGGCTTGGCAAAGGAAATCACATGAAAAGACTGACCCTGATATTGAGCTGCGTCCTGCTATTTGCAGGTATTGCGCAAGCTGCCGAAAAACCGGTGATCCGCATCGGCGCCCGGGTGTTCACCGAACAGACCCTGCTGGCCGAAATCACGTCCCAGTACCTGCGCACCAAGGGCTATGACGCCCGTGTGACCGGCGGCCTGGGCAGCAACCTGGCGCGCAGTGCCCAGGAAAGCGGGCAACTGGACCTGATCTGGGAATACACCGGCGTGTCGCTGGTGGCCTACAACCATGTCGACGAAAAGCTCGACAGCGAACAGTCCTACGCACGGGTAAAAGAACTCGACGCGAAAAAAGGTCTGGTCTGGCTCTCGCCGTCGCGTTTCAGCAACACCTACGCCCTGGCGCTGCCCGAGAATGTGGCCAAGGAGTTCCCGCAGATCAACAGCATCAGCGACCTCACCCAAGCGCTGGCAGAGAAAACCAAAGGCACGCGCCTGGTGGCCCTGGACACCGAGTTCGCCAACCGTTCCGACGGCATGGGCGGCATGGTCAAGCTGTATGACATGAACCTCACGCGCAAAAACACCCGGCAGATGGACGCCGGCCTGGTCTACACCGCCCTGCGTAACGGCCAAGTATTTGCCGGTCTGGTCTACACCACCGACGGTCGCCTGAACGCCTTCAAATTGAAGTTGCTGGAAGACGACAAGCACTATTTCCCGGACTACACCGCCGCCCCCGTGGTGCGTCAGGTGTATCTCGACGCTCACCCGGAACTGGCCGCTGACCTCAAGCCATTGGCCGATCTGTTCGACGACGAAACCATGCGCCAGTTGAACGCGCGGGTCGACGTCGACCATGAAAGCCCCTCCGCGGTTGCCGCCGACTTCCTGCGCCAACATCCGATCAATTAATAAGAGGAGAAGACATGGAATTCCTGAACGCCTTTTCCCATCTTGATTGGGCCCAAGTCCTACACCTGACCGGACAGCACATCACCCTGGTCGGTATCGCCGTGATCCTCGCGATCCTGATCGGTGTGCCCCTGGGCATCCTGATGACGCGCTTCCCGACGCTCGCCGGTCCGCTGCAAGCGAGCGCCACGGTGCTGCTGACCGTACCGTCCATCGCCCTGTTCGGCCTGCTGTTGCCGTTCTACTCCAAGTTCGGCCAGGGCCTGGGGCCAATGCCGGCGATCACCGCCGTGTTCCTCTACTCCCTGCTGCCGATCATGCGTAACACCTACCTCGCCCTCACCGGCGTGGAACCGGGTATTCGCGAAGCCGCACGCGGCATCGGCATGACCTTCGGCCAGCGCCTGCGCATGGTCGAGTTACCCATCGCCGTGCCGGTGATCCTCGCCGGTGTGCGCACCGCCGTGGTGATGAATATCGGTGTCATGACCATCGCCGCCACCATCGGTGCCGGTGGCCTGGGTGTACTTATTCTGGCTTCCATCAGCCGCAGCGACATGTCGATGCTGATCGTTGGCGCCGTGCTGGTCAGTCTCCTGGCCATCTTCGCCGACCTGCTCTTGCAATGGCTGCAACGCTCGCTGACTCCAAAAGGATTGCTCAAATGATCGAACTTCAAAACCTGTCCAAGACCTTCCAAAGCAACGGCAAGACTGTCACCGCCGTGAACGATGTAAGCCTGACCGTCAATGAAGGCGAGATTTGCGTATTCCTCGGCCCATCCGGTTGCGGCAAAAGCACCACGCTGAAGATGATCAACCGCCTGATCAAGCCCACTTCGGGCAAGATCCTGATCAATGGCGAAGACACCACCGACCTCGACGAAGTGACCCTGCGTCGCAACATCGGTTATGTGATCCAGCAGATCGGCCTGTTCCCCAACATGACCATCGAGGAAAACATCGTGGTGGTGCCCAAGCTGCTCGGCTGGGACAAGCAAAAATGCCACGACCGCGCCCGCGAGTTGATGAGCATGATCAAGCTGGAACCCAAGCAGTACTTGCATCGCTACCCGCGTGAATTGTCGGGTGGCCAGCAACAGCGGATCGGCGTGATCCGAGCTCTGGCAGCCGACGCGCCGTTGCTGCTGATGGATGAACCGTTCGGCGCAGTCGACCCGATCAACCGCGAGATGATCCAGAACGAATTCTTCGAGATGCAGCGCGCGCTGAACAAGACCGTGATCATGGTCAGCCATGACATCGACGAGGCGATCAAGCTGGGCGACAAGATCGCGATTTTCCGCGCCGGCAAGCTGTTGCAGATCGACCATCCGGACACGCTGCTGGCGCACCCGGCCGACGAGTTCGTCAGCAACTTCGTGGGCCAGGACAGCACCCTCAAGCGCCTGCTGCTGGTGAAGGCCGAAGACGCGGCGGACAACGCCCCGTCGGTGAGCCCTGAAACGCCGGTGGCCGATGCCCTGGAACTGATGGACGAAACCGACCGCCGCTACGTGGTGGTCACTTGTGCCGAGAACAAGGCGCTGGGGTATGTACGACGTCGCGACCTGCACCGTCAGACCGGCACCTGCGGCCAGTATCTGCGCCAGTTCAACGCCACGGCGGCGTACGACGAGCATTTGCGCATCCTGCTGTCGCGCATGTACGAGTTCAACCGGTCGTGGTTGCCGGTGATGGATGCGGAGCGGGTATTCCTCGGGGAAGTGACCCAGGAGTCGATTGCCGAGTACCTGAGCTCTGGTAAGTCGCGTGGGGGCAAGACCAGCATCGTCTCGCCTGCCGAGACGGCCCTGGCCTGATAAACCGCCATCGCCGGCAAGCCGGCTCCTACAGTTGCCATGTATTTTCCTGATGGAATGCATTCCCTGTGGGAGCCGGGCTTGCCCGCGATCCAGGCACCACAAATCCCATCGATTTGCCCCCTCCGGGGAACATCATTCCGTCACACCTGTCGGTTACATAAGTAGCTGCACGGGTTCGCGCGACGAACGCGTGCAAAAACGCGACATTTTTAGTTGATCTCAAGCCCCTCACGCCCTAAAGTTCGCGCCGAACGTCCATGCTGGAAACGATCCATCCGGCTCAAGTACTGACGACGAGACAGCAAGGCCAAGGGAAGCGGTAATTCCCATGGCCTTTTTGCTTTCGGCGACATGCCTTGGGAAGTAGGCGAACCAAAGTGGGGATACGGAGGACGTTCAGTTGCACCCATTGATTTCTACAGTTTGCCCTTAGGAGTTCCCAGCATGTCGATCAACGTCGAAGATTATTTCGCGCGCGCCACTTTTGACAAAATGAAGGCGTTCGCCGACAAGCAAGAAACCCCGTTCGTGGTGATCGACACCGCGATGATCAGCCAGGCCTACGATGACCTGCGCGCCGGTTTCGAATTCGCCAAGGTCTATTACGCGGTCAAGGCCAACCCGGCTGTCGAGATCATCGACCTGCTCAAGGACAAAGGCTCGAGCTTCGACATCGCCTCGATCTACGAGCTGGACAAAGTGATGGACCGTGGCGTCAGCGCCGACCGTATCAGCTACGGCAACACCATCAAGAAATCCAAGGACATCCGCTACTTCTACGAGAAGGGCGTGCGCCTGTTCTCCACCGACTCCGAAGCCGACCTGCGCAACATCGCCAAGGCCGCGCCGGGCTCGAAAGTGTATGTACGTATTCTCACCGAAGGCTCGACCACGGCTGACTGGCCTTTGTCGCGCAAATTCGGCTGCCAGACCGACATGGCCATGGACCTGCTGATCCTCGCCCGTGACCTGGGCCTGGTGCCGTACGGCATCTCGTTCCACGTGGGTTCGCAACAGCGTGACATCAGCGTGTGGGACGCAGCGATCGCCAAGGTCAAAGTGATCTTCGAGCGCCTGAAGGAAGAAGACGGCATCCACCTCAAGCTGATCAACATGGGTGGCGGCTTCCCGGCCAACTACATCACCCGCACCAACAGCCTGGAAACCTACGCTGAAGAAATCATCCGCTTCCTCAAGGAAGATTTCGGCGACGACCTGCCGGAAATCATCCTGGAGCCGGGCCGTTCGTTGATTGCCAACGCCGGTATCCTGGTCAGCGAAGTGGTGCTGGTGGCGCGTAAATCCCGTACCGCCGTCGAGCGTTGGGTGTACACGGATGTGGGCAAGTTCTCCGGCCTGATCGAAACCATGGACGAAGCCATCAAGTTCCCGATCTGGACCGAGAAGAAAGGCGAGATGGAAGAAGTGGTCATCGCCGGCCCGACCTGCGACAGCGCCGACATCATGTACGAGAACTACAAGTACGGCCTGCCGCTGAACCTGGCGATTGGTGATCGTCTGTACTGGTTGTCGACCGGTGCCTACACCACCAGTTACAGCGCGGTTGAGTTCAATGGCTTTCCGCCACTGAAATCCTTCTACGTCTGATCATCCCGCCCGGGAACGATCAACCTTTGTAGGAGCCGGCTTGCCGGCGATGGCGTCCTTAAGATCGCCATCGCCGGCAAGCCGGCTCCTACGGGTTTAGGTGCATAGCGCGACCTTTGTATATTTCGGCCATCGCGCGGATTTGCGCATTGTCAGACGCCTCCAACGCCTTCTGCGCCGTGCGCAGAAACTTCAAATTCCCGCCCGCCAACGCCTCTCGCAACCACTCCAGCGCCGCTTCGATTTGACCTCTGTCAGCCAACACCGCCGCATAGCTGAACTGCCCGCGAAAATCCCCGGCTTCGGCGGAGCGTCGATACCATTCCACGGCGGCATCCAAATCTCTTGGGCAGCATTGTCCGTCTTCCAGATAACGCCCCAACAGGTTCATCGACTTGGCATGGCCTTGTTCCGCAGCCTGGCGATATAGGCTCAGGGCTTGCGGTTGGTCCTCGGTAACACCGCGCCCGGTCGCCAGCAGATTGGCGTAGTTGTATTGCGCCCAATCCAAACCGGCCTCGGCGGCCAAACGGTATTCTCGCGCCGCTGCCGCTTCATCCGCCGCACAACCCCAACCATGCTCCAAACAGCGACCGGCCATATTGCGCGCCATCAAGTGCCCGCCCTGCGCCGCAATCTGGAACCAGCGCAGCGCCAAGGCTTCATCGCGCTCAATGCCACGCCCTTCCAGCAGGATTTGGCCGAGCAGCGCCTGGGCATCCACCACGCCTGCCTTGGCCGCGATCAGGATGGCCTGGGCTGCACGCACCGGGGAGTCGTCGAGCATGGATTGGAGTTGTTCGACGTTGAGTACTTCTTCACGACGTAACAAAAAACCCATGTCAGACCTCGACCCAGCGGCGCAACAGGTTGTGGTAGGTGCCGGTGAGCTGGATCAGCGCGGGGTGGTCGGGCACGTCTGCGCTCAGTTGCTGGATCGCGCCGTCCATTTCGAACAGCAGGGTGCGCTGGCTGTCTTCGCGCACCAGGCTTTGGGTCCAGAAGAACGAGGCGTAGCGTGCGCCGCGAGTCACGGCGTTGACTTTGTGCAAGCTGGAACCGGGGTACAGCACCATGTCGCCGGCCGGTAACTTCACGCGCTGCAGGCCGAAGGTGTCCTGGATTTCCAGTTCGCCGCCGTCGTATTCATCGGGGTCGCTGAAAAACACGGTGGATGACAAATCAGTGCGCACGCGCTCGTGGCTGCCTTTGGGCTGGCGTACGGCGTTGTCGATGTGAAAATCGAAACTGCCGCCAGCGGTGTAGCAGTTGAGCAACGGCGGAAAGACCTTGTGCGGTAACGCCGCCGACATAAACAGCGGGTTCTGCCACAAACGCTCGAGCATCGCCGCGCCGATTTCCTTGGCCAGCGGGTGGCCTTCGGGCAATTGCAGGTTGTGTTTGGCCTTGGCGGACTGGTGCCCGGCGGTGATTTTACCGTCGGCCCAATCGGCAGTTTCCAGGGCTTGGCGGATGCGCTGCACTTCCTCACGAGAGAACAGGCCGGGGATGTGCAGCAGCATGGGCAATACCTGAATTCGGAGAGATGCCAATGGTATTGATTCTTATCCGCCCTGTAAAACGCAGCGGACGTTTGAGTTCGTAAAAACCGTAAGCAAAAAGTGTAAAGAATGTAAATTCAGTGCAATTAGCAATGTATCGCAATTGATAGAAATACTTGTTAACACTATATTCCGCGGCCTCACATCCTTGGGGAAAGGACACGTCATGTCGCGCACCACTACAAAAATACCTGCCAGTTCACCACGCATCCTGGCTTCGGCCATCGGCGTTGCCCTCAGCGCCAGCTCTGTCGCCCATCTGGCGCAGGCTGCCGAAGACACTGAGCAAAAAGGCCAGCGCAACAGCATCTCCCTCGGCGCCACCAGCATTACTGGCGAAGAACAGGACAACACCTCCTACCAGGTCGAAAAAGCCTCGTCGCAGAAATACACAGCGCCGCTGGTCGACACGCCGCGCTCGGTCACCGTGGTGCCGCAACAAGTGCTCAAGGACACCGCCGCCACCTCGCTACAGGATGCCTTGCGTACCGTGCCGGGCATTACCTTTGGTGCCGGCGAAGGCGGCAACCCCCAGGGCGACCGTCCGTTCATCCGTGGTTTTGACGCCCAAGGCGACACCTACCTGGACGGCGTGCGCGACACGGGCGGCCAGAGCCGCGAGATCTTTGACATCGAGTCGATCGAAGTCAGCAAAGGCCCGAACTCTTCGTTCGGCGGTCGTGGCTCTGCCGGTGGCAGCCTCAACCTGGTGAGCAAGACCCCACAAGCGCGGGACTTCACCAACGGCGGCTTCACCTACGGTTCCGATCAGACTCGCCGCTATGTACTCGACGTGAACCGTCAGTTCCTCGACGACAGCGCCGCGTTCCGCCTGAACCTGATGAGCCACGAACAGAACGTGGCCGGTCGCGATGCAGTGAATTACGACCGCTGGGGTGTCGCCCCGTCGCTGACGTTTGGCCTGGGCACCCCGACCCGCGTCAACCTCAGCTACTACCACCTGGAAAGCAACGACCTGCCGGACTCCGGGATTCCCTACGGTTACGGCTCGTCGACCGCGACGGCCCACGTGCATGACAAACCCAACGACGGCGGCGACAGCAACAACTTCTACGGCCTCAAGGATCGCGACTTCCGCAAGACCCGCGCCGATATCAGCACGTTCTCCATCGAGCACGACCTGAACGACACCATGACGCTTAAAAACACCCTGCGTCACGGCAGCACCGGGCAGGATTACATCCTGACGCAGCCGGACGACAGCAAATTCAACGTCAACCGGTTCGGCACCGTGTGGCGTCGCGCCAACAGCCGGGTCTCGACCACAACCACTACCACCAACCAGACGGACCTGTTCGGCAGCTTCCAGGCCCTGGGCTTCAAGCACAGCTACTCCACCGGCCTGGAATTCACCGGTGAAGAAACCCGCGTCAGCAGCTACACCATCAGCCCCAACGCCAACCCGATCTGCACCGTGGCCAAAGGCAGCCTGGGCGGCCAGTGCACCTCCCTGAGCAACCCGAACCCGGATGACGCCTGGACCGGCAGCATCGCGCGCAACTATTACGGCACCACCACCAAGGCCACCAGCCGTGGCGCCTATGTGTTCGACACCATTGAGCTGGACCCGAAATGGTTGCTGAACGTCGGCCTGCGCTACGACACCTTCGACACCGTTGCCAACACCGATTCCGCGACCGGCCGCAGCAAAATCAAAGAAGACAGCCAATTCTTCAACTGGCAGGCCGGCCTGGTCTGGAAGCCGGTCGAAAACGCCAGCATCTATGCGTCCTATGCCACGTCGGCGACGCCAGCCGGCGGCCTGGTCGGTGAAGGGTCGGACGGCAACCCACTGTCAGCCGGTGCCGCCACCAGCGACCTGCAGCCGGAAGAAACCGTCAACTACGAACTGGGCACCAAGTGGGATCTGTTCCACGATCGCCTATCCCTGACCGCTGCGGTGTTCCGTACCGAGAAGAAAAACACGCGCATCCTGGTCGATGCCCTGACCTATCAGAACGCCGGTGAGTCCCAAGTCGACGGCGTGGAATTGTCGGCCAGCGGCAAGATCACCGACCAATGGCAGGTGTTCGCCGGCTACAGCTACCTCGACAGCGAGTTGGTCAAATCCGGCCTGAACGGTCGCAACGGCGTGGTCAGCTCGGGTTCGAGCAAAGGCAATCAAATGCCCAACACGCCGAAGAACACCTTCAGCCTGTGGACCACCTACGACGTCACCTCCAAGCTCACCATCGGTGGCGGCGCGTTCTACGTCGACCAGGTTTATGGCGATGCGGGCAACACCGTTTATGTACCGTCCTATACCCGTTACGACGCCATGGCCAGTTACAAGCTGACCAAGAACGTCGACTTGCAATTGAACGTGCAAAACCTGACGGACAAGCTGTATTACGACAAAGCCTTCTCGACACACTTCGCCAACCAGGCGGCCGGTCGCACGGTGCTGTTGACCACCAGCTTCCACTTCTAAGCAGCAACACCACGCAGCAAAAAGCCCCACGCATCGGATGCGTGGGGCTTTTGCGTGTCAAACAGAATGTTTCTCGACAAGCCACGGCATAATGCGCGCCGTGCCCTACATATCCGGATAGACGAGGCGGTCAGACGTGTTGAAGAAAACCCTGTTCCAGTTGCACTGGTTCTTCGGCATTACCGCCGGGCTGGTGCTGGCCTTGATGGGGATCACCGGGGCTGCGGTCTCGTTTCAGGATGAAATACTGCGGGCGCTCAACCCCAGCGTACTGACCGTGGAAAAACGCGAAGCCGGCGTCCTGCCGCCCGCCGAGCTGGTGCGCAAGCTGGAAGCCACCGAAGGCCAGACCGTGGCCATGCTGTTCGTGGAGAGCGAGAGCGGCAACGCCGCCCGCGTGTTCTTCACCCCGCCACCCGGTGAACGCCGTGGGCAGTTGCGCTATTTCGACCCCTACACCGGCGACTACATGGGCGACGTGGTCGGCCAGGAAGTTTTCGGCTTCCTGCTGCAATTTCACCGTTTCCTGGTGATGGGCGATACCGGGCGCAATATCACCGGCGCCTGCACACTGATCCTGGTGTTCTTCTGCCTGTCCGGTATGTACCTGCGCTGGCCGCGCCAAGTGGCGAGCTGGCGTGCCTGGCTGACCCTGGACTGGCGCAAAAAGGGCCGGGCCTTCAACTGGGACCTGCACTCGGTATTCGGCACCTGGTGCCTGCTGGCCTATCTGCTGTCGGCGCTGACCGGGCTGTATTGGTCCTACGACTGGTACAGCCAGGGCCTGACCAAACTGCTGTCCGACGCCCCACAGAATGAACGGGTGCGCAAACGCGGCCCGGCCCCCGAAGGCCCGGCGCCCGTAGCCAATTACGATGCGATCTGGAGCAGCATCTACAGCAACGCCGGCCCAGGCTTGAGTGCTTACAACATCCGCATGCCGGCCGTCGCCGGGCAACCGGCCACCGTCTACTACCTGCTGGACGATTCGCCCCATGACCGCGCGCTAAACCAGATCAACCTGGACCCCGCGACCGGCGAGGTGAAATCCCATGACCGCTACGCCAGCAAGACCTTCGGCTCGCAACTGCTGACCAGCGTCTACGCGCTGCACACCGGCAGTTACTTCGGCCTGGCGGGACGGATCATCCTCACGCTCAGCTCGGTGCTGATGCCGCTGTTCTTCATCACCGGCTGGCTGCTTTACCTGGACCGTCGTCGCAAGAAACGCCAGGTGCGTGATGCGCGTAAAGGCCTCTCGGCCAACGCCAGCGATGCGCCAGCCTGGTTGATCGGCTTCGCCAGCCAGAGCGGTTTTGCCGAGCAGCTTGCCTGGCAAACAGCAGGCCAATTGCAGGCGGCTGGTTTGCCGGTGAAGGTGCAGTCCCTGGGCAGCGTCAGCCAGGAGGATCTGCGCCAGTCGGAAAATGCGCTGTTCGTGGTCAGCACCTTCGGCGACGGCGAAGCCCCCGACAGTGCCCGCGGTTTCGAGCGCAGTGTGCTCGGCCAAGACCTGTCCCTAAAGGGTTTGAACTACTCGGTCCTGGCCCTGGGCGACCGTCAATACGAACACTTCTGCGGCTTTGCGCGCCGCCTGCACTTCTGGTTGACCAACCAGGGCGGCAACGCACTGTTTGCCCCGGTGGAAGTCGACAGCGGCGACACCACCGCCCTGCTGCACTGGCAACAACAACTGGGCCAGCTGACCGGCCACGCCCCGGCGGCCGCTTGGCCGACCGCCCAGTACGAAAACTGGACGCTGAGCCAACGCTCCCTGCTTAACCGCGACAGCGCGGGCTCGGATGTTTATTTGCTGGGCCTCACCTCGCCTTCACCACAAAGCTGGCAGGCCGGCGACCTGGTGGAAGTATTGCCGCGCAACTGCCCCTGGGCCATCGAGCACTTCCTCGAAGGCCTGGGCCTGGCCGGCAGTGACGGCGTGCTGATCGACGGCATGGCGCACACCCTCGATCAAGCCCTGGCCACTCGCCAATTGCCAACGCATCGCGCCCACCTGGTCGGCCTGCATGCCCAGGCGCTGGTGGACGCGCTGGTACCGCTGGGCATGCGCGAATACTCCATAGCCTCGATTGCCAGCGATGGCGTACTCGAATTGATCGTGCGCCAGGAACGCCACCCCGACGGTAGCCTGGGTCTCGGTTCAGGCTGGCTCACCGAACATGCCGCCCTCGGCTCAAGCATCAGCCTGCGCCTGCGCCGCAACAGTGGTTTCCATCTACCAAACGTACCCGTGCCACTGATCCTGCTGGGCAACGGCACCGGCCTGGCCGGCCTGCGCAGCTTGCTCAAGGCGCGCATTGCCGATGGCCAGCAGCGCAACTGGCTGCTGTTCGGTGAACGCAATATCAAGCATGACTTCCTCTGTCAGGACGAGCTGCAAGGCTGGCTGGCCAGTGGTGACCTGGCGTTGCTGGACCTGGCGTTTTCCCGCGACCAGGAGGAAAAAATCTACGTGCAGGATCGTCTGCGTGAATCGGCCGAGGTGCTGCGTAGATGGCTAAGCGACGGCGCGGCGATTTATGTGTGCGGGAGCTTGCAAGGGATGGCGGCTGGGGTGGACCAGGCGTTGGTGGACATACTTGGCAGTGAGGCGGTGGAACGTCTGATCGAGCAAGGTCGCTATCGCCGGGACGTCTACTGACTGGCAACTGTGGGAGCTGGCTTGCCTGCGATGACTGTAGTGAACTCACCACCGCTATCGCAGGCAAGCCAGCTCCCACAGTTTTTGATTGCGTTCCAAGTCAGGCTGGTTGGAGTTTTTGTTCAAAGACCGACACGCCATCCAGGTCCCGCAGAGTAACGGCCAACTCCGCCGTCTGCGCATCAATGTTCACCTCGCCAAAAAACTGAAACCCGGCAAACGGCGACGTGTTCTGCGCCGGCGGAGCCTTCTCGAACACCACCTCAGGCCCAAAGGTCTTATCCAACGGATTAGGCCCGAAACTCCCCGCATTCAACGGCCCGGCGACAAACTCCCAGAACGGCTCGAAATCCTGGAACGCCGCGCGATCCGGGTGATAGTGGTGCGCGGCGCAGTAGTGCACATCTGCCGTCAGCCACACGTGGTTGCGCACCTTCTGCGCCCTTAAAAAGCCCAGCAGTTCGGCAATTTCCAGCTCACGCCCTTGCGGTGCACCTGGGTCATTGTTGGCAATCGCTTCCCAACGCGGTACGCCAGGGCTCACTTCACCATCGGGTACACCCAGGCCAATCGGCATGTCAGCCGCGATGACTTTCCACTGCGCCTGCGAACCTTTGAGCTCACGCTTGAGCCAGTCCAATTGCTCGCGACCGAGGAAGGGTTTTTCACCGCCTAGGTTGTCATCGTTCGGTCCGCGATAGCTACGCATGTCCAGCACGAACACATCCAGCAGCGGACCATAACTGAGCTTGCGATAAATCCGCCCGCCGCTATCGGCGCTTTGCCGGCGCATGGGGGAGTACTCCAGCCAAGCCTGGCGCGCACGGCCCACCAAGGTGTTGATGTCCTTTGTCTGGTAACGCTCGTCCAGTTGCTTGCTCGGCGACCAGTTGTTCACCACTTCGTGGTCGTCCCATTGCCAGATCTGCGGCACTTCGGCGTTGAAGCGACGGACGTTTTCATCCATCAGGTTGTAGCGGTAATTGCCGCGATACTCATCCAGGGTTTCGGCAACCTTGCTCTTGGCTTCGGTGGTGATGTTGCGCCAGATGCGCCCGTTTTCGACCGTAAGCTGTGCCGGCACCGGACCGTCGGCGTAAATGGTGTCGCCGCTGTGGATAAAGAAATCCGGCAAGCGCAGGCGCATGGCTTCATAGATACGCATGCCGCCAATGTCCGGGTTGATGCCGAAGCCCTGGCCGACGGTGTCGCCGCTCCACACAAAACGGATATCGCGGCGCTGTTGCGGCACGCTGCGCAGGTGGCCGAACCAGGGTTCGCTGGCGATGCCGGTCTGAGCATCTTCGAAGTGCACGCGGTAGAAAATCGCCTGATCGGTGGGCAGCCCAGTGAGCTCGACGCGGGCGGTGAAGTCGGTGCGATTGTCGGCCAGGGGCGAGATGAACCGGCGCGGGTTGCTGAAGACGCTGCGGGTGTCCCACTCCACCACCATGCGGGCCGGGCGGTCGCTGCGGCTCCAGATCATGGCGCGATCACCGAGCAGGTCGCCGGACTGCACGCCGTCGGTGAGTTGCGGCCGGTCCTTGACCGAGGCGATCACCGCCGGGGCCAGGCCCGGCAATAACAGGCCGGCGCCGACGGCTTGCATCACGCGGCGGCGGCCAAGATCGAAGTGGCTCATGCTGGTGCCCTCTTGAGTATCAAAAGGGCCACTTAAGCATGGGGTTATGACACCGGTGCGACAGTCAACTCGACAGCTTCCGGACGTTTGATCAGCGCATACACCAGGCCGGTCAGCAAGCTACCGGCAACAATCGCCAGCAGGTACAGCAGCGCATGGTTCATCGCATTCGGAATGACCAGCACCGCCAGTCCGCCATGGGGCGCCGCGAGTTTGCAACCAAAGTACATCGACAGTGCGCCAGCCAACGCGCCACCGGCGATACTGGCAGGGATCACGCGCAGCGGGTCTTTGGCCGCGAAGGGAATGGCGCCCTCGGAGATAAACACCATGCCGAGAATGATCGCCGCCTTGCCGGCCTCACGCTCCGTCTGGGCAAACTTGCGGCGTGCCAGGAAGGTGGCGATGCCCATGCCGATGGGCGGCACCATGCCCGCCGCCATCACCGCGGCTATCGGCGCGCCACTGTGCTCGGCAAGCATGCCGACGGAAAACGCATAGGCCGCCTTGTTGATCGGCCCACCGAGGTCGACGCACATCATGCCGCCCAGCAGCACACCCAGCAGCACGGCGTTGGTCGTGCCCATATTGTTGAGGAATCCCGTCAGGCTCACCAGCATGCGCGCCACCGGCGGCCCGACCAGATAGATCATCGCCAGGCCGGTGAACAGGCTCGCCAGCAATGGAATGATCAGGATCGGTTTGAGCGCATCCAGGCTTTGCGGCAATTTGACCGCGCGGGTGATCAGCTTGACGCAGTAACCGGCCAGGAAACCGGCGAATATCCCGCCAATGAAGCCTGCACCCAGGGTCGTCGCCAGCAACCCACCGATCATACCGGGGGCCAGAGCGGGACGATCGGCAATGGAGTAGGCGATGTAGCCTGCCAGCAGCGGCACCATCAACATGAAGGCCTGGTTACCCACTGTTTTCAACGCGGCAGCAAGGGTGCCTTGCTCTTCAAACGCCGTGATGCCGAACATATAGGACAAGGCAATCAACAACCCGCCCGCCACCACCATCGGCAACATGAACGACACACCGGTCAACAGGTGTTTGTACACGCAGGTCTTTTCTTGCTTGGCCACGGCACCGCTGGCCGCGCTTTCCACCGCACCTTCTACAAGGGCCTTGTTGAGGATGGCTTCGGGTTGCTTGAGGGCAATGCCGGTGCCGCAGCGGTAAATCTTTTTGCCGGCAAAGCGCTCGGTGGCGACTTCGATATCCGCCGCCAACAACACCACGTCGGCGTCGGCGATAGCCTGCGGGCTCAAGGGCGTGCGCGCACCGACCGAGCCTTGGGTCTCGACCTGCAAGTCGTAGCCCAGCCGCTTGGCCGTCTGCTGCAAGGCTTCGGCGGCCATAAAGGTGTGTGCCACGCCGGTTGGGCAAGCGGTGATGGCAACGATACGCGGTGCATTCTTGGCCGCCTGCTGCGTAGCAATGTACACCTGGGCTTCTTCGGCACCGCGGCGCAACACCGCGTCGACATCCGCCAGCGCCTGGGCCGGCGTGCTCTGGAACACGCGCTTGCCGACAAATCGCTGCATAGCCACCGGGGTGCTGCTGACCAGCAACACCCATTCGGCGTCGTCGATCGTGGCTTGGGACAACTGGCGTTCCGGGCGCTGCACATCCACCACTTCAACGCTGGTGCTCCAGCCCTGGCGCTGTGCGGCGGCGTCCAACAAGCGGGCGCACAGCACACTGGTGACCATGCCGTTCGGGCAGGCGGTAACAATGGCTAACTTCATCACAAACCCTCTTATTGTTCTGTCAGCGCGCGCACTTGGACGCCGCTTTCGAGGCGCGCCAACTGCGCGTGATCGCTGATGCCGAAACCGATCTGCGTCACCGCCATCGCGGCAATCGCCGTGGCTCGGCGCAAGGTTTGCTCCGGCGTATCACCCGTGAGCAGACCGTGGAGCATCCCGGCCAGTAGCGAGTCGCCGGCGCCGACGGTGCTGGCGACCGCGACCTTGGGCGGTGTGGCGTGCAGCGATGCGCCTGGGCTGTACCAGCTCACGCCGGCGGCACCGTCGGAAACCACCACGTGTTCCACACCTTGTTGATGCAATTGGCTGATGGCATCCGGGGCATTACCCAGTGCATCGGCCAGTTCTTCGGTATTGGGTTTGACCAGCCACGGCCCAGCTTTCAAACCGGCGCGCAGCGCTTCGCCGCTGGTGTCCAGGGCGACTTTCAAGCCCAGGCCCTTGATTTTCTCCAGCAAACCCTGGAACCACTGAGGGCTGATACCACGCGGCAAGCTGCCAGCCACCACCACCGCATCGACTTCAGGGCCGACGATGGCGATGAGTTTGAGCAGTGCGTTCTGCGCCTCTTCACTCACCAACGGCCCAGGCGCATTGATGTCGGTGACCCGGCCATCCTGCTCGGCAATCTTGATATTGCTGCGTGTTTCACCCGGCACGCGAATGAATGCATTGCCAAATCCACGGAGGGCAATCAGCGCGTCGAACGCCTGGGGGTTTTCTTCACCGAGAAACCCGCCCACGCTCACCTGATGGCCCAGATCGGCCAGCACCTGCGCCACATTCACACCCTTGCCGGCGGCATGGGTCAGCAGGGTTTCGCTGCGATTGACTTCACCCGGTTCCAGGCGCGCCAGGCGTACCGTCAGGTCCAACGCCGGGTTCAGCGTCAGGGTCAGAATCCTTGCCATCTACACGGCCTCCACTAGGGCTCGCACTTCGGCGGGCGAGCCCACCGCCAGTGCTTGTTGCGCCAGGCCCTGGGCCTCGCTCAGACTGAATTCGCGCACGCGCGCCTTCACTTCGGGAATGCTGCGAGCCGACACGCTCAGCTCATCAACGCCCAGGCCGATCAGCACCGGCACGGCCAACGGGTCCGCTGCCAGCTCGCCGCACACGCCGACCCATTTGCCATGGGCATGGGCGGCGCGCACGGTGATGTCGATCAGTTGCAGCACCGCCGGGTGCAGGCCATCGGCCTGGGCCGACAGGGTCGGGTGGCCACGGTCGATGGCCAGGGTGTACTGGGTCAGGTCGTTGGTGCCGACGCTGAAAAAGTCGACTTCCTTGGCCAAGACCGGCGCGAGCAATGCCGCCGACGGCACTTCGATCATGATCCCCAGTTGCAAGTCCGCCACCGGGATTTCCAGGCGCAGACGCTCGGTCATGTCGCGGGCGGCACGCCATTCGTCAACACTGCCGACCATGGGGAACATGATGCGCAGCGGGCGATTGTCCGCCGAACGCAGCAGCGCCCGCAGTTGCGCTTCCATGATCTGTGGGCGCTGCAAGGTGAGACGAATGCCGCGCACACCAAGGAATGGGTTTTCCTCTTGGGCGATCGGCCAGTACGGCAGCGGTTTGTCGCCGCCCACATCGAGGGTGCGCACCACCAGCGGACGACCGGCGAGGCCATCGAGGACGCGGCGGTATTCGGCTTCCTGGGTGGCCTCGTCCGGCGCTTGCGGGTGGGCCATGAAAATCAGTTCGGTGCGCAGCAAGCCAATGCCTTCGGCGCCCTGCTCCACCGCGCTGGCAACCCCGGCGCTTTCGCCGATGTTGGCGAACACTTCCACGGCATGCCCGTCGCGGGTCAGGGCCGGTTCATGGCGCTGCGCCGAGGCGGCTTGCAAGCGTTGTTCGCGGGTGTCGCGCTCGACCGTTGCGCGCTGCAGGGTAGCGGCGTCGGCGTCCACATGCAGGCGGCCGCGCTGGCCATCCAGCAACAACGGCGTACCGGCGGCCAGCAGCAACACCGTCGGACCGGCACCGACCAATGCCGGAATACCCAGCGCACGGGCGACAATGGCGCTGTGGGCCGTCGCGCCGCCACGGGCGGTAAGGATGCCGGCGACGCGCGCCGGGTCCAGCCGGGCCACATCGGACGGACCGACTTCGTCCATCACCAAAATGTAAGGTTCGCTCGGCTCCTGGGCGGTTTCGACGCCACACAGTTGCGCCAGCACGCGGCGACCAATGTCACGCAGGTCGGCGGCACGTTCGGCGAGCAAAGCATCCTGCAACGACTCCTGCTGCTTGGCGGCCGCCTCGATCACACTCATCCACGCCGCTTCAGCGCTTTCGCCTTGCTTGAGGCGGGTGTCGACTTCGTCGGTGAGTTCCGGGTCGTCGAGCATTTCCTGGTGGGTGATGAAAATCTCGCGGATCGCCTTGGACGGGTTGCGTTCGATCAGGCCTTGGATATCACGACGCACATCACCCAAGGCGCTGTGCAGGCGCTGGCGCTCGATGGCCGAGGATTCGCCACGCAGTGGGTAATCGAAGACCTGCTGGACCTGGATGTGCGCTGGGCCGATGGCAATGCCCGGCGCGGCGGCGATGGCCTGGATCTGGCTGCCGGCCAAGGGTGCGCTGAGCACTGGCTCGACATCGACGACTTCAGGCTGGATATTCACCGTCGGCAGCGGCTCGACCTCTTCACCCAGGCCTTCTTCCACCGCCGCCAACAGCGCGGGCAACGCGTCGCCGGCAATGGTCGGCTCGGCGACAAACTCCAGCACCTGGCCGCGACGCGCACCGAGGCTCAGCAGTTTGCTCAGGCTTTTCACCGACACGGCGCCGACCGGGCCATCGACGATGCGCACACGGAGGTCGCCCTCAAAACTTTTCGCCAACTGCGCAAGGATCTTCGCCGGGCGCGCATGCAGGCCGTGGGCGTTGGCCAGGGTGATGCGCGCAGTGGGCCAATCTGGAGGCAACTCACCGCCGAGCACTTCAAGCACGGCGCGGCTGCTGGTGGCGCGGCCGAGTTCCTGGCCGCGACCTTCGATCAGCAAGGCACATAGGCGTTCGAGCAACGTCTGGTGGGCTTCGCCCAGGCTGGCCAGGCAGAACAGGCCGTTGAGCGGCTGACCGAGGTAACGCATGGGTTTGTCCGGGGTGACAAACGCCAGCCCAGGGCGCTTGACGGTCTGCTCGCTGTGCAACCACCACAGGCCATCGCCCAGGGGCAGCGCATCCACCTGCTGCAACACCGCGGCGAAACCATTGCTCACACAATCGGCCTGACGTAACAGGCGTGCGCCGCGCCATACCAGCTCTTCGAAATCGTCGGCGGACACGCCCAGGCTGATCATCTGCGCATCCAGCGCCAGTTCCTGCGGCGCACCTTGCAGCAGTTTCAACAGCGCTTCGGCGCTGCCGGCACGGCGCAGGGCCTGGCCCAGGTCGGTTTCGCCGAGGGCGCGGGTGAGCAGTTGCAACAGGCGCAGATGTTCGTCGGATTTGGCGGCGATGCCGATAGCCAGGTACACGATCTGGCCGTCGCCCCAGTCCACCCCTTCGGGGAACTGCAGCAGGCGCACACCGGTGGAGAACACCTGGTCACGGGTTTCGGGGGTGCCGTGGGGGATGGCGATACCTTGGCCAAGGAAGGTCGAGCCTTGGGCTTCACGGGCTTGCAAACCGCTGAGGTAACCCTCGGCGACCAGGCCGTCGGCCACCAGTTTTTCAGCGAGCAGGTGCAAGGCAGCAGATTTGTCCACGGCCACCTGGCCCATGGAAATCTGCTCTACAGTGAGCTCAAGCATGCCGTTCTCCTAGTTAGTGCGGTGGCGCACTAGGTATTGTTTTAAACAAACAGTGTAAAGGGTGTTCAAGAATTACTGACTGAGCAGTCAATTGGCAGTAGCCACTCCGTCGCGAACGTCGTAAAAATACGCTGGCTGAAACGTTTAATCTAGATCTTATGGAAGACTACGCGTTAATTGCGCATCCTTGAAGAACCACTCGGCGCTTGAGCCAGGACATTGGTCGTGTACAGGAATCGGTTACGATTGGAGAAAATGTCGGGGCAAGCTCCAGAAAACAAGGAAATCCCGGTTTGAAACTCAGTGATATCGCGCGTCTTGCCGGTGTGTCCGTGACCACCGCCAGCTACGTCATCAATGGCAAGGCTGAACAGCAACGCATCAGCAGTGCCACCGTCGAACGGGTGCGTGCCGTGGTCGAAGCCCATGGCTTTACCCCCAACCCCCAGGCCGCCGGGCTGCGCAGTCGGCACACGCGCACCTTGGGCTTTATCCTGCCCGACCTGGAAAACCCCAGCTATGCGCGCATCGCCAAGCTCCTGGAGCAAGGCGCACGGGCACGCGGTTATCAACTGCTGATCGCCAGCTCCGACGATGACGCCGACAGCGAACGCCAACTGCTGCAACTGTTCCGCGCCCGTCGTTGTGATGCGTTGTTTGTCGCCAGCTGCTTACCGGCGAGCGATGACAGTTACCGCGAGTTGCAGGCCAAGGGGCTGCCAGTGATCGCTATCGACCGGGTGATGGGCGCAGATCATTTCTGCTCGGTGGTCAGCGACGACCGCCAGGCGTGCCAGCAATTGACCAGCAGCCTGTTGCAACCCCTGCCCAAGCAGATCGTGCTGATCGGCGCTCGGCCCGAGCTAAGCATCAGCCAGGAACGTGCCGCCGGTTTCCGCGAGGCGCTGCACGGGTTCACCGGCGAAGTGATCGTCGAACACGGCGAAGCCTTCAGTCGCGACTGTGGCCGACAGTTGATGGAGCAACTTCTGCAGCAACTGGGGCATTTGCCTGACGCACTGGTGACTACGTCCTACGTGCTGCTGCAAGGCGTGTTCGACGCACTGCATGATTTCCCGCTCAAGTCACGGCCGCTGCGCTTGGGCACCTTTGGCGATACCCAGTTGCTGGATTTCCTGCCGCTGCCGGTCAACGCCATGGCCCAGCAACATCAACTGATCGCCGAGACCGCGCTGCGCCTGGCCCTGGCCGCGGTAGAAGACGAACAGTACCAACCCGGCGTGCATGCCATCGGCCGGACGTTCAAGCAACGCATTCGCGAGGCTTGAGCGTGGAGCTGATCGACACCCACACCCATTTGGACTTCCCGGATTTCGACAGCGATCGCCGGGAAGTCCTCGCCCACAGCCGAGCCTTGGGCGTGCAACGCATGGTGGTGTTGGGGGTGTATCAGCAGAATTGGCAGCGGTTATGGGATCTGGTGCAAGCGGATGAAGGCTTGTTCGCTGCCTTTGGCCTGCATCCGGTGTACCTCGATGACCATCGCCCCGCCGACCTGACGGAACTGGGCGACTGGCTGACTCGCCTGCACGGCCACCGGCAACTGTGCGCCGTGGGCGAAATCGGCCTGGATTACTTCCTCGAACAACTGGACCGCGAACGCCAGCAGAGCCTGTTTGAAGCGCAGCTGAAACTGGCGGTGGACTTCCAATTGCCGGCGTTGCTGCACGTGCGTCGCAGCCACGCCGCCGCCATCGCGACCCTCAAGCGCATTCGCCTGCCCCGTGGCGGCATCATCCATGCGTTCGCCGGTAGCCGCGAAGAAGCCCGTGAATACATCAAGCTCGGCTTCAAACTGGGATTGGGCGGCGCCGCCACCTGGCCTCAGGCCTTGCGCATGCACAAGGTGATCGCCCACCTGCCGTTGGATGCGGTAGTGCTGGAAACCGACTCACCGGATATGGCGCCCGCCATGTATCCCGGCCAACGCAACAGCCCCGAACACCTGCCGGCTATCTGCACAGCGCTTGCCGAACTGATGGATACCAGCCCTCTATTGCTGGCTGAGGCGAGCACACGCAATGCGTGCGAGCTGTTCAATTGGTAGCGCGGGCGTGACCAACTGCAGATTCAACGTCATGCGCTGGCGGTAACGGGTGTATCGCAACACCAGGAAATGCACGAGCAACACCACCAGCGAGATGTTGAATTGGCCGATCACACTCATCAGCCCCACCCACTCTGCCACCAGTGCCACGATCATTACCGTGCAGGTCAACACCACCATGCTCGGAGGCACCAGTGCCCAATGATCCAGAGACCTGAATTGACGCAACTGGCGAGGGCAGTTCAACTGCAAGATCCACTGACAGTAAGGACAATCGAACGGTTCTTCGATGGCGATGGCATTCAGTTGCCAAGGCTTGAGATTAAAAGTGATATCACAGTGAGCGCAGTGCCCCTTGATGCCGATTACAGCGTTCATCGCTGTGCCTCCTTAGGACATTAAATCGAATGAAACAATTTTCACTCATTCAAACCCCCTGAAAAGAGACGCAGCGATATCAGGACAAGCACCACGCCAGCAAACGACAAATCCTACATTCCGAACTCACACACGAAACGCACCGATCAACTGTTTCAGCTCAATCACCTGCAGCGACAACTGTCGACTCGCCGCTTCGGTCTGATGCGCGCCTTCGGCGGCATGTTCACCAGCTCGATTGATTGCAACGATGTTCTGGTCGATATCGTGGGCGACGGCGGTTTGTTGCTCCACCGCGGCGGCAATCTGCTGATTCTGATCGACGATCATCCCAACGGCACCGAGGATATTTTCCAGGGCTTGCTGGACTTTTTCCGACTGTTCCACGGTGCCACTGGCCATTTCATGGCTGCTGCCCATGGCCTTCACGGCCGCCGCTACGCCGCTGTGCAAGCGGCTGATCATCTGTTCGATTTCTTCGGTGGAATGCTGGGTGCGTCGCGCCAGGGTGCGCACCTCATCGGCCACCACCGCAAACCCACGCCCTTGCTCGCCGGCGCGCGCGGCTTCGATGGCTGCGTTAAGGGCCAGCAGGTTGGTTTGCTCGGCAATGCTTTTGATCACTTCCAGCACGCTGCTGATGGACTGGCTGTCGGTGGCCAGTTGGTTGATCACCCGCACCGACTGATCGATTTCCGTGGCGAGCCGCGCAATGCTGCCCTGCTGAGACTGCACCAGGCCACGGCCGCTGACGGTTTCGGCGTTCACGCTGTGGGCACTGCTGACCGCCGCTGCCGCGCTTCGCGCGACCTCCTGGGCGGTGGACGACATCTGGTTCATCGCGGTCGCGACCTGCTCGATCTGCGTACGTTGCCCGGAAACCGCCTGATTGCTCCGGGCCGAGACCGTCTCCACCTGCCCGGCCTGCAACTCGACCTGGCTGACGGTGTGTCCGACGCGCTCGATCAAATCATGGATCTTCGCCACGGTGCCGTTGAACACCTGGCCCAGGTCACCCAGCTCATCACGGCTATGCGCAACAAAGGTGACGGTCATGTCACCGGCCGCGACCTTATCCATCATCGCGCCCAGACGGCTTAACGTGGTACGCGTTGAGGCGTAGAAGCCTGCATACAAGTAGAAAATCAACAGGAACACCACGCTCAGGGCCACGACCAACACCACCATGTGCGTGCGGTTCTGTGCCAGGCGTTGTTCCAACTGCTGTCCGAGAAAGGTCAGCGTGGCGTCATCCAACTGATAGGTCTGGGCCATCAACCGGCTGACCCCGTCGTAGAAATCCTGCCAGGGCGCGTCGAGGGTTTCGGCCATCACCACCTGTTCTTCGAATAACTCGCTGCCTTGCTTGAGGCTGGCGTTGCTGGTGTTGGCCAGGCTGTCGAGGGCCGCGTGCGCGGCTTTGCTGGCGCCCAGGGCATCCTGCAACTTCAGGCCATATTCGGCCTGGAGTTTTTCCAATTGCTGCAACAGTTCGTCAAAGCGTGTGCTGGACGACGAATTGAGAAAGCCTTGGCCCAGAGAATAAGCGCCCATTGCCCGGCCTTCGCCCAATGTCTGGGTGACCTGCGGGGTCACGCTGGTGATCAGCTCACTAAGTTGGCGCAGATCGCTTTGCGAATCGCGGCTTAAGCCGGATTGGCTGGCGATGATCTGGCTGAGCATCTGAGCCTTGTTGAGCAATTTGCCGATCAGCGCACTTTTGCTCAGCAGCGACGTTTCCTGCTGCTGGGCCTTGAAGGCGGCGATCAACTCGTCGCGCTTGGCGTCAAACGCGGCAATTTGCTCGGGCTCGGTCGTCATGGCGTTGAGGCTTTGCAGGCGACTCAACACGCTTTGCTCCAAGGCGCTGATCTTGCCCTCAAGGTCGCCCGCCTTACCGGACTGGCCTAGCGTGGCGTTGATCTGCACCTGGTTGTTGAGGGTTTCCAGATCACGGCGCAGGGCCAGGCTGCTCCCAAGCAAGTCGAGGCTTTGCAGCTCCACGCGTGTGCCCTGGAATTCACGCCACGAATCACGCACCAGGTAATAGTCGGTCGCCAGCATCGGCAGCAGGAACAACACGCTGATCAAGCTGAACTTCATGCCGAAGCTCAGGCGATTCATCAGCGCGACGGCGGGATAGAGCAAGCTCTTCACAGGTGAACTCCCTTTCTTTTATTTTTATTGAGGCGCAGGGCGGCAGTTAGCCAGCATCTGTATAGCTCAATTTGAAAGGGAGTTTTGTAACTTAAGGTTAATGAGTTGAGGCGTTAGGGCAGCACCGTCCAGATCGCAAACCCGGCATACCACAGCACCGCTGCGCGCAGCAGCAGTTCCCACAGCCGGTCCAGGCTGTTGATACCATCGGGACCGACCGCCGGTGGCGGGATTTCCGCGGCAACCAGGCCGACTTTCTCCACCAGTTGGGCAGCGCTGATGTCCCAACTCAGCAGTTCGTGCAGCATCACACGGCCAACGGCGACGAAGTTGCCCACCAGGGCAAAACTGGCCGCCAGCAGACGCACCGGAAGCCAGTCAAATGCGTGGCGCAGTTGCCCGGCCCGCTCAGCCACCAAAGGGTTCTTGCTATGTTCACTGGCCAGTGCGAGCAGGCGATAAGCCAGCGCGGCAACCGGGCCCAACAGGAAGTACCAGAAAATCACCGCGAAAAAGCTCTGGTAGGCCTGCCACAACAGATGGCCCTGGACGCGTTCGAGCAGTTGTTCGCCACTGTCGGCGCTCAGGTTCAGGTCACGCTCGGCCACATGCTCGGCGGCTTGCAGATCGCCACGTCGCCAGGCATCGCGGAAGGGGCCGAGTCCGGCGAGCAGATCACCACGGCCCAGGCTGTAGATCACCACCAGCAGGTGCACCGGCAGTGCCAACAGCCCGTAAGCCACCGGCTCCAACACCAGCAGCAGCAACGCCAGCAATGCCACCGGCAACAACACCAGCAATGCCAGGATCAGCCAGGGTTGCTTGCCCATGCGCGGGCTCGATTCCAGCTTGGCCAGTTCACGCAGCCAACCGCCATCACGCTGCAACCGCTGGCGCAGGGCCGAGAACTTCTCGATCCATACGGCCAACACCAACACCAGGAAACTCATCGTGCGTGTCCTCCATCCTGCAGGGCGCTGCGAAAGCGCGTCCAATCAAAAGCCGGGCCGGGATCGGTCTTGCGACCCGGAGCGATATCGCTGTGACCACAAATACGCTGGGGCGTAATGCCGGGGTAAGCCACCAGCAACTGGCGGGTCAGATCGATCAATGACACATATTGAGCGTCAGTGAACGGCTGGTCATCCGTACCTTCAAGCTCCACCCCCAGGGAAAAGTCATTGCAGGTTTCCCGACCCTCGAATTGCGAGATCCCGGCATGCCAGGCCCGGTCGAGACAGGACACAAACTGCGTCACCGCACCATCGCGCTCAATCAGAAAATGCGCAGACACCCGTAGGTCAGCGATCCCTGCAAAGTAGGGATGTTCCGTGACATCCAAGCGGTTCTGGAAAAATTCCTGCACTTTTCCGGTGGCGAACTGCGCCGGTGGCAAGCTGATGTTATGCACCACCAACAGTGAGATTTCGCCTGCGGGGCGCTCGTTGAAGTTGGGCGAAGGGCAATGACGAATGCCCTTGCACCAACCGCTGATGGGGTCCAACTGCATACCGGTTCCTTGAACGAGACAACGTATGACCAGTATGCCGCGTTCGACCCTCCGGTTGCGATCACTTGCCGCGATTGAGTTGACGCAGCTTGCCCACCACGGCGGTCAACGCTCGCTCGAACAAGGGGCCGTCCTCCAGGGTATGCAGCGCCCCACCCTTGAACGCCAACGCCAGTTGGCCCGCGCTTTTCTCCAACACCTTGAGTCCTGTGCGACTGGTGAAGATATAGGTGTCGGCCTGCGCCATGATCGCCGTCAGCCGGCAGCGCAGCGTAGTGGCTTCGTCTTCCTCGAATACCACCCAGCTACCCACCTTGAGTTGTCGCGCTTTCAGCAGGTCGGGGTCGTTGTCCGGCAGGCCGTGGACCGGATCGATTGACGCCGAGGTCAACACAAAGGGTTCAAGCACTTCGATCCACTCGTCGACACCCTCAGCTGCCTGGACATGCAGGGCCTGCAAACGCACGAAGAATTCGCGGGTGCTGAAGGGGTCGAACGCGGCACTGGTCAATCCGTCACGCAAGGCCTTGAGCAAGCCCGGCAGTTGCTCCAGCAAATGACGCCCGGCTTCGGTGTCTTGTTGCAGGCCGACGCTCCAGACCAGTTCGTCCATGGTGCGCAGCCCCGCCTGCCACTGCACCGACTGCTCGCCATGCTTGAGGCTGGCCAGCAACAGTACCTGGCTCCAGGCCTGCTGCAGGAACTGTACGACCGGACGCGGCAGGGTCTTGCCCAACAACCGCTTGTTCAGCACATCGGCCACGCGCTGGCGAGCCGCTTCAGTGCGCACGCGCCCGGCTTCGGCATCGCGGGTGTGTTGTTCAAGCAAGTCGCTGCGCCGCCGCTCATCCGCGGTAAACGCACTGAACTCAGCGAGTAACTGCGAAAAAATCGTCGGGTCTTCGACAAACTCGTTAAGCAAGCGCTGCACCACCTGTTCAATGCGCAGGTAAAGATGGTCGCGCTGGCCGCCGCCCATGCCAACCGCCGCAATTTCATTGAGCAGGCGCCGCGCCGGGTGGCTGGTGCGACTGAAGAGGCTCTTGTCCAGCACCGCCACTTTCAGCATCGGAATCTGCAGGCGACCGATCAAGGCCTTGAAGGCATCGGGCACAGCGCGGTCGTTGAGGATGAACTCAAACAGCAGCGCGATCAGGTTGATCACATCTTCGTCCGCATCCTCCACCACACGCGATTTACCACTCTTGACGCTGACGCGAGTGAGCAACTGCTCAAGCTGGTTGCGCAGGTCAAAATCATCCTCGACCTCAGGCTCCGGCACGTACTGCTGCAAATGGGAGAGCAAGCGCAGCAGGTCACGGGTGGCAATAGGCAAGGTTTCGGCGCTGGCTTCAAGCGTCGGCGCCACGCTACCGCGGACCGCGGTGAGCAACGGCTGGAGCGCGGCGAAGGCTTCCTGGCCATTTTCGTCGACAGGCGGCAAGGTTTCCTCGCGCGGAAGTTCACGGGACTCAGGCGCCTCGATCCGACGGGACGGTACGGCCTTCAGCTCAGGCAAAACACCCGTCGCGACCAGCAATTGATTGGCTTCGCCGTACAGTTGGTCGGCGTCACTGAGCACGTACTTTTCAAACAACTTGAGCATGATCAGTTTGACGCGAATCTCCACGCCCAGGCTGCGCCCCGCCCGCAGGAAGAACTCACACAGCAGTGCAGGCCCCAGTGGGTTTTCACAATCATCCAGGCGATTGCCGAGCAACGCGCTCAAGCGCGCCGTGAGTTGCGCCAAGGCCAAGCCATCACGGTGCCGCACCCTACCCAGCATGGCTTCAAGCGCAACGGCTTTTTCCAGGTCATCCTTGGATGAACCTGGTGCTGCGTCGTAGGAAACCACCGGCACCAACTGCAATTCCCCTCGCCCTGCCTGACCCAGGCTGGCGAAGGCTTCAAACAGGCGCTCCATGAACACACGCTCGAAATTCTTGCGCTTGAGGCGCAGGTCGCGCATGGCCTCGAAGAAAATATGGTGATCCAGGTTGTTACGCGCCTTGTCGGCCATTTCGAACAAGGTGTCGTCGGCGTTATCGAACAAGTCCTGCAGCCCTTGCTGCAACTGTTGCGCCGCCTTGTCGCGGACCTGCAGTAACACCACCGGCAGTCGGGCGAGCGGCGATGGCGTGGCGGGCGCCTTGTTGAAGGGCACCACCTTTCCGTCATTGTGCATCCTGGCCTCCTGAAACGGCGGTATTGGTCTGAACGTCAAAGCTATGACGCCAATTGCAAGGCGCGAGATTATCTTGCAAATGAGGGGGGTTGCGCCAGCAAACTCTGCCTTTGCGCGGTAAATGAGTGGTGAGCCTGGGTTCGAACGCGCACTGCCCCTATAATCGGGGCACTTTGTCTGTGGAGCCTGTTATGCCGAATCTCCGTCTTGCCGACCTCACCGCCGAAATCGAAGCCAACGTGCGCCGCGCACTGCTGGAAGACATCGGCAGCGGCGACATTACTGCGCAATTGATACCGGCCGAACGGCTGGCCACGGCCACCATCATTACCCGTGACACGGCTGTTATCGCCGGTACGGCCTGGGTGGATGCGGTGTTCCGCCAGTTGGACCCACGGGTCGCGGTGCATTGGCAGGTGGCCGACGGTGAACGCGTCAGCCCCAACCAAGTGCTGTTCCACCTTGAAGGCCCCGCACGCTCGCTGCTGAGCGGCGAACGCTGTGCGTTGAATTTCCTGCAACTGCTGTCCGGGGTCGCTACTCGCGCGCAATACCTGGCGGATTTTGTCGCCAGTACCCAGGTCAAGCTGCTAGACACCCGCAAAACCTTGCCGGGGCTGCGCCTGGCGCAGAAGTACGCCGTGACCTGCGGCGGCTGCCACAACCACCGTATCGGCTTGTATGACGCGTTCCTGATCAAGGAAAACCATATCGCTGCCTGTGGCGGCATTGCTCAGGCGATCACCGCCGCCCACAAGATCGCGCCCGGCAAGCCGGTGGAAATCGAAGTGGAAAGCCTGGATGAACTGCGCGAAGCCCTGGCGGCGGGCGCGGACATCATCATGCTCGATGAGCTGAGCCTGGACGATATGCGTGAAGCCGTGCGCCTGAACGGCGGCAAGGCGAAGCTGGAGGCCAGCGGCGGGATCAATGAAAGCACCCTGCTGCCCATCGCTGAGACCGGGGTGGATTACATCTCGATTGGTGCGATGACCAAGGATGTGAAGGCGGTGGATCTGTCGATGCGCCTGAGCATCTAAACCGTTGCAAGCAGTAGTGAGCGGGCTTGCCCCGCGCTGGGTGGCGTAGCCGCCCCAATAAAACCACAGCGTTATATCAATTAGAACGCGGCGGTAGATTTTTGGGCGGCTACGCCACCCAGCGCGTTGCAAGCCCGCTCACTACAAACTTCAGACGACCAGGTCGTTCATCTCGCAATACTCTTCCCATTCGACACCCAGCACCTCGGCCGCCTCTTTGTGCAAGGCCAGCCGTGCCGCTTCGAACTCTTCCGGGGTCGAGGTGTACTTGAGGGTCAGCTCCCAAGGTTGGAGGCTCTGGCTCTCGGCCTCGTCCTCGAATGCCCACTGGATCTGGTCGCGCTGATCATCGGCGCTCAGGTCCTTGATCTCTTCTTTAAGCTGCGGCGTGTCCTCAAGGTACTTCTTGAGTGCTTCTTCGTGCCGAGCTTCCTGGGTCATTTCAGTCGTGGTCATGTCGTTCTCTTAGATCGAGGAATGGGGATGCATCTGGGTCATCAAGGTTGCGCAGATACAAAAGAGCGGGCGCAAATGCCAGCTCGTCTGGCCTTCAGAACCATTCTGGGATCAACGGAAAACAGTGCTGCCGATGTTGCCTTTTTGCCCGAGACAGGAATCGAACCTGCGACCTTCGCGTTACGAGTGCGCTGCTCTACCGGCTGAGCTACACGGGCGGTGGGCTAAAGCTAGCACCGCATCGGGAGTCCGGCAACTTGCCGCCGTCAGCGGGCAATCACGCCTTGAGCCCAAAAGCGTGGTTGCAGCATGTTGTCATGGCTGCTCAGGTACTGCTGCTGGGCTCGCGCGATGTGAGGGACGTCACGCACGGCGATAACGATCAACAGACCAACGGCCAGCAGCCCCAGGGTTTTCCAAGCGCCCCAGGCCAATGGCAGTTGGCCGGTTTGCGGGGTTCGCCAGACATGCAGCGCCATCAACCAGCCCACCACCAACGCCAGCCAGACCTGGGAGTTGGGCATCACGATCACGCCGTCGACCATGGACTGCACTAATGCACCGACCAACGCCGCAAACAGACAGAGCCGCAGCAGGTCTGCCCACTCGGTGCTCAGTGCGCGCTCACGCAATACACCGAGCGTGGCCCAACCTGCGCGCCATGCCAACACGGCGACGCACAACGCGGATGGCACACCCCACTCACTGGCCCATTGCAAAATGGCCTGATGAGGGTGAGCGGCGATACTGTTGGCGATATCGGCGAACTGCATTGGCCCGAACCCCAGCAAAGGCCGTTCGACGAGCATATGCCAGGCCTGCCACCAAATCGGACCACGTCCCGACAACGTGGTTGTGAGGCGATCGCTGGCGGCATTGGCGATTTCGATCCCCAGGTAATCCGCCAACACCTTGAACGCCAGCCAATACAACAACAGTCCCCCCAGCATTGCAGCCAATTGCCAACCCAGCCAGCGCCGGCCCCATGGTCCTAGCACCGCCAGCACCACACTGGCCGCCCCCATGCCAAGCCAGGTGCCACGCGTGCCGCCCCCCACTGCAATCAGCCACCACGCGCACAGCAGCGCAAACACCGCGGCCTTGAGTGGGCGAGAAAGCGTGGGGATCAACAAAGGGAGCGCCAGCAGCGGCAAGGTAAGTGTCTGGAACTGGCCGTAGAAACGCTTGTTGGAAAAGCCAGACAGCAACAAGTCAGGATCCAGCGTCCGCTCCGCATTGATGAACGCCAGAGCACCGACGTAGGTGTATTGAATCGACTTGATCAGGCACAGCAGCACCACGAACACAATCAAGGCGCGATCCAAAGACTGACCGCCCTGACGCCGCGCCAAGGCAAATGCTACGGCAATCGCGCCGCAGCTGATGAATAATGCCACTTCGACAAGTGCCCACAGCGGCTGGTGAGCTCGCATTGACGACACCAGCCCCAACCCGATGATGAGCATCAGGCCCAAGGCTGTGGGCCGGTCAACCAGCCGTTCAACGCGGGCGACCGACAGCCCATAAAGCACCGCGCAAGCCCCGATGGCAATCTGCATCACCCGCTGCAGATCATGCCCACTGAAGGGAGCACAGATCCCGACAACCAGCAGGCACACCACCGCCACCAGAAAAATACTGCCACGCTGCTCTAGGGATAACACCATCGGCCACCTCAACTTCCCTGTGGAGGGTTTAGCAGTTAAGCGCCGTCGGCGCCGCAGCCTTTGGCGACATATTTTGCGTCAGCGGTGGTGGTGCATTTCCAACCGGTGGTGGCATCGCGCGTCAGGCTGATGGTCTTGCCCAGCACCGGTGCCGGCGCATCAATTAGTTCGCAACTGATCGAGCCTGCGCCCGTGGCAACGTCCCCAGCCACGCCAATCTTGCAGTTGGCTGTCGGGCTGGTGCCGCCGATCAATGCCAGCGTAGGAACCGTGCCCTGGTTGAGGGTGTCTTCATACCCTGGCTTCAACGCGGTGATTTCAGCCAGGCCGGCGGTGAATTTGGCCTTGGCCTGGTGGGTGGTGTACATGGGCAGGCCGATGGTGGCCAAAATGCCGATGATTGCCACGACGATCAACAACTCGATCAGGGTAAAACCTTTTTGACGTATCACATTCACTCTCCAGGATAGAACTCATGACAAGGCGCGTCCTGCGCCCCGTGTTGTGCAGCGGCGCCAGTGTACTCATGCGCAGCCGCTCAATCGCGTACAAGTCGCACATTCTGACATTTTATCCTGCTGCACCTGCCAGCCCGAATCCGTCACCTGACTAAGCTATAAATCTTCGACGACCTCTGTGCGGAACGGTGACATGGACGACGCTTTAACGCTGTACGCCTGGGAAGGCATCAATCGCAAAGGACGCAGGGTGTGCGGGCAAACCACGGGGCACAATCTTGCCTGGGTCAGGGCCCAGTTGCGCCAACAGGGCATCAGCCCAGGGCATGTGCGCAAGAAATCCTCCGTTCTACGGGGACTCACACCGCCGATCAAATCGACGGATATCACCCTGCTCACTCGCCAACTGGCGACGCTGCTGAAGGCCGGGATTCCCCTGCTGCAAGCGTTCGACATCATCGGCGAAGGCTTCGACAACCGCGCTGTGCGTGAGCTGGTGCAAGGACTGAAACAAGCGATTGCCTCCGGCTCCAGCCTGTCCGACGCCTTGCGCAAAAAGCCGCGCTGCTTCGATGAGCTGTTTTGCAACCTGGTGGCCGCCGGCGAACAGGCCGGTGCACTGGAAACCCTGCTGGAGCGCGTGGCGATTCATCGGGAAAAGAGTGAGCAGTTAAGGGCCAGGATCAAAAAAGCCATGACCTATCCGATCGCGGTGCTGGCGGTGGCCTGTCTTGTCACTGGCGTTTTGTTGATCCACGTTGTGCCGCAATTCCAGAATCTGTTTGCCGGCGTCGACGGCACGCTGCCCGGCTTTACCTTGCAGGTGATCGCCCTGTCCGAGTTCATGCAGAAGGCCTGGTGGGGCGTAGCGCTTGGCGTTCTCGCGGGAGGCGTGGGATTGCGCCACGCCTATCGCGCCGTCCCTGCTTTTCGACGCTGGCTGGACGCCGGTTTGTTGAAAACTCCACTCGCAGGCAAACTGCTGAAAAAATCGGCCGTGGCCCGCTACGCACGCACACTGTCCACGACCTTCGCAGCGGGTGTTCCATTGGCTCAGGCATTGGACTCAGTGGCCGGCGCCGTCGGTTCAGGGCCGTTCAAACAGGCAATCGAGCATATGCGACACGACGTATCCACCGGCATGGCATTAAATCAATCCATGGTCGCCAGCGGTCTGTTTCCTCGTATGGCAATCCAGATGACTGCCATCGGCGAGGAGTCAGGCACACTGGACCGCATGCTGGAAAAGGTCGCCAACCATTACGAGGCCGACGTGGACAACCTGGTCGACAACCTCACCAGCCTGATGGAGCCGCTGATCATGGTGATCCTGGGAAGCATTGTCGGTGCGCTGGTAATCGCCATGTACTTGCCGGTCTTCCAGCTGGGGAGCGCGTTTTGAGCCTGTTACTGGTTGCGCATCCGTGGGCTTTTGTCGTGATGGCGGGTGTACTGGGGCTGATCGTCGGCAGTTTCCTTAACGTGCTGGCATGGCGCCTGCCAAAAATGCTCGAACGGGAATGGCGCGCCCAGGCCCATGAAGTGCTCGGTCTACCCGCCGATCCCGCTGGGCCGACCTACAACCTGATGCACCCCAACTCCTGCTGCCCGCACTGCAACCATCCGATACGGCCGTGGGAAAATATCCCACTGCTCAGCTACCTGTTCCTGCGAGGTCGCTGCGCCCATTGCCAAGGTGCCATCAGTGCCCGCTATCCGCTTACTGAACTGGCGTGTGGACTGATCTCGGCCTGGGTCGCCTGGCATTTCGGCTTTGGCTGGCAGGCGGGCGCAGTGCTGGTGCTGAGCTGGGGTTTATTGGCGATGAGCCTGATCGATGCCGACCATCAACTGTTGCCGGATGTGCTGGTGATGCCACTGCTGTGGCTGGGGCTGATCGTCAACGGGTTCGGCCTGCTGACGACATTGCCCGACGCCCTGTGGGGCGCGGTGTTCGGGTACATGAGCCTGTGGAGCGTGTTCTGGTTGTTCAAGCTGGCTACCGGCAAGGACGGTATGGGCCACGGCGACTTCAAGTTACTCGCACTACTCGGTGCCTGGGGCGGCTGGCAGATCCTGCCGATGACGCTGTTGATGTCGTCGTTGGTCGGCGTGTTCGTCGGCTTGATCCTGATGCGCCTGCGCAAGGCCCAGGCGTCGGCACCGATGCCGTTTGGTCCGTATCTGGCAATTGCCGGCTGGATTGCATTGCTCTGGGGTGGTCAAATAACCGACTTCTATTTGCAGTCTGTCGGTTTCAGATGACCACTTCTGTTGCAACACCCTGGATTCTCGGCCTCACCGGTGGCATCGGCAGCGGCAAAAGCGCGGCGGCGCAGCACTTTATCGACCTGGGTATCGATTTGGTGGACGCCGATCACGCCGCCCGCTGGGTGGTCGAGCCTGGCCGCCCGGCATTGGCGCGCATCGCTGAGCACTTTGGTGCCGGCGTGCTGCAACCTGACGGCCAGCTGGATCGCGCCGCCTTGCGCACGCTGATCTTTGAAGTCCCCGAAGAGCGCCGCTGGCTCGAAGCCCTGCTGCATCCGTTGATCGGTGAAGAAATTCGCAGCCACCTGGCACGGGCAACGTCGCCTTATGCGATTCTGGTGTCGCCACTGCTGATCGAGTCGGGCCAGTACAGCATGACCCAGCGCATCCTGGTGATCGACGTGCCGCAATCGCTGCAGATTCAGCGTACCCTGCAGCGCGACGGCATCAACGAACAGCAGGTGCAGGCGATTCTCAAGGCGCAGTCCAGCCGTGAAGACCGCCTGAAACATGCCGATGACGTACTGGTCAATGACCAGGACCTTGCCTGGCTGCACAGCGAGGTCGAGCGACTGCACCACTTTTACCTTACTTTGCGTGGAGGCCGATCATGAGCCAACCCTTGACCGTCGACTGCCCAACCTGCGGCGCACCCGTGGAATGGAAAGCGACCAACCTCAAACGGCCGTTCTGCTCGGACCGCTGCAAACTCATTGACCTGGGCGCCTGGGCCGCTGAGGAACACAAGATCCCCGTGGCCCCGGATGCCGAAGACGAGCTGTTTTCCGAAGACCTGCCGCCACGCCACTAAGGGCGCATAAAGGCGTATTCCTGCTGGTCGTCGAGGTTCTCTGCAAGGTATTGCAGCTCGTCGGCCAGGTCTTCGAAACTGCGCACTCCCTTGCTCTGCTGCACCACTGCGCTGAGCATGGCGCGCAGGGTCAGGCCTGGGTCAAAACCGATTTCCTGTGCCGCATCCTGGCTTCTGCGCAACTCCTGCCGTGCCCACTCGTACACACTCATGTTTCATGCTCCTGAAAAATTCTGCAAAGCATGGGCTTGGCTGCGTGCGCTGGATTTGATCTGGGTCAACGCTGCGAATCGTCATCCTTCCAAGGTGCCGAGAGGTAGCGCGTGCGATTGAAGGTCTCCAGCCATTCCGGGCAAAACACCACCAGGGCGCTGATGACCATGCCGTTGATAAAGGCTTCGGGGAAAATGATCAGCCACAGGTAGCCGATGAAATCTTCCAGCCATTCCGGCATGGCGAAACGACCGTCTAACCAGAGCAGCCCAAGCCCGAACAGCAGGCAAAGCAGCGCCGACAGAGCAGCTGCGAAAAAACCGGAACAGAAGATATACACAAAGGGATTGCGCGGTTGCGCTCGCTCCACCAGCAACGCGCAGGCTTCAGTGACCAGCACTGGCAGCACGATCAGCAACAAGCCGTTGACGCCAAGGGCGGCGAGGTCTTGGCGCCCTAACATCATCAGGCCCAACTGGGCGGCAAAGCCACCGACAATTGCCAAAGGCCAATCCAGCAACAGGGTCACGGCGGTCATGCCGATGAAGTGGTAGGACACGCCGGTATCAAAATCCCGCCGCACCAGCCACAGTATGAACAACGCGAAGACGGTGCCGAACAGCAAATGTTGGCGTCGACGGTCGGCAAACAATTCGACCCAAGGTGACCGTATGACCGCCCATAGCACGACGGGCGCATATAACAGCCAGCCGACGCCCAGGGTCGTCGGAGCCAGCATCGCGGCACTGATCACGGCAGCACGCTCCATGTTGGAAAATCAGTCGGATTGTCAGTCTACACCGACGTTTTATAGCGGGACTTCCTGCGGTCATCATTTGAGCGCTAAGCTGCTAGCTATGGATGACTCAGATTACTTGCGCCTGCTCACCGTAGCAGCCGAACAAGCCAACGCGTTCCTGTCCAATGCCCGCAAATGGGAGCGTGAGCGTTGGGTCTGCCAGCGCCTGCTGCAAGGCTTGAACGTGCCCTACCGAGCCGAAGAGTTTCATGCCGCCGGGCAAGAGCCGCCGGACGTACTGTTTCGCGATGCCAGCTTCGAGGTGTTTTTCGTACTGGATGAGGGCCGCCGCCTGAACGACGAATGGCGCGACGAGTTACTGCGTCGGCGCAGCGCCTTCTCCCTGAGCCAATTGGTGCGGCGCGAAGCCAAGCCGCGGCGCATTCCGGCCCACGAATTTTTATTGCGCCTGGCACCTACACTGCGCAAGAAGGCGCATAACTATAAAGAACGCGGGATGGACCTGGGGGAGCTGGATATCGTCGCCTTCACCAGCCTCAAGCGCGAAGTACTCGACCTCAACAGTCATTTTCCGCCGCCGACCGAATACCTGCGCCAGGGCTGGCGCTCGTTGTCGCTGGTGGGGCCGACCTTTGCACGGGTTTTGTTCGCTCACCCCGACGCACCGGATTTCTTGCGCAACAACCTGGGCCGCAGCATAGTGTTCGATGTGGGCATCAGCCTCTGATCCCCCGGACTGTAACGTGGCGCCCTTTTGCAACGTCTACCTGACGAGGCCTTTATGACCAGCCGCCTGAACCCCGATGACCAACAGCATGTCGAAGAGTACCTGCAACTCTCCCAAAACCGAGTCGAGCGCAAGCCTTTCCGGCCGTGGCTGCTCCTGGGTGTGGTGCTTGTTGTGGTGATCGGCCTGGGCTTGCTGAGCCGACTTTTGAGTTACCTGACGCTATGAGCTGCCTGGCGCTCGCGGGGGTAACTGCTCCGATTTCTTTTAGCCTTGCGAGATATCCCCATGACCCATCGTATTATTATCGTCGGCGGCGGCGCCGGCGGCCTGGAGTTGGCTACCCGCCTGGGTAAGACTCTGGGCAAGCGCGGCACCGCCAGCATCACGCTGGTAGACGCCAACCTGACCCACATCTGGAAGCCCTTGCTGCATGAAGTGGCCGCCGGTTCGCTGAATTCTTCGGAAGACGAACTCAATTATGTCGCCCAAGCCAAATGGAACCACTTCGAGTTCCAACTGGGGCGCATGAGCGGGCTTGACCGTGAACAGAAGAAAATCCAGCTGGCCGCCACTCTCGACGAAGAAGGTCGTGAGCTGGTGCCCGCACGCGTGCTGGGCTACGACAGCCTGGTGATTGCAGTTGGCAGCACCACCAATGACTTCGGTACCGAAGGCGCGGCGCAACACTGCCTGTTCCTCGACACCCGCAAGCAGGCCGAGCGCTTCCACCAGCAATTGCTCAACCACTACCTGCGCGCCCATGCCGGGCAGACGGATGTGGTGGAAAAGATCAGCGTCGCCATCGTCGGCGCGGGGGCAACCGGGGTCGAGTTGGCCGCCGAACTGCACAACGCCGCCCATGAGCTGGCCGCCTACGGCCTGGACCGCATCAAGCCGGAAAACATGCACATCACCCTGATCGAAGCCGGCCCACGGGTGCTGCCAGCCCTGCCGGAGCGTATCGGCGGGCCTGTGCATAAAACCCTGGAGAAACTTGGGGTGACCGTGCTGACCAATTCGGCGGTCAGTGAAGTGACGGCCGATGCGCTGATCACCAGCAGTGGCCAGGTGATTCCCGCCAGCCTCAAGGTCTGGGCCGCCGGGATTCGCGCGCCAGGTTTCCTCAAGGACATCGACGGCCTGGAAACCAACCGCATCAATCAATTGCAGGTTTTGCCGACGCTGCAAACCACCCGCGACGAGAACATTTTTGCCTTCGGCGACTGCGCCGCCTGCCCGCAACCGGGCACCGACCGCAACGTGCCGCCACGGGCCCAGGCGGCTCACCAGCAGGCCTCGTTGCTGGCCAAGTCGCTGAAGCTGCGCATCGAAGGCAAGGACCTGCCGAGCTACAAGTACACCGACTATGGCTCGCTGATCTCGCTGTCGCGCTTCTCGGCGGTGGGTAACTTGATGGGCAACCTCACCGGCAGTGTGATGCTCGAAGGCTGGCTGGCGCGGATGTTCTATGTGTCGCTGTACCGCATGCACCAGATGGCGCTGTATGGGTTCTTCCGTACGGCGATGTTGATGCTGGGGAGCAAGATTGGGCGTGGCACCGAGCCGCGTCTTAAATTGCATTAACACCACAGCCCCTCAGGAGCTCAATCAACGCGGGAGGGGGCTTGCCCCCCGATTGCAGTGTGTCAGTCGGCAAATCAGTGACTGGTCCACCGCCATCGGGGGCAAGCCCCCTCCCACATTTTGATTTCCAGTGTTCTTGAGTTTTAAGCGCACAAAAAAAATCCCCGTATCTTTCGATACGAGGATTTTTAATATGGTCGGGGTAAGGGGATTCGAACTCCTGACATCCTGCTCCCAAAGCAGGCGCGCTACCGGACTGCGCTATACCCCGGTAAAAAAAAGGCGACCTTTCAGTCGCCTTCTTCGATCAGCGCTTTTGGCCTCTGATCTTAAGATTCGATTCCAGCGTTAACTGGTCTCAAAAATGGTGGGTCGTGTGGGATTCGAACCTACGACCAATTGGTTAAAAGCCAACTGCTCTACCAACTGAGCTAACGACCCAAATATGGTCGGGGTAGGGGGATTCGAACTCCCGACATCCTGCTCCCAAAGCAGGCGCGCTACCGGACTGCGCTATACCCCGATATTGAAATTGGCTCCGTGACCAGGACTCGAACCTGGGACCCAATGATTAACAGTCATTTGCTCTACCGACTGAGCTATCACGGAACTACATATTTCAAAGTACTACGTTGTTGCTTACTACCTTCTCTTCGACTTGTCCGTATCGCTACGTTCATGTGTCTGAGGCGCGCTATTCTACAATCTTAAAAACCCCTGTCAACCCTTTAAATTGCTTTTAAGACAATGATTTGCGCTTGTTTCTGATTTCTTCTTGGGGAGAAGAAACCCGTGGGCTGACGTTGCTGCGGGGCGCACTTTACAAGCCTTTGCCTTACAGTTCAACGCCCTATCGAAAAAAAAAGGCCCCGCAATGCGGGGCCTTCTCTTATTACCCAGCAGACTGGGATTAGTGAAAGACAATTTCGTCGTTTTCCACGGTCGCCTCGACGCTGGTGCCCGGCATGAAGCTGCCGGACAGGATCAGCTGAGCCAGTGGGTTCTCGATCCAGCGCTGGATCGCACGCTTCAGAGGCCGTGCGCCATACACCGGGTCGTAACCGACCGCAATCAGCTTGTCCAACGCCTCGCTGCTCAACACCAGGTCCAGCTCGCGTTCTGCCAGGCGGCCACGCAGGCGACTCAACTGGATCTCAGTGATGCCCGCGATCTGATCCCGTGCCAGAGGCTCGAAGATCACCACTTCGTCGACCCGGTTGATGAATTCCGGACGGAAGTGGCTGGTCAGCGCATCCATCACGGCAGCGCGCTGGCCTTCACGATCACCCACCAACTCCTGGATCTGTGCCGAGCCCAGGTTGGAGGTCATCACGATCACCGTGTTGCGGAAGTCCACGGTACGCCCGTGGCTGTCCGTCAGACGGCCATCTTCCAGCACTTGCAGCAGGATGTTGAACACATCCGGATGCGCCTTCTCGACCTCATCCAGCAAGATCACCGAGTAAGGCTTGCGCCGCACGGCTTCGGTCAGGTAACCGCCCTCTTCGTAGCCCACGTAGCCTGGTGGTGCACCGATCAAGCGAGCCACCGAGTGTTTTTCCATGAATTCGGACATATCGATCCGCACCATGGCCTCTTCAGTATCAAAGAGGAACTCGGCCAAGGCCTTGCACAGCTCGGTCTTACCCACACCGGTCGGGCCGAGGAACATGAACGAGCCGCTCGGACGGTTCGGGTCGGACAAACCGGCCCGCGAACGCCGTACCGCGTTGGACACCGCCACCACGGCCTCTTCCTGGCCGATCACACGTTGGTGTAACAGGCTTTCCATCTTCAGCAGCTTGTCGCGTTCGCCTTCGAGCATTTTCGACACCGGAATGCCGGTCCACTTCGAGACGACTTCGGCGATTTCCTCCTCGGTCACCTTGCTGCGCAGCAACTGGTTTTCAGGCTTGCCGTGTTGATCGACCATCTGCAGGCTGCGCTCTAGGTCAGGGATCACCCCGTACTGCAACTCGGCCATGCGGTTCAGGTCGCCTTTACGGCGCGCGGCTTCCAGCTCCTGGCGGGACTGCTCGATCTTTTGCTGGATCTGCGCAGAGCCCTGCACTTCGGCTTTTTCCGAGGTCCAGATTTCTTCCAGGTCCGAATACTCGCGTTCCAGACGGACGATTTCTTCCTGGAGTTTTTCCAGGCGTTTTTTCGCCGCGTCGTCTTCTTCTTTCTTCAGGGCCTGGGACTCAACTTTCAGTTGAATCAGGCGCCGATCCAGACGGTCGAGCACTTCCGGCTTGGAGTCGATCTCCATGCGGATGCGGCTGGCCGCTTCGTCGATCAAGTCGATGGCCTTGTCAGGCAACTGACGATCAGTGATATAGCGGTGGCTTAATTTCGCCGCCGCAATGATCGCGCCGTCAGTGATCGCCACCTTATGGTGGACCTCATAACGCTCTTTCAGGCCACGCAGGATCGCAATGGTGTCCTCTTCGCTCGGCTCTTCCACCAGCACTTTCTGGAAGCGACGCTCAAGGGCCGCGTCCTTTTCAATGTACTGGCGATATTCGTTGAGCGTCGTGGCACCGACGCAATGCAACTCGCCCCGCGCCAAGGCTGGCTTGAGCATGTTGCCCGCATCCATGGAGCCTTCGCCTTTACCGGCGCCGACCATGGTGTGCAGTTCGTCGATAAACAGAATGATCTGCCCTTCCTGCTTCGACAGTTCATTAAGCAGGGATTTCAGGCGTTCTTCGAACTCGCCACGGAACTTGGCACCGGCAATCAGCGACCCCATGTCCAGGGACAGCAGGCGCTTGCCTTTGAGGCCGTCCGGCACTTCACCATTGATGATGCGCTGGGCCAGGCCCTCGGCAATCGCGGTTTTACCCACGCCAGGCTCACCGATCAGCACCGGGTTGTTCTTGGTGCGACGTTGCAGGACCTGGATGGTGCGACGGATTTCATCGTCACGGCCGATTACCGGGTCAAGCTTGCCCTCTTCGGCGCGCTTGGTCAGGTCGACGGTGTATTTATCCAGGGCTTGGCGCGACTCCTCATGGTTGGGGTCGTTGACCGCGTCGCCGCCACGCAGGTTGTTGATGGCGTTTTCGAGGGCTTTCTTGCTCACGCCCTGGCCCAGCAACAACTTGCCGAGCTTGCTGTTTTCGTCCATGGCGGCGAGCAGCACCAGTTCGCTGGAGATGAACTGGTCGCCCTTTTGCTGGGCCAGGCGGTCCGCTTGGTTAAGCAGGCGCGCCAAGTCCTGGGACATATTCACGTCGCCGGTCGGGTTTTGGATTTTCGGCAGTTGGTCGAGCTCTTTGCTCAACTCCTTGCGCAGGCTGTTGACGTCAAAGCCCACCTGCATCAGCAAGGGCTTGATAGAACCACCTTGCTGTTCCAGGAGTGCCTGCATCAAATGTGCAGGCTCGATGGCTGGGTGGTCGAGGCCCACCGCCAAGGATTGAGAGTCAGATAACGCCAACTGCAATTTGCTGGTTAAACGATCTATACGCATTAGTCACCTTCCTTTTGAGCAGGCCGGAGCTATAAAACATCCTGAATGAAGAAACCTGCCAGATACCCTTATAGATGGGGTGGATTCTGGGAGATTCAAGCTACGTACAGTTGACGCAGATCAGATGAGTCTAGCGTTCCAGCCAGATAAGGGAGGCAAACCGACCGGTGCGTGGGCTACGGCGGTAAGAAAAGAAGCGCGGGTCGGTCACGGTGCAGAACCCACCACCATAAACAGCAGTGACGCCACGTGCGGCCAGGCGCAAACGGGCCAGCTTATAGATGTCGGCCATGAACTTGCCGGGATTACGGCTAGGCACGAAGGCTTCAGCGGTGATCGGCAATTGCTGCATGAAGGCTTCACGCACTTCCGGGCCGACTTCAAAGGCTTGCGGGCCAATCGCCGGGCCAAGCCAGACCAGCACTTCACCCGGATCGGTATCCAGGCTTTCAAAGGCAGCTTCCAGCACGCCCGCCGCCAGTCCACGCCAACCGGCATGGGCCGCCGCCACATGGGTGCCGGCGCGGTTGCAGAACAACGCAGGCAGGCAGTCGGCGGTCATGGAGGTGCAGGCAATGCCAGGGGTGCTGGTCCAACTGCCATCCGCTTCGGCGGTGCGATTTGGGTCGGCTTCGACCACAGTCACACCATGAACCTGACGCAGCCAAGCCGGCTGAATATTGAAGGCATCGCTAAGACGACGGCGATTCTCAAGGACGGCCCCCAGGCTGTCCTCGACGTGATCGCCCAAGTTGAGGCTGTCGAACGGCGTCAGGCTGACGCCGCCCGCACGGGTGGTGACGCAGGCTTTGACCTGAGCCGGCGCAGGCCAGTCAGGAATCAGCCAGTCACTCATCCGATAAACGCCTCGCGATCCTGCTTGAGCAGCGACAGCAGCCAGACCAGATCGTCCGGCAGCGGCGATTCCCAGCTCATCCGTTTACCGCTCGTCGGATGGTCCAGCTCCAGGAAACGTGCATGCAAGGCCTGGCGCGGGAAGGTTTTCAACGATTCAACCATGGTCTGGCTGGCCGCAGGCGGAATACGGAAGCGACCGCCGTAGGCCGGATCTCCGACCAACGGGAAGTTGATGTGCGCCATGTGCACGCGAATCTGGTGGGTACGGCCGGTTTCCAGCTTGACCCGCACGTGAGTGTGGGAACGGAAACGCTCCAGCACACGATAGTGGCTAACGGCCTGCTTGCCGCCTTCCATCACCGCCATACGCTGGCGCTGCTGGCCGTGGCGACCGATTGGGGCGTTGATCTTGCCACCCGCTACCACCACGCCGATCACGATGCACTCGTAGATCCGGCTGACGCTGCGGCTTTGCAATTGTGTGACCAACTGCGTCTGCGCCTGAATGGTCTTGGCGACCACCATCAAACCGGTGGTGTCCTTGTCCAGACGGTGCACGATGCCGCAGCGCGGGACATTGATGATGTCCGGCACGTGGTGCAGCAGGGCATTGAGCAAGGTGCCATCAGCGTGCCCGGCCGCCGGGTGAACCACCAGGCCTGCGGGTTTGTTGATGACCAGGATGTCGTCGTCTTCATAGACGATATCCAGCTCGATGTCCTGGGCGACCCATTCTCCCTGGGCTTCCTGCTCGGCAGTCAGCTCAAGAATCGCACCGCCATGGACTATGTCTCGCGGGCGGATAACCGCTCCATCCACAGTCAGGCGGCCGTCTTTGATCCAGGCGGAAAGGCGCGAGCGCGAGTGCTCAGCGAATAATTGTGCGGCGACTTGATCGAGGCGTTGGCCGCCCAATTCGGACGGCACCTCTGCGCGAAGTTCAATTTTATCGGACATGCTCAGACTAGGCGTGGCGTAGCCTTTGGTTTCGGCTGCGCGCTTGTGGTTAAATACGGCGTCTTTTGCCCCGAGGCTTTCAACGGGGCGCTCATCATAACAGGACGGCCCCGCCCAAGACAGCGGCCGTCATAGGGACGCAAGCCGCCATGCAAGTGAAACACCTGCTGCTGATCGCCATCCTCGCCATGACTGCTGCTTGCTCGTCAACAAAGGAAGTCGTCGACGAAAACCTGAGCGAAGTCGAGTTGTACCAACTGGCTCAGAAAGACTTGGACAATAATAGCTTCACCAGCGCCACAGCGAAGCTGAAGGCACTGGAGTCGCGTTATCCGTTCGGGCGCTATGCCGACCAGGCCCAGCTCGAGTTGATCTACGCCAACTACAAGAACGCCGAGCCGGAAGCTGCCAAGTCCGCCGCCGAGCGTTTCATCCGCCTGCATCCGCAGCACCCGAACGTCGACTACGCCTACTACATGAAGGGCCTGACCTCGTTCGACCAGGATGTCGGCCTGCTGGCGCGCTTCCTGCCGCTGGACATGACCAAGCGTGACCCGGGTGCTGCCCGCGACTCCTACAACGAGTTCGCCCAGTTGACCAGCCGCTACCCCAATAGCCGCTACGCACCGGATGCCAAGCAGCGCATGATCTACCTGCGCAACCTGCTGGCGTCCTACGAGATCCACGTGGCGCACTACTACCTGACCCGTCAGGCCTACGTAGCCGCCGCCAACCGTGGTCGTTATGTGGTAGAAAACTTCCAGGAAACTCCTTCTGTGGGTGACGGCCTGGCGGTGATGACCGAGGCTTACCAGCGTCTGCACCTGGACGAGTTGGCCAGCACCAGCCTGGAAACCCTGAAGCTCAACTACCCGGATCACCCAAGCCTGAAAGACGGCCAGTTCGTGCCTCAGGTTGCTGAAGCGGACAACCGTTCGTGGCTGAGCAAGTACACCCTGGGCCTGATCGAATCCCGTCCACCGCTGCCGCCGGGCGAAACCCGCGCCAACCAGGACGTGATCAAGCAGTACCAGGACGCCAAGGACGCCATTCCTTCGGAGCTCAAGCCGCATGACGAGAACGGCGACGTGATCGAAGAAGAAGAGCCGCAGGCCCTGGGCAACAACCAGGACCGTTCGTGGTTCAGCTACATGACCTTCGGTGTGTTCGACTGATTGCACCCGGCGTCATCAAGAAGGAGCCTTTCGAGGCTCCTTTTTTGTGGGTGATATTTATTGCGCTGTGCGCCTGGCACGTCCTTGGCTAAACTGGCGCATTCCTTGTCGAGAAACTGCCCATCATGCTTCGTCTATTGTTCTGGATTGCCGTCATTGCCGCCGCAGTATGGTTCTGGCGCAAATTCAAAAGCCCGGCCGCCAAGCAACAACGTACCAGCGAGCCTGACGCTGCCCTGATGGTGCGCTGCGCCCACTGCGGCGTACACCTGCCACAGGATCGCGCCCTGAGCTCGCGCCAGGAGTGGTATTGCACCCAGGCGCATCTGGAACAAGGACCGAAGTCTATCCAGCATTGATCCGACCTTCGGGCGCATAAGGCGCGGGGTCGATGATCGGCGTACGCGCCAGCAGCAAGTCGGTAAACAACTGGCAGGATGCCGGCGCAAGCACCAGGCCATTGCGGTAATGGCCGCAGTTGAGCCACAAGCCTTTGAAGCCCGGCACTTGGCCAATATAGGGGATGCCTTCCGGCGAACCAGGGCGCAATCCGGCCCAGTGCCCAACCACCTCGGCGTCCGCCAAGGCGGGAATCAACTCCACCGCTGATGCCTTGAGGCTTTGCAGCGCCGTGTCGGTAGGGGTCTTGTCGAAGCCTTCATGCTCCAGGGTACTGCCGATCAAGATGTGCCCGTCACGCCGCGGGATCGCATAACGCCCCTTGGCCAGGACCATGCTCGACAGGAAGTCCGAGGCGCATTTGTACAGGATCATCTGGCCTTTGACCGGCTCGACCGGCAGCGACAGGCCCAAAGTACCCAGCAGTTCACCACTCCACGCCCCGGCCGCCAGTACAACCTGATCACCGAAGATCGGCCCACCAGCTGTGTTCACACCCACGACATTGCCCGCATCCAGAACAAATCCGGTCACTTCACACTGCTCGTGGAGGGTCACGCCGGGCAACGCGAGCAGTGCCGCCTTGAGGGATTTGACCAGGCGCGGGTTGCGCACATTGGCGACGTCAGCCATGTAGACCGCGCTGGAGTACCCGCCGCCCAGCACCGGAACGGCATCATGGGCAGCCGAGACATCCACTTTGCTCAAGGGGCGGCCTTCTCCCGCAGCCCAGGCCAGGGCTTCGGCTTCGTCGTCCAGGTCCAGCCAGTACAGGCCCGTGGTATGCACCTCCGGGTCGACACCGGTCTGGGCAAACAGGCGCTGTGCCAACTGAGGATAAAAGTCTTGGGACCAATGGGCCAGTGCGGTGACGGCCGGGCTGTAGCGCCAGGGATACAGCGGCGAGACAATACCGCCGCCCGCCCAGGAGGACTCCCGCCCCAACCCCGCGCGCTCCAGCAGCACTACGGCTTGCCCTTGGGTCGCCAGGTTGAACGCTGTCAACAAGCCGATGACCCCGCCACCGACAATCACTACCTGCTGTTGCTCTGCCATCATTTGATCCAGCCGATAAATAGGAACACGCGCACTTGGCGCCCAGTCATCCAGCACCCTCATCATTGCCCCCAGCACAGCTTGCGCGACATTTCAGGTGCCGCGCCCGGATTGGTCCGCGCACCGGTACTGGCCAGGCTGAAGTCGCCGCAAGGATCGCCGGTCATCACCGAGCGGACGCCAGGCGTAGCCACCAGCTGGAAATCCTGAGGGTTCAATGCTGCGGTGATTCTATAGCGATCATTGCCCTCGCTGACGCCGCTTGCATCAATAAAAGTACCGTTCCTTGTATAAAAACGCTCCAGATGCTGAGCCTGATCGGTCAATAACGCGACGATTTCCACGCGATAGACTTTTTTCATATGGCTGGTGTAGCCGGGGTAAGCAATCCCGGCCAGCACCGCAATGATCGCCACGGCGATCAGTAACTCAATCAAGGTAAAGCCCTGGCTGTCCATGCCCATTTCAACGCTCCTTATTGAAGTTGCCGCCAGGCCACCCGCCGGAAACGCGAGCCGCCCTCCTCTTCTACATGCGCATAGACGCTCTCCAGCACCGTGCGCAATTGGCCGCTTAACCCGACAGCCGTCACTCGATACGCGTCGGCCACGGTGCGTGGTGGCAAATGCGCCAGCCCCACCGAGGGTCCCAGGGATTGAATGCCGTATAGACCGCCGTCCAGTGCAGTCCAAGTGATCCCCGAAACAGGGTCCAGCCCCGCCCCAACCACCGAATAGGCGGCGGCCGGCGGTGCGCAGGTGACAACCGACCGGCAAGGCGGCAGCATCGCAAATGATCGCTGTACAACTGACTCCCCACGCCGCAAGCCACTCTCGGCGCTTTGCAGCGACTGATTGCGGTGCCAGAAGCTAGCGGTGACCTTTTGCTGGCTCACCGCCCCTTGCTGGGATGACAGCCCGATCAGCGACAACAGCAGCAACAACACCAGGCTGATCAGCAGCACCATGCCCGCCTGCCGCAGACGAATAGGCTCTTTAAGCATCATGGCCGCCCTACCCCAGCCGGTTTCGCAGCGCCGCCACGACGCTGTAGGTTTGATCCTTCACGCGTCCGGCTGGGTCTTGCAGCGTCATCAGGATGCGCACACTGCGTATCAAGGCAAGGTCCGCCGGACTCGCGTCGTAACGCGCCACCTCCGTCGACGATGGTTTGGCAGCCACGCCAAAGCTGATATCGAAAGCCTGCACGTTATCCACCAGCACGGCCTTGGCAGGCGCCGCAGGCGTACTGACTCTCAATTGGCCGGCTTCGAAGGTGTAGGTGATCTGGCGCAGCGCAAAACGGATCTGTCCGGGGGCAGGCGCTGGCGCACTGCCAACATAAGCCTGGGCGGTCCCCGTGCAGTCGGACAATACGGTCCAGTCAGGCTTGCCACTTTCCAGACCGACATCAGTTGTCACCAGCAACAGCGACTTCGCCCCCGCCTCGGCCTTCCAACTGACAGGCTGATCAAAAGCGGGTGGAGCATTGTCGATAGACGCCGTGGCCAAACAGCCAAACATGCCCGCCTGGCGAATATCCTGGGTCATCTTGCCCAGTAAGAACCGTGCATCGTCCTGCAGCAACATGGCGGCCTGCTGGCTGGCGTGAGTGGCTCTGGAACTGATCAGCACTTGGGTGACCCCAAGCACCACTACTAGGCCCATGGCCAACGCCAGTAGCAACTCCACCAGGCTGAATCCCCTAACGCTCCATTTCATTGCGCGCCCCTCGACTCATCATCGATGCGGCTGGTCAGGGTGAATGTTTCCCGGGCACCCGGTCTGTTTGCGCCCCGGCTATCGTCCCAACTGATGCTGACCGTCACCTCGCCCGCACTGACCGACACCGAGCCTTTGGCGGTCGCCCCGGCAAAACCGAGGATATTGGCCTCGAAATCATGCAAATCCAGGTCGCGCACGCTGGTGGACGCACTGCTGACAGGAGCACGCTCGGCTCGCCCCCAGGAGTAGTCGACAGCGGAATTGGCGCGGATTCGGTCGAGCATGTCGTAGGCAATGAAACTCGCCTGGCTGGTCATCCTGGAACTGTCTGTGTACTTGAGCGCATTGAGCTGGATCACCGCCGCACCCAGCAGGCCCATGGCGAGAATCAACACTGCAACCAGCACCTCGATCAGCGTCATGCCGATTTGGCGCCTAGAAAAATCCTCGGGGAAACCGCTGTTGGGGCAAGCAAGCATTACCGTCGTCATCCGTGTCGAGGTCCGAAAAAAGCAGGAGAAATCTGCTGTACGGCCCAAGACTAGCGTCGGTTTTTCGCTCGCGCTGCTCCCGGAACAAAGGGAAATACTTTGGACATGAAGGCCATCATTCGGCGCAACGTACTGGGCGCTATACCTAGTGCTTCACCTGAATCCAAGGACGGACGATACATGCGCCAACAAGGCTTCACCCTGATCGAACTGCTGCTCGGGCTGATCGTGAGCGGCATCCTGGCCAGCCTGGCCACCCCCAGCTTCAAGGGTTTGCTGGAATCACAGCAGCGACAGGGCGTCGCGCAATCCTTGGCCGCAGGCCTGCGCTACGCCCGGACTGAAGCCATCGCCCGTAACCAACCGGTGGTCATTCATGCGCGGGAAGACGACTGGAGCCAGGGCTGGCGGGTCATTGTGGATGTGAGCGGACGCGGCTATCTGGATGACGACAACCCAGTACTGCTGGAGCACCAGGACAATGGCGGCGTGGCGATCGTTGGCAATGGGCCTGTCAAGAATCAGGTGCGCTTCAGCGGACTAGGCGAACCGGTGTTTTCAGGAGGAGGTTTTCGCGCTGGCACCGTGCACGTATGCGCCACAGATCAGGCGCAGAGCCTGTATCAGGTCGTACTGGCGCCCAGCGGGCGCATCAGCCTGCGCAGCGAGCGTGCCGAGCAGGCGTTGTGCCGGAGCTACTCCGGCACACAGGTACTCAGAGCAGCGAGCGAACCCGCAGCTCCTTGGGCATGGAGAAGGTGATGTTCTCTTCACGGCCAGCCAGCTCATCGGCACCAGTGGCGCCCCAGGCATGCAACTGCTGGATAACGCCGCGCACCAGCACTTCCGGGGCCGAAGCGCCCGCCGTGATACCGATACGCTCGACGCCATCGAACCAGCTGCGTTGCATATCTTCGGCGCCATCGATCAGGTACGCCGGCGTTGCCATGCGTTCAGCCAACTCACGCAGGCGGTTGGAGTTTGAGCTGTTAGGGCTGCCGACAACCAAAACCACATCGCATTCATCGGCCAGTTGCTTGACCGCGTCCTGCCGGTTTTGAGTGGCGTAGCAGATGTCGTCCTTGCGTGGACCGCCAATCGCCGGGAAGCGGCTGCGCAACGCGTCGATCACGCGGCTGGTGTCGTCCATGGACAAGGTGGTCTGGGTCACGAATGCCAGGCGCTCGGGGTTGTGCACCTGCAGGCTGGCAACATCTTTTTCGTCTTCCACCAGGTAAATCGCACCGCCATTGCTGGCGTCATACTGGCCCATGGTGCCTTCGACTTCCGGGTGGCCGGCATGGCCAATCAGGATGCACTCTCGACCGTCACGGCTGTAGCGCGCCACTTCGATATGCACCTTGGTGACCAGCGGGCAGGTGGCATCGAAGACCTTGAGGCCACGGCCAGCCGCTTCGGTACGCACGGCCTGGGAAACACCGTGGGCGCTGAAGATGACAATGACGTCGTCCGGCACCTGGTCCAACTCTTCGACAAAGATGGCGCCGCGCGCGCGCAGGTCTTCGACCACGAATTTGTTGTGGACGACTTCATGACGCACGTAAATCGGCGGCCCGAAGACTTCCAGGGCGCGGTTGACGATTTCGATCGCCCGGTCCACGCCGGCGCAGAAGCCACGGGGGTTGGCGAGTTTGATTTGCATGCTGTGCCTCGTGTCTTGCTCGGCAAGAAATTGGATCTTGTGGGAGCTGGCTTGCCTGCGATGCTGACACCTCGGTGCATCAGGTACACCAGGATGATGCTATCGCAGGCAAGCCAGCTCCCACACAAGCCAGCGCCCGCAGGCGCCGGTTTTGTCAGTCAGATCGCTTTAACGTCGATGATTTCAACGTCGAACGTCAAGGTTTTACCGGCCAACGGGTGGTTGAAGTCGATGGTCACTTGCGCGTCATCGAAGGTTTTTACCACACCAGGCAGTTCGGTATTCGCCGCATCGTTGAAGATCACCAACAAGCCTTCCGACAGGTCCATGTCCTGGAACTGCGAACGCGGGATGATCTGCACGTTTTGCGGGTTGGGCTGGCCAAAGGCGTTTTCCGGCAGGATCTGCAGGGTGCGCTTGTCGCCAGCCTTGAAGCCAAACAGGGCCGCTTCGAAACCCGGCAGCAGGTTGCCATCGCCGACCTTGAAGGTGGCCGGGGCTTTGTCGAACGTGCTGTCGACCGTATCGCCATTCTCCAGGCGCAGTGCGAAATGCAAGGTGACTTCCGTGTTCTGGCCGATGCGTTGCTCAGCCAATACCTGATCAGTCATTGACGGTCTCTCCGGTTTTCTTACTTTTGAACATGTCCAACGCCAGCATGATTGCACCGACGGTGATGGCGCTGTCGGCAAAGTTGAACGCCGGGAAGTACCAGCGGTTCTGCCAATGCACCAGGATAAAGTCGATCACATGGCCGAGGGCAATGCGGTCGTAAAGATTGCCCAGCGCACCGCCTAATACCAGCGCCAAGGCGATCGCCAGCCAGGTGTCATCACGGCCAAGACGCTTGAGCCACACCACCAGTACCGCACTGACGACCACGGCGATCAAGGCGAACAGCCAGCGCTGCCAGCCGCCGCTATCCGCCAAAAAGCTGAAAGCGGCGCCGGTGTTGTAGGCCAGGGTCCAGCTGAAGTAATCCGGGATCACCACGATCTGCTGGAACATCTGCAGGGAGCCTTCGAAATGAGCCTTGCTGACCTGGTCGATGACCAGGACCAGCAGACTCAGTACGAGCCAGCCCAGACGTCCGAAACGACTGGTATCAGGCATAGTGGCGAACCTCACCAGCACCCGAGATGTTGTCGACGCAGCGACCACAGATTTCCGGATGCTCAGGGTTCACGCCGACGTCTTCACGGCAGTGCCAGCAACGGGCGCACTTAGGGAAGGCCGACTTGACCACCTTGAGCTTGAGGCCCGGCACTTCGGTGGCGACCGCGTCCGCCGGGGCCTGTGCGAATGGCGCCAGGCTCGCGGTAGAGGTGATCAGGACAAAGCGCAGTTCGTTGCTCAGCTTGGCCAGGTCGGCGGTCAGGCCTTCCTCGGCAAACAGGGTGACTTCGGCTTGCAGGTTGCCACCGACGGCCTTGGCCGCACGCTGCACTTCCAGCTCCTTGTTCACCGCAACCTTCACGGCCATCACGCCTTCCCAGTACTCGCGGCCCAGTTCGAAGTCGGCCGGCAGTTCGGTCAGGCCTTCGTACCAGGTGTTGAGCATCACGGACTCGTTGCGCTCGCCCGGCAGGTATTCCCACAGTTCGTCGGCGGTGAAGGCCAGGATCGGCGCGATCCAGCGCACCAGCGCTTCGGAGATGTGGAACAGCGCGGTCTGCGCCGAGCGGCGCGCCTTGCTGTTGGCGCCGGTGGTGTACTGGCGGTCCTTGATGATGTCGAGGTAGAAACCACCCAGCTCCTGCACGCAGAAGTTGTGGATCTTCGAGTACACGTTCCAGAAGCGGTACTCACCGTAGTTTTCCTGCAACTCGCGTTGCAGCAACAGGGTACGGTCCACGGCCCAACGGTCGAGGGCGAGCATGTCCTCAGCCGCCAGGATGTCGGTGGCCGGGTTGAAGCCGGTCAGGTTCGACAGCAGGAAACGTGCGGTATTGCGGATACGGCGGTAGGCATCGGCGCTGCGGGCCAGGATCTGGTCCGACACGGCGATTTCGCCCGAATAGTCGGTCGACGCAACCCACAGACGCATGATGTCGGCGCCCAGGGTGTCGTTGATCTTCTTCGGCTCGATCACGTTCTTCAGCGACTTGGACATTTTGCGGCCCGTCTCGTCGACGGTAAAACCGTGAGTCAGCAGTTCGCGGTACGGCGCGTGGTTGTCGATGGCGCAACCGGTCAGCAACGACGAGTGGAACCAGCCACGGTGTTGGTCGGAGCCTTCCAGGTACAGGTCAGCACGCGGGCCGGTTTCGTGACCCATCGGGTGCGAGCCGCGCAGCACGTGCCAGTGAGTGGTGCCGGAGTCGAACCACACGTCAAGGGTGTCGCTGATCTTGTCGTACTGCGGCGCTTCGTCGCCCAGCAGTTCGGCGGCGTCCAGCTTGAACCAAGCTTCGATGCCTTCCTGTTCAACGCGTTGGGCCACTTGTTCCATCAGTTCGACGGTACGTGGGTGCAGCTCGCCGCTTTCCTTGTTCAGGAAGAACGGGATCGGCACGCCCCAGTTACGCTGACGGGAGATGCACCAGTCCGGACGGTTGGCGATCATCGAGTGCAGGCGCGCCTGGCCCCAGGCCGGGACGAACTGGGTGTCTTCGATGGCTTTGAGCGAGCGGACACGCAGCGTGTCGCCGCTGGTTGGCTCTTTGTCCATGCCGATGAACCACTGCGCGGTGGCGCGGTAGATCAGCGGGGTCTTGTGGCGCCAGCAGTGCATGTAGCTGTGCTGGATGGTTGCGGTTTGCATCAGCGCACCGACTTCGCGCAGCTTTTCGATGATCGGCTGATCGGCCTTGAAGATGAACTGGCCGCCGAAGAACTCCAGCGACGGCACGTAAACACCGTTGCTTTGCACCGGGTTGATGATGTCGTCGTTGACCAGGCCGTACTTCTTGCAGATCACAAAGTCGTCTACGCCATAGGCAGGCGAGCAGTGAACGATACCGGTGCCCGAACCCAGTTCAACGTAGTCAGCCAGGTACACCGGCGACAGACGGTCATAGAACGGGTGGCGGAAGTTGATCAGTTCCAGCGCGGAGCCGGTGGTGGTGGCGATGACCGAACCTTGCAGCTCGTAGCGGGCCAGGCAGGCCTCGACCATCTCCTCAGCCAGCACCAGCAGGCGGTCACCGACGTCCACCAGGGCGTAGGTGAATTCCGGGTGCACGTTCAGCGCCTGGTTGGCCGGGATGGTCCACGGGGTGGTGGTCCAGATCACGATGGCGGCTGGCTTGGCCAGCGAAGACAGGCCAAAGGCCTCGGCCAGCTTGGCGTCGTCGGCGATCGGGAAGGCCACGTCGATGGTCGAGGACTTCTTGTCTTCGTACTCGACTTCCGCTTCAGCCAGGGCCGAACCACAGTCGAAGCACCAGTTCACGGGCTTGAGGCCCTTGAACACGAAACCGCCCTTGACGATTTCGGCCAAGGCACGGATTTCCCCGGCCTCGTTCTTGAAGTTCATGGTCTTGTAGGGGTTGTCCCACTCGCCCAGCACGCCCAGGCGGATGAATTCGGACTTCTGCCCTTCAATCTGCTCGGAGGCGTAGGCACGGCACAGTTCGCGGGTTTTATCCGCGCCCAGGTTCTTGCCGTAGGTCACTTCGACTTTGTGTTCGATCGGCAGGCCGTGGCAGTCCCAACCCGGCACGTACGGCGCGTCGAAGCCCGACAGGGTTTTCGAGCGCAGGATCATGTCCTTGAGAATCTTGTTCAGCGCATGACCGATATGAATCGTGCCGTTGGCATAAGGAGGGCCGTCGTGCAGGACGAATTTCGGACGATCCTTGCCAATTTCGCGCAACTTTCCGTACAGGCCAATACTGTCCCAGCGCTGCAGGATCTGCGGTTCGCGCTGTGGCAGGCCGGCCTTCATTGGGAAGGCGGTGTCCGGAAGGTTTAGCGTGGCTTTATAGTCGGTCATTTAAGGCTCTTCGGTTAGCGATGGGCGCTAGGTGCGGCTAGTGCACGGGCGGCGGCGACATCCGCATTGATCGCCGTTTTCAACGCCTCAAGGGAGGCGAAACGCTGCTCTTCACGCAGCTTCTGGTGGAAAACCACCGTCAAACGCCGGTCATACAGATCACCGGCAAAATCCAGCAGATGTACTTCCAGGTGGGCCTTGCCATCACCTGCAACCGTGGGCCTGACGCCTATGTTGGCGACTCCGGGCCACGATTGGCCGTCGATGTCGACGCTGACGAGGTAAACCCCGGTCAGCGGCACACGACGGCGCTTGAGTTGCACGTTGGCGGTTGGCGTGCCCAATTGGCGCGCCAACTTCTGGCCGTGCAGGACCCGTCCGGCAATGCGGAACGGGCGACCGAGCAAACGCTCGGCCAAGGCGAAGTCGGCAGCGGCCAGGGCATTACGCACCTGGGTACTGCTCACGCGCAGGCCGTCCAGTTCGACGGTTTGTGCGGCTTCGACGGTAAACCCTTGGTTGACGCCCGCATGCTGCAGGAAATCGAAATCCCCGACGCGGTCGCAACCAAAGCGGAAGTCGTCACCGACCTCCAAATGCTGCACGCCCAGGCCATCAACCAGGATGCGGTCGACGAACTCGGCGGCGCTCAGGCTTTGCAAACGCTGGTTGAAGGCCAGGCAGAGGACACGGTCCACACCCTCCTCAGCCAGCAATTGCAGCTTGTCCCGCAGGCGGGCCAAGCGGGCCGGCGCGGTCTCGGGGGTAAAGTATTCCCGCGGCTGTGGCTCGAAAATCACCACGCAGCTGGGCACGCCCAACTCGACCGCGCGTTCGCGCAGCCGAGCCAGGATAGCCTGGTGGCCACGGTGAACACCGTCAAAGTTGCCAATAGTGGCGACGCAGCCCCGATGCTCGGGGCGCAGGTTGTGGAGACCTCGAACCAGCTGCATAACGCGCTTCTTGCTCATAAAGTGGTCGATTATAACCACACCCGGCCCCGGACGACAGGCAACAGCACAGGCCAAATGGATCGAATCGATAAAACAACCGTTTTATCGCGGCAAACTCTCTAACCCAGGGACTTGCGATTGAAATCCCTCAGGCGGAAGCCTTGCAGCAGCAACATCCCGAAGTACACCACCACACCCGCGACGACCAATACGCCAAGACGCATGAAGCGCTCCAGCATATGGCCTTCATCCCACGCCGGCATGAAGTGCATCAGGCCCAACAGCACGGCCGACATCATGGCCACCGCCACCAGCAACTTGAGGGCAAACAGGCCCCAGCCTGGCTGCGGCTGGAACATCTGCTGCTTACGCAATTGGTAAAACAACAGCCCGGCGTTGATGCAAGCACCGGCACTGATCGCCAGGGCAAGGCCGGCGTGGGCCAACGGGCCGATAAACACCAAGTTGAGCAGTTGCGTGACGATTAGCGTGAATATCGCGATTTTCACCGGCGTACGGATGTTTTGCTGGGCATAGAAGCCGGGAGCCAGCACTTTGATCACGATGATGCCGAGCAGCCCGACGGAATAGGCAACCAGCGCGTGCTGGGTCATCAAGGCGTCATGGGCATCGAACTGACCGTATTGAAACAGCGACACGGTCAACGGTTCGGCCAGGATCCCCAGCGCCAGCGCACATGGCAGCACCAGCACAAAGCACAGGCGCAACCCCCAATCGAGGATGCGCGAATACTCCTGGCGATCCTTGCTGGCGTAAGTGCGCGCCAGGGTTGGCAGCAGAATCGTGCCCAGCGCCACGCCCAGCACGCCGGACGGCAATTCCATCAGGCGGTCGGCGTAGTACATCCACGACACCGAGCCAGACACCAGCAGCGAGGCGAACGCGGTATTGATGATCAGGGAAATCTGGCTGACCGACACACCGAGGATCGCTGGCAGCATATTGCGCATCACGCGCCATACGCCGGTGTCCTTGAGGTTCAGGCGCGGCAAGACAAGCATGCCAATCTTTTTCAGATGCGGTAGTTGGTAGAGCAATTGCGCCAGGCCGCCGGCCAGTACCGCCCAGCCCAGGGCCATCACCGGTGGATCAAAGTACGGCGTAAGGAACAGCGCGAAAATAATCATGCTGACGTTCAGCAGGGTCGGCACGAAGGCCGGCACCGAGAAACGGTTCCAGGTATTGAGGATCGCCCCGGCAAGGGATGAAAGGGAGATCAGCAATATATAAGGAAAGGTCACGCGCAACAGGTCGGTGGTCAGCGCGAATTTTTCCGGGGTATTGGCAAAACCGGGCGCCGTGGCCCAGATCACCCAGGGAGCCGCGAGCATGCCGAGCACGGTCACCAACATCAACACCAGGGTCAACAGGCCCGAGACGTAGGCAATAAAGGTGCGGGTGGCTTCCTCGCCCTGCTGGGTCTTGTATTCGGCCAGGATCGGCACGAATGCCTGGGAAAATGCGCCTTCAGCAAAGATCCGCCGCAGCAGGTTGGGCAGTTTAAAGGCAATAAAGAAAGCATCCGTGGCCATGCTGGCGCCGAAAATACGCGCCAACAGCGTATCGCGTACAAACCCCAGAACCCGGGAGATCATCGTGATAGAGCTGACGGCGGCCAACGATTTGAGCAGATTCATTGAAAGAGTTTGCGCCTTTAGATAAAGAGCAGGCGAACAAAGCGCCTACTTATGCGATACTGCGCGCCTGCAACAGCACAGAGCCAAAGCTCGCGAGTTTACAGGTCAAGCGCCGGAAATAAATCACCCGCCTCTTCAGATCGACCACTCAGCAGTTCGCATCAGCCGCCCTTGACAACACATCAAGTCATCGGCATGATTCGCGGCCTATTTTGTTTGCTATTTCCTAAAAAGTCTTTCGAGGAGCTCGACGGTGGCCAACACACCTTCCGCCAAAAAACGTGCAAAACAGGCTGAGAAGCGTCGCAGCCACAACGCCAGCCTGCGTTCCATGGTTCGTACCTACATCAAGAATGTAGTTAAAGCCATCGACACCAAAGACGCTGAAAAAGCTCAAGCAGCTTACGTTCTGGCTGTGCCAGTTATCGACCGCATGGCCGATAAAGGCATCATCCACAAGAACAAGGCCGCTCGTCATAAGAGCCGTCTGAATGGCCACATCAAGGCTCTGAGCGTCGCTGCTGCAGCCTAAGTGGTAACAACTGCATCGCAACCCAGGTTGCGTAACAGTTAAGAAATGCCCCGTACCGAAAGGTCCGGGGCATTTTTGTTTGTGCCTTAGAAACCCTCTTGTGCTGGGAAGCTTCTGTGGTGAGCGGGCTTGCCCCGCGCTGGGCTGCGCAGCAGCCCCAATACATTCAACGCGTCCCTCCAGACAGAACTCAATCTCAGGTTTTAGGGCCGCTTCGCACCCCAGCGCGGGGCAAGCCCGCTCACCACAAAAAGCCCGCTCGCCACAGGAAACCGATCCGCCAAAAAACACAGGCAAAAAAACGCCCCGAACCAGTCGGGGCGTTTTTGCTAGCAACTGATCACTACATCAATCAGTGCTGGTGACCGCCTTCACCGTGGACGTGGCCGTGAGCCACTTCTTCCTGGGAGGCGTCGCGGATGGCAACGATCTTCACTTGGAAGTTCAAGCGCTGGCCAGCCAGAGGGTGGTTGCCGTCGACGGTCACGTCGTCGCCGTCCAGATCACGGATCGTCACGATCTGCATCTGGCCGTCCGGCGCGGAAGCGTGGAACTGCATGCCCACTTCCAGCTCGTCAACGCCTTCGAACATGCTGCGGCTCAGGGTGCTGACCAGTTCGGCCGAGTACTCGCCGTAGGCATCTTCAGGTTCTACGGCAACGGTCAGCTCATCACCGACGTTCTTGCCTTCCAGTGCCTTCTCCAGGCCTGGGATGATGTTACCTGCGCCTTGCAGGTAGACCAGCGGCGCGCCGCCGGCGGAGCTGTCGATGACCTCACCAGCGTCGTTGGTCAGGGTATAGTCGATGGAGACAGCCTTGTTAGCGGCGATCGTCATGGGGCGAGACCTTTTGCATAAGAATGAAGAACGGACAAGTCTAAACAAGGATTTGCCCGAAAGCGAACAGAACCCGGACAGACGGGACCGATCAACGGCATCCTTCATCATCGGGTTCCACCAGGATGACGATCAACACTGGGTCGCCGAGCTCTCTTGCGGCCACACCCAGCACCTGCGCCACCAGCCACCCTGGCAGTCCCGCGCCTGGGTACTCGACCCCGCGCAACGCCTTGAAAAAATAGGCCAGCCCTTTGCCTGCGGCTGGTGTGCGCAAGCACACGAATAACGATAACCTTGGCGCCTGATTCCCGGTAGACGTTCAACCATAGAACCTCACCGAAGCCATGCACCTTCAGAGAATTCGCATGCAGACTTTTTTTATCGCGCCCACCGATTTTGGTGTGGGTCTGACCTCCATCAGCCTTGGGCTGGTGCGCACCCTTGAGCGGGCCGGACTGAAAGTCGGTTTCTTCAAGCCGATTGCCCAGCCGCACCCCGGCGATACCGGCCCCGAGCGCTCCACCGAGCTGGTAGCGCGCACCCACGGCCTCAAGCCGCCACAGCCCCTGGGCCTGGCCCACGTAGAACGCATGCTCGGCGACGGCCAGCTCGACGAACTGCTCGAAGAAATCATCACGCTGTACCAGCAAGCCGCCGTGGGCAAGGACGTGCTGATTGTCGAAGGCATGGTGCCAACCCGCAGCGCCAGCTATGCGGCGCGGGTCAACCTGCACCTGGCCAAGAGCCTGGATGCGGAAGTGATCCTGGTCTCTGCCCCGGAAAACGAAGTGCTCACCGAACTCTCCGGACGTGTGGAATTGCAGGCCCAACTGTTCGGCGGCCCCAAAGACCCGAAAGTACTCGGCGTGATCCTCAACAAGGTGCGCACCGACGAAAGCATGGAAGCCTTCGCGGCGCGCCTCAAAGAACATTCGCCCCTGTTGCGCAGCGGCGATTTCCGCCTGCTCGGCTGCATTCCCTATCAACCGGAACTCAACGCCCCGCGCACCCGCGACGTGGCCGACCTGATGGACGCACAGATCCTCAACGCCGGCGACTACGAAACCCGGCGCATGACCAAAATCATCATCTGCGCCCGTACCATGCGTAACACCGTGGAGCTGCTCAAGCCCGGCGTACTGGTGGTGACACCCGGCGACCGCGACGACATCATCCTCGCCGTCAGCCTCGCCGCGATCAACGGCGTGCCCCTGGCCGGCCTGTTGCTGACCAGCGACACCCTGCCCGACCCGCGCATCATGGAATTGTGCCGTGGCGCATTCCAGGCCGGGCTGCCGGTGTTGTCGGTGAGCACCGGTTCCTACGACACGGCGAACCAGCTCAACAGCCTCAACAAGGAAATCCCGATTGATGACCGCGAACGCGCGGAGATCATCACCGATTTCGTCGCCAGCCATCTGGATGCGCGCTGGCTGCACCAACGTTGCGGTACACCACGGGAAATGCGCCTGTCGCCGGCGGTGTTCCGCTACCAGTTGATCCAGCGTGCCCAGGCCGCCAACAAACGCATCGTATTGCCCGAAGGTAGCGAGCCACTGACCGTGCAAGCCGCCGCCATCTGCCAGGCGCGGGGCATTGCCCGCTGCGTGTTGCTGGCCAAGCCGGCGGACGTGGAAGCGGTCGCCCGCGCACAGGGCATCGAACTGCCCGAAGGCCTGGAGATTCTCGACCCGGACCTGATTCGCCAACGCTACGTCGAGCCGATGGTGGCGCTGCGCAAGAGCAAAAGCCTCAACGCGCCGATGGCCGAGCAGCAACTGGAAGACACGGTGGTGATCGCCACCATGATGCTCGCGCTGGACGAAGTGGACGGCCTGGTTTCCGGGGTCATTCACTCCACCGCCAACACCATCCGCCCTGCCCTGCAACTGATTAAAACGGCGCCGGGCTGCACGCTGGTGTCGTCGGTGTTCTTCATGCTGTTCCCTGAGCAGGTGCTGGTGTACGGCGACTGCGTGATGAACCCGCACCCGAGCGCGGCGGAGTTGGCGGAGATTGCGCTGCAAAGCGCCGACTCGGCCGCAGCGTTCGGCATCACCCCGCGCGTGGCGATGATCAGCTATTCCAGTGGCGATTCAGCCAGCGGCGAAGAAGTGGAAAAAGTCCGCGAAGCCACCCTGCTTGCCCACGAGCAGCAAAGTTCGCTACTGATCGACGGGCCGCTGCAATACGACGCCGCCGCCAACGAAAACGTGGCCCGGCAGTTGGCGCCCAACAGCCAGGTCGCCGGCAAGGCCACGGTGTTCGTGTTTCCCGACCTCAACACCGGCAACACCACGCACAAGGCCGTGCAGCGCAGCGCTGACTGCGTGAGCCTGGGGCCAATGCTGCAAGGCCTGCGCAAACCGGTCAACGACCTGCCGCGCGGCGCCCAGGTAGACGACATCGTGTACACCATCGCGCTCACCGCGATCCAAGCCGCCAACCGACCTATGGATATCTAAATGCTGGATTTTTTACCTGCCGCCGTGCGCGGGGTGATCGCTTCGTTGTTGTTGGCACTGAACACGATCCTGCTGTGCTCGTTCCTGTTCATCGTCGCGCTGTTCAAGGCATTGCCGTTTGCCAAGCGCTTCAGCGAATGGCTGATGAACCACACCCACGAGGCCTGGGTCACCAACAACAAGGGCTGGATGAACCTGGTGCGGCGCACGCGCTGGCACCTCACCGGCCTGGAAGGTCTGGACTATCAGCACTCATACCTGGTGACCAGCAACCACCAGAGCTGGGTCGACATCATGGTGCTGCAATACGTGCTGAACCGGCGTATTCGTCCGCTGAAGTTCTTCCTGAAGCAGGAGCTGATCTGGGTGCCGGTGATTGGCCTGGCGTGGTGGGCGCTGGGCTTTCCATTCATGAAGCGCTACACCAAGGCCTACCTGGAAAAACACCCGGAAAAGAAAGGCAAGGACTTGGAAACCACCCGCAAGACCTGTGCGAAATTTCGCGACAACCCGGTGGGCATTTTCAACTTTGCCGAAGGCACACGCTTTACCCCAGGCAAACATGCCCAGCAGAACTCGCCGTTTCGCTACCTGCTCAAGCCCAAGGCTGGCGGGATTGCGTTTGTGCTGGATGCCATGGGTGAGCAGTTGAAATCACTGGTGAACGTGACTATTCACTACCCGGCCGGGCGCCCTGGGTATTGGGATTTGCTGTGTGGGAATGTGAAGGATGTGGTGGTGCACTTTGAGGAAGTGCTGATTCCGGCTGAGTTCATTGGCAAGAATTATGAGCAGGATGGGACGTATCGGTTGGCGTTCCAGGGGTGGATCAATCGGTTGTGGGAAGACAAGGACCAACTGCTGGAAAAGCTGCACAAAGACTTCCCAGGCAAACAGTGATCAAAATGTGGGAGCTGGCTTGCCTGCGAAAGCGGTGGATCTGTTGTAAATATATCAACTGGCAGACCGCTATCGCAGGCAAGCCAGCTCCCACATTGGCAGTGTGCACATTTGTTAATATGTAAAAAGCCCGCCACCGATCACTCGGTGGCGGGCTTTTTGTGGCCGCGAGGGTTAGATCGCGCCGCGCTGACGCAACAGCTCCAGCACTTGCTTGACGCTTTCTTCCAACGACAAGGCCTGGGTGTCGATGACCAGATCGGCATTCAACGGCACGTCATACGGGAAGGACTCACCAGGGATGTTATCCCCACCAGCAGCGTACAGCCCCTGCGGATCACGCTCGGCGCACACCAGCGGCGACGCCTGCACGTACACCGTCAGCAGGCGGTCGGCGCCGATGAGTGCTTTGGCCTGTTCACGGCCTTCGGCATCCGGGGCCACGAACGCGGCCAAGGTCAGCAGGCCCGCTTCGTTGAACTGACGCGCCACATGGGCGGCACGACGCCAGTTCTCGGTACGACCGGCCCGGTCCTGCGGCAAGCCCTTGTTCAGGTCGTGACGCAGGTTCTGGCCATCCAGCACGAACACCGCACGGCCCATGTCGAAGAGCTTGCGCTCAACCGCGTAGGCCAAGGTGCTCTTGCCAGCGCCCGACAGGCCGCTGAACAGCACGGTAGCCGGTTGCTGACCAAAGCGCAGTGCGCGCTCTTCGGTGGCGACGTGAGCCAGCTTGCCATGCTGCGCCGAGCTGCCGTGGGTGACCGGCGGCGCGATGATCATGCCCGCCGCCACGGTGCCGTTGGTCAAACGGTCGATGACAATGAACGCGCCAGTGGTGCGGTTGCTGTCGTAACCGTCCAGGGCGATGGCGGCGTCGAGGCTGACCTTGACCCGGCCGATCTCGTTCAACTGCAGCGAACTCGCCGGGCCTTCGGCCAGGGTGTTCACATCCACGCGATGCACGATGCTGGTGATGGAACCCGGCACGTAGCTGGTGGCGCGCTTGATGTCGTATTTTTTGCCCGGCAGCATCGGCTCTTCCGCCATCCACACCAGCATGGCGTCGAAGGCATCGGTCACTTGCGGCACATTGTCGGCGTGTACCAGCAGGTCGCCACGGGAGATGTCGATCTCGTCTTCCATGGTCAGGGTCACGGCCTGGCCTGGGCCGGCGTGTTCCAGCTCACCTTCAAAGGTGACGATGGATTTGACGCGGCTGCTCTTGCCCGACGGCAGCACCACGACTTCGTCGCCCTTGTGCACGATGCCACTGGCCAAGGTGCCGGCAAAACCACGGAAGTTCAGGTTCGGACGGTTGACGTACTGCACCGGGAAACGCAGGTCGGTGTAGTTGCGGTCGTTGGCGATCTCGACGGTTTCGAGGATCTCCATCAGCGACTGCCCGGTGTACCAAGGCGAACGCTCACTCTTGTTCACCACGTTGTCGCCCTTGAGCGCCGACATCGGCACGAACGCCAGGGTGCTCGGCTTGAACGCGATACCGTCGGCGAACTTCAGGTAATCGGCCTTGATCTGCTCGAATACGCTCTGGTCGAAGCCATTGATGTCCATCTTGTTGACGGCCACCACGATATGCTTGATGCCCAGCAACGAGGCGATAAAGCTGTGGCGACGGGTCTGGGTCTGCACGCCATAACGCGCGTCAATCAGGATGATCGCCAGGTCACAGGTGGAGGCACCGGTGGCCATGTTGCGGGTGTACTGCTCATGGCCGGGGGTGTCGGCGATGATGAATTTGCGTTTGGCGGTGGAGAAGTAGCGGTAGGCAACGTCGATGGTGATGCCTTGCTCACGCTCGGCCTGCAGGCCGTCGACCAGCAGTGCCAGGTCGATATCATCGCCGGTGGTGCCGGACTTCTTCGAATCGCGGGTGATGGCTTCCAGGTGATCTTCGTAGATCATCTTGGAGTCGTGCAGCAGGCGCCCGATCAGGGTGCTCTTGCCGTCGTCGACGTTGCCGCAGGTCAGGAAGCGCAACATTTCCTTGCGCTCGTGCTGGCCCAGGTAGGCGAGGATGTCCTCGCTGATCAAATCAGATTGATGCGACATGACAGCCCCTTAGAAATAGCCTTGACGTTTTTTATCTTCCATCGAGCCTGCACCATCGTGGTCGATGACACGGCCCTGGCGCTCGGAAGTTCGCGTCAGGAGCATTTCCTGAATGATGTCCGTCAGCGTCTCGGCTTCGGACTCCACCGCGCCCGTCAACGGGTAGCAGCCAAGGGTACGGAAACGTACTTTCTTTTTGACGATTCGGGCTTTGTCTTCGTCGGACAGGTGCTCGAGGATGCGGTCGTCGTCGATCATGATCAACGTGCCGTTTTTCTCGATCACTTCACGCTCGGCGGCGAAGTACAGCGGCACGATCGGGATGCCTTCGAGGTAGATGTACTGCCAGATGTCCAGCTCGGTCCAGTTGGACAGCGGGAACACGCGGATGGACTCACCCTTGTTGACGTTGCCGTTGTAGACGTTCCACAGCTCGGGGCGCTGGTTTTTCGGGTCCCAGCGGTGTTTGCTGTCGCGGAATGAGTACACGCGCTCTTTGGCGCGGGACTTCTCTTCATCGCGACGGGCGCCGCCAAAGGCCGCATCGAAACCATGCTTGTCCAGGGCCTGTTTGAGGCCTTCGGTCTTCATGATGTCGGTGTGCTTGGCGCTGCCGTGGGTGAAGGGGTTGATGCCCTGCGCCACGCCGTCCGGGTTCACGTGGGTGATCAAGTCCAGGCCCAGCTCCTCGACCATCTTGTCGCGGAACTTGTACATCTCCTGGAATTTCCAGCGGGTGTCGACGTGCATCACCGGGAACGGCAGTTTGCCCGGGAAGAAGGCCTTGCGTGCCAGGTGCAGCATCACGGCGGAGTCTTTACCGATCGAGTAGAGCATCACCGGGTTGTCGAACTCGGCGGCGACCTCGCGGATGATGTGGATGCTTTCCGCCTCCAGCTGTTTCAGATGCGTCAGTTTGTCGACCATGGTTACTCACGGAAAAACGATCTTATGGACGGCCAGCGGGCCGTGTTCGAGCGGGGCATGCTAGCACAGCACCTGCTTCTATTCAGGGAGCCATCTAGATCGAAACGGTATATGAATATGCCCCATAGTTTGGCGTGGAACTCGGTCAAGTGTGGGAGCTGGCTTGCCTGCGATGCAGGCACCTCGGTCATTCAGACAGATCGAGTTGATGCCATCGCAGGCAAGCCAGCTCCCACACTTTGTCCCGTAGTGAGGCTCAGATCGGGTTAGGGCAATCGATGAAGAGATGCTCCAGCGCGAAGCGCCGCGCCAGGTAATCCCCTAGCGCCTGCACGCCATAACGCTCGGTGGCGTGGTGGCCGGCGGCGATGAAGCTGATGTCGTTTTCGCGGGCGCTGTGAAAAGTTTGCTCGGAGGCTTCGCCGCTCAGGTACAGGTCGACGCCGGCGGTGATCGCCTGATCGATGTAGCCCTGGCCACCGCCGGTGCACCAGCCGACACGGCGGATCATTTCGCTGCCTTCGATCAGCAGCGGTTCACGGCCCATGACCTCCTGCACACGGCGGGCGAAATCACGGGGCGACAGGGGCTCGGCAAGGGAGCCGACCAGGCCGACGATCTTGGGGTTGCTCGGGTCCAGCGAGCCTTCGACCGTGATATCCAACTGACGGGCAAGTTGCACGTTATTGCCGACATCGGGGTGCAAGTCCAGCGGCAGATGGTAGGCCAACAGGCTGATGTCGTGCCTGAGCAGCGTCTTGAGGCGACGCTGTTTCATCCCGGTGATGCAAGGGTTTTCGCCTTTCCAGAAATAGCCGTGGTGCACCAGGATCAAATCGGCCTGGGCTTCGACGGCCGCATCCAGCAAGGCCTGGCTTGCGGTCACGCCGCTGACGATGCGCATCACTTGAGGGCGGCCCTCGACCTGCAGGCCATTGGGGCAATAATCGGCAATTTTAGCGCTGCCAAGGTAGCGGTCCGCTTCCTCGACGAGGGTGGTAAGGGGGACGGCCATAAAAGACTCCTAAATATCCCGTTCGCAGGCGTCGCAGCCTCGTATAATGCGCGACATTATGGGCGCTCTCTCGCCCCCTGCAACCTGTCAGGACTTACTTGATGCTCAAGGCGCTGCGTTTTTTTGGATGGCCATTGTTGGCTGGCGTGCTGATCGCGATGCTGATTATTCAGCGTTACCCCGAGCTGGTGGGCCTGCCCAGCCTGGATGTGAACCTGCAACAGGCACCGCAGACCAGCGCGGTGGTGCAAGGCCCGGTGACTTATGCCGACGCGGTCACCATCGCCGCCCCGGCGGTGGTCAACCTGTACACGACCAAGGTCATCAACAAACCGGCGCACCCGCTGTTTGAAGACCCGCAGTTCCGCCGCTACTTCGGCGACAACGGGCCCAAGCAGCGGCGCATGGAATCCAGCTTGGGGTCGGGCGTGATCATGAGCCCCGAAGGCTACATCCTCACCAACAACCACGTGACCACCGGCGCCGACCAGATTGTGGTGGCCCTGCGCGACGGTCGCGAAACCCTGGCCCGCGTGGTGGGCAGCGACCCGGAAACCGACCTCGCGGTACTGAAGATCGACCTGAAAAGCCTGCCGTCCATCACCCTCGGTCGTTCCGATGGTTTGCGCGTCGGTGATGTGGCACTGGCCATCGGCAACCCGTTCGGCGTGGGCCAGACCGTGACCATGGGCATCATCAGCGCCACCGGGCGTAATCAGTTGGGCCTCAACAGCTACGAAGACTTCATTCAGACCGACGCGGCCATCAACCCGGGCAACTCAGGCGGTGCACTGGTGGATGCCAATGGCAACCTGACCGGTATCAACACGGCGATTTTCTCCAAGTCCGGCGGCTCACAGGGCATCGGCTTTGCGATCCCGGTGAAGCTGGCGATGGAAGTGATGAAGTCGATCATCGAGCACGGCCAGGTAATCCGCGGCTGGCTGGGGATTGAAGTGCAACCGTTGACCAAGGAGCTGGCCGAGTCGTTTGGCTTGACCGGACGCCCAGGCATCGTGGTCGCCGGGATCTTCCGCGACGGCCCGGCGCAGAAAGCCGGCCTGCAACTGGGCGATGTGATCCTCAGCATCAATGGCGAACCGGCCGGTGATGGCCGTAAGTCGATGAACCAGGTGGCGCGAATCAAGCCGACCGACAAGGTGGCGATCCAGGTGATGCGCAACGGCAAAGAGATCAAGTTGCTGGCGGAAATCGGGCTGCGTCCGCCGCCTGCACCGGTTAAGGAAGAGGAATAACCCGTCACTTACAGGTGCTCGTACGCGGGCACCTGTAAGCTTATATTTCAAAGCAATTCATTCTCATTGGTCATGTTATATTGTTTCAATACCGCTATTGGAACGCTCTATCATGCCGTCTCGAAGAATCGCCCCCTTGGCTGGCCTGGCCTTGGGTTTGCTGCTCGACCCCGCCTACGCCGAAGAAAACACCCTGGAACTCGACGCCATCAGCGTCACCACCGACGCCTATGAGTCCACCACCGGGCCCGTCAAAGGCTACCGCGCCACCCGTTCGGCCAGCGCGACAAAGACCGACACCGCGATTCGCGACATCCCACAGTCTATAAGCGTGATTCCCGCCACGGTGCTCAAAGACCTGGGCAGCAGCAACGTGGAGCGCGCCCTGGAGTTTGCCGGCGGCGTGTCCAAGCAGAACAACTTCGGTGGCCTGACACTCTACGAATACAGCGTGCGCGGCTTTACCACGTCGGAGTTCTATCAGGACGGCTTCAGCGCTAACCGTGGCTACCCGAGCACACCCGACGCGGCGAACATCGAGCGCATCGAAGTGCTCAAAGGGCCCGCCGCCAGCCTGTATGGCCGTGGCGATCCTGGCGGCACGGTGAATATCGTCACCAAGAAGCCCCAGCCTGAAGCCTTCACCACCCTGCAAACCAGCGCCGGCAGTTGGGACCGTTATCGCACTGCCATTGACGTCAACACCCCGCTGGACAGCGAAGGCAAGGTGCTGACTCGGGTCAACCTGGCGGTAGAAGACAACCACAGCTTCCGCGACCACGTGCAAAGCAAGCGGGTATTCGTCGCGCCTTCGTTCAGTTGGCAATTGGACCCGGACACCAGCCTGCTGGTGGAAAGCGAATTCGTCCGCCACAGCTCCACCTTCGACCGTGGCATTGTCGACGCCTCCGGCGTATCCCGCTCCACCTTCCTCGGCGAACCCAACGATGGCGATATCGACAACCACAACAATCGCATTCAGGCGACCCTGGAACACCACCTCAATGACGCCTGGAAACTGCGTCTGGCCAGCCACTACAAGCAAGGCAGCCTGTGGGGCGACGCCTCGGAAAACCGCGCGCTGAATGCCGACGGCCACACCGTCGACCGCCGTTACCGCGAGCGCTCCACGGGTTGGCACAACAGCATCACCCAGCTTGAACTGCGGGGAATGTTCGATATCGGCAGTTGGCAGCACGAGTTGCTGATCGGCACCGAATACGAGGACTACCGCAAGAAAGAACGCGTCACGGCGATTGGCGGTAGCCGCTACCCCATCGACATCTACAATCCGGTTTACGGCAAGCCCAAACCCAACGGCGCGCGCTCCGGTACTGACCTCTTCGAACAGACCAAAAGCCACGCGCTGAACCTGCAAGACCAAATCATCTTCACCGACCGCCTGCGCGGTATGGTCGGTGCGCGCTTCGAACATTTCGAGCAGAGCATCGACGACTTCACGCGCAACCACGCCAAGAGCAAGCAGACCCACGACGCCTTTACCCAACGCGCCGGCCTGCTCTATCAGCTCACACCGCAAGTCGGGGTGTTCGCCAATGCCTCAACGTCGTTCAAGCCCAACAGCGGCCTGGACGCCAACAACAAATCCTTCAAGCCCGAAGAAGGCGTGGGCTATGAAGTGGGAATCAAGAGCGAGCTGTTCGACGACCGCCTCAGCGCCACCCTCGCCGCCTTCCATATCGAAAAGGAAAACGTACTGACCCTGGACCCGGCCACCAACCTCAACCGCGCCGTGGGCAAGGCGCGCAGCCAGGGTTTTGACCTGCAACTGACCGGGCAAGTGACCGATGCCGTAAGGGTGATTGGTGCGTTTGCCTACATCGACGCTGAAGTGACCAAAGGCGATAAAGCCATTCCCGCCGGCAGCCGCATCCTTGGCGTGGCCAAGCACAGCGGCAGTCTGTTGGGGGTGTATGAGTTCCAGGATGGCGCGTTGCGCGGCTCGGACCTGGGCGCGGCGTTCACGTATGTGGGCGATCGTTCAGGGGAGGCCGGCACGAACTTTGAGTTGCCGGCCTATCACACCGTTGATCTGCTGGCCCATTACAAGGCTACGGACAACGTCACCGTGGGGCTGAACCTCAACAACCTGTTCGAAGAGAAGTACTACGAGCGGTCGTACAGCAACTATTGGATCAATCCGGGTGAGCCGCGCAATCTCACGGTCAGCCTGACCCTGAATCTGTAAACACGGTCAAACCATGTGGGAGCAGGCTTGCCTGCGATAGCGGTGTATCAGCCAACAACTCTATCGGCTGACACTCCCTCATCGCGGGCAAGCGCGCTCCCACATTCTGATCTTCACTTGGTTCGGTTACAGCGTTGTCGGCGCCCGCTCGCACAAGGTATTGAGCGCCTTCGCCCACTGCGGATCATCATTCAGGCACGGCACCAATACCAACTCTTCCCCCCCAGCCTCGCGGAACTGCTCGAGCCCACGATCGCCGATTTCCTCCAGAGTCTCGATGCAGTCGGCGACAAACGCCGGGCACATCACCAGCAGCTTTTTCACGCCTTGCTTAGCCAGGGCTTCCAGGCGCGCTTCGGTGTAGGGTTCGATCCATTTGGCGCGGCCCAGGCGTGATTGGAACGCCACCGACCATTTATCTTCCGGCAAGCCCAGTCGTTCAGCAAAATCGCGGGCGACGCTGAAACATTGCGCGCGGTAGCAGGTTTTCAACACCTCAGGCGAGGCGTTCTTGCAGCAGTCCGCATCCTTGAAGCAATGCTGGCCTGTCGGGTCGAGTTTGGTCAGATGACGCTCTGGCAGGCCGTGGAAACTCAGCAGCAGGTGATCGTAATCCTGCTCCACATAGGAGCGGACACTCGCCGCGAGCGCATCGAGGTATTCCGGCTGGTCGTAGAACGGCTGCAAGATCGAGAACTGCACGCTCAGCTTCTTATCACGTACAACCCGCTTGGCCTCTTCAATCACCGTGGTCACAGTGCTGTCGGCGAACTGCGGGTACAGCGGCGCCAGGGTAACTTTGCGGATACCCTGGGCGGCGAGGCGCGTCAGCACGCTTTCAATGGACGGTTCGCCGTAGCGCATCGCCAACTCCACCGGGCCTTGGGTCCACTGCGTGGTCATCTGCTGCTGCAAACGCCGGCTGAGCACCACCAACGGCGAACCCTCATCCCACCAGATGGACGCGTAGGCGTGGGCCGACTGCTCGGGGCGCTTGATCAGGATCAGCGACACCAACAAGCGCCGCACCGGCCACGGCAGATCGATCACATAAGGGTCCATCAGGAACTGATTGAGGTAGCTGCGCACATCGGCCACCGAAGTGGACTTTGGCGAGCCCAGGTTGACCAGTAACAACGCGTGATCCGTCATGCAACATCCTATCTCTAGAGGCGGCTGGACAAGTCATCCAGAGCCGCGCGCAACTCAGTGAACTGGAAAGTGTAACCGGCGGCCAACAAGCGCTCGGGCACCGCCTTCTGCCCGCCCAACAGCAGGCCGGACAATTCGCCCAGGCCCACCTTCAATGCAAAGGCCGGCATCGGCATGAACGCCGGGCGGTGCAACACCTGGCCCAGGGTTTTCGCAAACTCGCGATTGCGCACCGGGTGTGGCGCGCAGGCATTATAAGGACCACTGGCATCAGGCTTGTGCAGAAGAAAATCAATCAGGGCGATTTGATCCTTGATATGCACCCACGGCATCCACTGCCGACCATTGCCGATAGGCCCGCCCAGCGCCAGTTTGAAAGGCAGCAACAGCCGCGACAAAAAGCCGCCCTCGGCTGACAACACCAAACCGGTCCGCACCAACACCACGCGAATCCCCAACGCTTCAGCGCGTAGGGCGGTTTCTTCCCAGGCGATGCACAACTGGCTGGGGAAATCGTCCTGCACCGGGCCGCTGGCTTCGGTCAATTCGCGTTCGCCGCCGTCGCCGTACCAGCCCACCGCCGAACCGGAAATCAACACCGCTGGTTTTTGTTCCAAGCCTTCAAGCCACGCCAGCAAAGTTTCTGTAAGACTGATGCGGCTGCTCCACAACAGCGCCTTGCGCTTGTGAGTCCACGGGCGGTCAGCGATCGGCGCACCCGCCAGGTTAATGACCGCATCCACCGGGCCGATAACCTGTTGCAGGTGTTCGACGCCTGCGACTTGAGCGCCGCATCGCATGGCAACCTGTTCCGGATGACGGCTCCACACCGTCAGCCGATGACCCTGCGCGAGCCAGTGCTGGCAGAGTTGGTGGCCGATCAGGCCAGTACCGCCGGTCAGCAAAATGTGCATGGGATGTTCCTCATGTAACGTTCGCCGCCCATCGCTAGTCTATTTTATAAGCAGGGATCGATTTGAACGGGCGTAACATTGGATTAAGCCTCTGCTTTAACCATAGGTCACGCCGTAAGAACAGGTAAGCCAAAACTTATACCAAAAAACAATATTGTACAGCTATTGGTGTCGGCGTAGTCTGTACCCAACGGTAAAACGAGGCCCCCTATGACTGTTCCCATCGCGATCATCGGCACCGGCATCGCCGGTCTCTCCGCCGCCCGAGCGTTACGAGACGCGGGGCACGTTGTACAACTCTTCGATAAAAGCCGTGGCAGCGGTGGCCGCATGTCCAGCAAGCGCAGCGATGCCGGCTCCCTGGACATGGGCGCGCAATACTTCACCGCCCGCGACCGGCGCTTCGTCAACGAAGTGCAACGCTGGCAAAGCAATGGCTGGGCCGAGCAATGGAAACCCCAGCTGTACAACTTCAAGTCCGGCCAACTCACCCCCTCCCCCGATGAACAGATCCGCTGGGTCGGCACGCCGCGCATGAGCGCCATTACCCGCGCCCTGCTCGACGACCTGCCGGTGGAGTTCGGGTGCCGCATCACCGAGGTGTTTCAAGGCAAACAACACTGGAACCTGCTGGACGCCGACGGCGAAAACCACGGCCCGTTCAGCCACGTGATCATCGCCACCCCAGCACCCCAGGCCACCGCCCTGCTGGCTGCTGCGCCCAAGTTGGCCAGTGCCGCCGCCGGCGTGAAGATGGACCCAACCTGGGCCATCGCCCTGGCGTTCGAAAAGCCTCTGGATACGCCGATGGAAGGCTGTTTCGTGCAAGACAGCCCCCTCGATTGGCTCGCGCGCAACCGCAGCAAACCGGGGCGTGACACCCACCTCGACACGTGGGTACTGCACGCCACCAGCACGTGGAGCAAGGACCATCTGGACCTGCCCAAGGAAGCGGTGATCGAACATCTGCATGGCGCCTTCGCCGAACTTCTGCACAGCGCCATGCCCGCGCCATCGTTCAGCCTGGCGCACCGCTGGCTCTATGCTCGACCGTCCAACAGCCATGAATTCGGCGTGCTGGCCGATGCCGACCTGGGCCTTTATGTATGTGGCGACTGGTGCCTGTCGGGCCGGGTCGAAGGGGCCTGGCTCAGTGGCCAGGAAGCCGCGAGACGCTTGATCGAACACCTGCAATGAACCGCATCAATCCTGCAAAACTGCTGCTGTCGAAATGGACAGCAGCTCAGCCTCGCAACAAAGAAAAACACTTCTTGGTCACCGAACTGTTTCGGGATGCAGAAGGCGTCGTGCTGGAAATCGAACTGCAAGCCGTCATGACCCGTCGCGCCGAACGCTGCGCCTGGCAAACCCTGCAAAACGATGACGCCTGGAAAATCGGCTGGAAATAGCTGACCTGCAAAAAACTTGTACAAATAATTTGACTTGTACAGCATCGAACCTATGATGAGATTTAGTTGTACAAGACTTTAATTTTGTACAGGAATCTTGCAGAGGTTCGCTTATGTCCAGCACCACCAAACCGAAGATCGCCATCAGCGCCTGCCTATTGGGCGAGAACGTGCGCTTCAACGGCGGCCATAAACAATCCCTGCTGTGCAGCCAGACTCTCGCCGACTATTTCGACTTCGTGCCGCTGTGCCCCGAGGTCGCCATCGGCCTGGGCATTCCCCGCGAACCGATCCGCCTGGTGGGCGACCCGGCCCACCCGCAAGCCGTCGGCACGGTACACCGCGAACTGAACGTCACTCAGCCACTGGACGATTACGGCCGGCAGATGGCGTCGGAACACACCGACCTGTGCGGCTACATCTTCATGCAGAAGTCGCCGTCGTGCGGACTGGAGCGGGTCAAGGTGTACCGCGACAACGGCACCCCGGTCGACGGCGGCGGGCGTGGTATCTACGCCCAGGCGTTTTGTGCGCGTCACCCCAATCTGCCGGTGGAAGAAGACGGTCGATTGAATGACCCAGTGCTGCGGGAAAACTTCCTGACCCGCGTCTTCGTCTACGCCGATTGGCAACAGCTGCTGGCCGAAGGCCTGACCCGCCACCGGCTGCTGGCCTTTCATTCACGCTACAAATACCTGTTGATGGCCCACAGCCCGGCGCACTACAAAAGCCTCGGGCACCTGCTGGGCAGCATGACCAAAGAGACCCACCTCGATGAACTGGCCACCTGTTACTTCAGCGACTTGATGACCGGCCTGAGCCAATGCGCCACCCGTGGCACCCACACCAACGTGCTGCAACACATCAGTGGTTACCTCAAACAAGTCATCAGTACCGACGACAAGCAGGAAATGCAGACCGTCATCGGCCAGTACCGCCAAGGCATCGTGCCGCTGGTGGTGCCATTGACCCTGCTCAAGCACCACTTTCGCCAACACCCGGACCGCTACATCGCGCAGCAGGCCTACCTGCAGCCGCACCCGGAAAACCTCAGCCTGCGAAATGCGATCTAGACCATGAAAGCTGTCCTGCAAGACGAACCCGGCGAAGACATCACCCAAGCCCTCGAAGACGGCTGGCTGCCGATCCGCGAAGTGGCGCGCCAGACCGGCGTCAACGCCGTGACCCTGCGCGCGTGGGAGCGCCGCTATGGCCTGATCGTGCCCCAGCGCACGCCTAAAGGTCATCGGTTGTTCAGCGCCGAACATGTCCAACGCATCCACACCATCCTCACCTGGCTCAATCGCGGCGTGCCGGTGAGTCAGGTCAAAGGCCTGATCGACTCAGCGCTCACTGTTCCCGATATCGTTGAAAACGAATGGCACACCCTGCGCCAGAGCCTTGTGCAAGCCATCAGCGAATTGGCCGAACGCCGCGTGGATGACGCTTTCAACCAAGCCATGGCGCTGTACCCGCCACGCACCTTGTGCGAGCAACTGCTGCTGCCACTGTTGCAGGAGCTGGAACAACGCTGGCAAGGCCAGTTCGGCGCGCAGATGGAGCGGGTGTTTTTCCTGTCCTGGCTGCGCAGCAAGTTCGGCGCGCGTATTTATCACAACAATCGTCAGCTGCATGGCGCGCCGTTGCTGTTGGTGAACCAGTCCGACGTTCCCCTGGAGCCGCACCTGTGGCTCAGCGCCTGGCTCGCCAGCAGTGCCGACTGCCCGGTAGAAGTATTCGACTGGCCGCTGCCTGCCGGTGAACTGGCCCTGGCGGTAGAACACCTGCAACCGCGCGCGGTGCTGCTGTATTCGAGCAAGGCGCTCCACCTGTCGGCTTTCGCAAAACTTTTGGGTGGCGTCAGTTGCCCAAAATTGATGGTCGGACCAACGGTATGCATCCACCAGGCCGAGTTGACCGTATTAACCCAAGACATTCCTGATTTGTTCGTCGCCGAAGACCTGTTGTCGGCCCACCAGCTACTGATCCAGCGTGGACTTGTTTAAATGCATTTGATCTGGCTGCGCACCGACCTGCGCCTACACGACAACACCGCCCTGGCCGCCGCGAGCCAGCGGGGCCCGCTGGCGGCCGTGTACCTGATCACGCCGCAGCAATGGCTGGACCATGACGATGCGCCGTGCAAAGTGGACTTTTGGCTGCGCAACTTGCAAGACCTGAGCAAGACACTGGGCGCGCTGAACATCCCCCTGCTGATTCGCACTGCGGCCACTTGGGATCAGGCACCCGACGTATTGAGCATGTTGTGCCGCGAGCTCTCGGTGGAGTCAGTCCACGTCAACGAGGAATACGGCATCCACGAAAGTCGCCGAGACGCGGCCGTGTCCAAGGCCTTGGAAGCTGATGGCGTGACCTTCCACAGCTACCTCGACCAACTGTTCTTCCAGCCCGGCAGCGTGTTGACCAAGACCGGCACGTATTTCCAGGTGTTCAGCCAGTTCCGCAAGGTCTGCTACACCCGTCTGCACAGCGCCCTGCCGCGTATCGTCGCAGCGCCAAAGGCCCAGGCACCGATCAAGCTGAACAGCGACCCGATCCCAAAGACGGTCGAAGGTTTCGAACCACCCAGCGATAGCCTGCGCGCCCTCTGGCCGGCCGGTGAAGACGAAGCCCGGCGGCGCCTCGACGCCTTTGCCGATCAACAAATCAGCTACTACAAAGACGAGCGCGACTTCCCCGCCAAGCCCGGCACTAGCCAGTTGTCCGCCTACCTTGCGGCGGGTGTGGTTTCGCCGCGTCAGTGCCTGCATGCCGCGCTGCAAACTAATGGCGGCGAGTTTGAAAGTGGCGACATGGGCGCCATCACCTGGATCAACGAGTTGCTCTGGCGTGAGTTCTACAAGCACATCCTGGTGGGTTACCCACGGGTTTCTCGTCACCGCGCTTTCCGCCCCGAAACCGAAGCCGTGGCCTGGCGCAATGCGCCCAAGGATCTCGCCGCCTGGCAGGAAGCGCGCACCGGCTTGCCAATCATCGACGCGGCCATGCGCCAACTGCTGGAAACCGGCTGGATGCACAACCGCCTGCGCATGGTGGTGGCAATGTTTCTGACCAAAAACCTGCTGATCGACTGGCGCGAAGGTGAGCGTTTCTTCATGCGCCACCTGATCGATGGCGACCTCGCCGCCAATAACGGCGGCTGGCAGTGGAGCTCATCCACCGGCACCGACTCGGCACCGTACTTCCGGATTTTCAGCCCGTTGAGCCAGTCGGAGAAATTCGACGGCGAGGGCATTTTCATCAAGCACTGGCTGCCGGAGTTGGCCGCACTGAATAAAAAAGAAGTGCACAACCCCGAAGCCGTCGGCGGCTTGTTCGGCGTGGCCGACTACCCGCGTTCGATTGTCGACCTGAAAAAGTCCCGCGAACGCGCCCTGGCCGCCTTCCGCAGCCTGCCTTCGCGCCAAGTTGTCGGGGGCGAACATGAGTGACTTCCTGCGCCGCTTCGCCCAGGTCTTCGCCACGCTGGACAAGCACAATCTGCATTTGCTCGACAACCTGTACAGCCAGGACATCGCCTTTGCCGACCCGCTGCACGAAGTCCACGGCCTGCCCGCCATGCACCGTTACTTCGCAGAGCTGTACAGCAACGTCAGCCAACTGCGCTTCGACTTCCACGGCTTCGACCAGGTGGCCGAAGGCGAAGGTTACCTGCGCTGGAAAATGAGTTTCTGCCACCCGCGCCTGGCGGGCGGCAACGTCATCCGCGTGGAAGGCTGCTCGCACCTGATGTGGCGTGACAAGGTGTACCGCCATCGCGATTACTTCGATGCCGGTGCCCTGCTGTACGAACACTTGCCCGTACTGGGCCGCGTCATCAGTTGGCTGAAAAGGAGAATGGGATGAGCAGTACATCGCCCCGCCGTTATTGGCTGACTGGCGCCAGCAGTGGCATCGGGGCCGCATTGGCCGTGGAGTTGCTCAACAGCGGCGCCCACGTGGCGCTCAGCTCGCGCACCAAAGGGCCTTTGGAAGCGCTCGCGCAACGTTATCCCGGCCAGGTGATGGTGGTGGCGGGCGACCTGACCAACAGCCAGACCGTGCGTGAGATCGGCGAACATATTGGGGTGGTCTGGGGTTCGCTGGACACCGTGATCCTCAATGCCGGCACCTGTGAGTACGTGGACGCGCGGCAGTTTGATTCGTCCATCATCGAGCACGTCGTGCGCACCAACCTGCTGGCCAGCAGTTATTGCATCGAAGCCGCCCTTCCGTTGTTACGCGCCGGGCACACGCCGCACTTGGTGGGTGTCGCCAGCGCCGTGACCTACCTGCCGATGCCGCGCGCCGAAGCCTACGGTGCGTCAAAAGCCGGCCTGCGCTACCTGTTCGAATCATTGCGCATCAGCCTGTCGCCGGAAAATATCGACGTCACGGTGATCAGTCCGGGTTTTGTCGACACGCCGTTGACCGAACGCAATGATTTCCCGATGCCTCTCAGTTGGCCGGCGGACAAAGCCGCCAAACATATCTTCAATAAACTGGAAAAGCGTCCGCTGGAGATTGCCTTCCCCGCGTTGTTCATCGCCGCTCTCTGGCCACTGTCGAAACTGCCGAACCGCGCACAATTGGTCATTGGCAAGCGCATGTTGCGCAGCCAGCCGCCGAAGAAGGACGACCTGTGAAGATCGCCATCATCGGCAGCGGCATCGCAGGGCTGACCAGTGCCTACCTGCTCAGCCGCCGGCATGAGATCACGCTGTTCGAAGCGGGCGACCGCATCGGCGGGCATACCCACACGGTCAACGTGACCGTCGAGGGCCAAAGCTATGCGGTGGACACGGGATTCATCGTATTCAACGACTGGACGTACCCCAACTTCATCCGCCTGTTGGGGCAGATCGGGGTGACGTACAAACCTACCGAGATGAGCTTTTCGGTGTGCGACGAGCACACTCGGTTCGAATACAACGGTAATAACCTCAACAGCTTGTTTGCCCAGCGCCGCAATATTTTGTCGCCGAGGTTCTGGGGCATGCTGCGTGACATCTTGCGCTTCAATCGCCAGGCGCCGCTCGACCTGCAGGAACAGCGCATCAGCGCCGAGATGACCCTGGGCGACTACCTCGACGCCAACGGTTACGGCGAGCGGTTTATCCGCCATTACATCGTACCGATGGGCGCGGCGATCTGGTCGATGTCGCTGGCCGACATGCTGGGTTTCCCCTTGCAGTTCTTCGTGCGTTTCTTCAAGAACCACGGTTTGCTGTCGGTGAGCAACCGCCCACAATGGTGCGTGATCGAGGGGGGGTCCAGCCGCTACATCGAACCGCTGACCCGCAGCTTTCGTGAACAGATCCGCCTCAATTGCCCTGTGCATAACGTCGAGCGCACCGACGACGGCGTGGTTATCCACAGCCCTGCCGGCAGCGAGGCATTTGATCGTGTGGTCTTCGCCTGCCACAGCGACCAGGCCCTGGCGTTATTGGCCGACCCGAGCCAGGCCGAACAAGACATCCTGGGTGCCCTGCCCTACGCCGACAACGACGTGGTGCTGCACACCGACACTCGCCTGCTGCCCGATCGCAAACTGGCCTGGGCCAGCTGGAACTACCGGCTCAGCGGCACTGCGCAGAAGCAGGCGGCAGTGACCTATGACATGAACATCCTGCAAGGCATCGACAGCGCCACCACCTTTTGCGTCAGCCTCAACCAGACGACGATGATCAACCCGCTGAAGGTGCTTGCCCGCTACACCTACGCCCACCCGCAATACAGCCTGGCGGCGGTGGCAGCTCAAGGGCGTCGGGAAGAAATATCCGGCGTGCGCAATACCTTTTATTGCGGCGCCTACTGGGCCAACGGTTTTCACGAAGACGGCGTGGTCAGCGCGCTGCACGTGGCCCAAGCCTTTGGGGAAACCCTGTGAACAGCGCCCTGTACAGCGGCTGGATTGCCCATCGCCGGTTTGCGCCCAAGGCCCATGCCTTTCGCTACCGCATCGGCTTGCTGTACCTGGATTTGAGCGAAGAACACGAAGTGCTTGGCCTTTCGCCCCTGGCCGGGCGTAGCCGCCTGGCGCCCTTCGGTTTTCGCCAGCAGGACTATCTGCGTGAATTGACGCGCACCGGCATCAGCTTGAGTGATGCCGTGCGCCAGGAAGTCGGCAAGGCACTGGGGCGTACACCCCAGGGCGTTATCTGCCTACTGACCCAGGCCCGCAGTTGGGGCCTGGCTTTTAACCCCGTGAGTTTCTTCTACTGCTTCGAGGCCGACGGACGTCTGGCCGCGATCCTGTGTGAAGTGACCAACACCCCGTGGCGCGAGCGTTATCACTACGTGTTGCCGGCCCTGGCCCTGGGCACGGATGAGCACCAGCATTTCGCCGTGGCCAAGGCCTTCCATGTGTCGCCGTTCTTGCCGCGCGACTTGGAATACCGCATGAGCTTCAGCCCGCCCGCCGCCAAACTCGGCGTGCACATGGCTGACTGGCAAGGCGAATTGAAAGTCTTCGACGCCACCTTGAGCCTGCAAAAAGAGACGCTCAACCGTGCCAGCCTGCACCGCTACCTATGGCGCTTTCCGTGGATGACCGCCAAGACGTGTCTCGCGATCTATTGGCAGGCCCTGCGCCTGTTGCTCAAACGCACACCGATTTTTTCCCACCGGGCCGCCGATGGCGCCTCTCGCACTGCAGTCGGGTACACCAAGGATCGCCGCCATGAAATCCCCTAGTTTATCGGTCAAGACCCATCGCCTGAACGTCAACGGAATGACTGCCGCGCTGCTGCGCAAAGCCGTGCTGCGTCAACTCAGCCAATTGCGCCATGGTCAATTGGTGGTGATCGAAGACGGCGAGCGGCAAGTCTTCGGCGCACGCGAAGCGCACCTGCTGGGCGAAATCCAGATCCTTGATTCGGCCGTGTGGGGCCTGGTGGCGGCCAACGGTTCCATCGGTGCCGGCGAGGCATTTATCCACGGTTACTGGAGCAGCCCGGACCTCACGGCAGTGGTTCGCGTGATGGTCAGCAACCTCGACGTACTCGACGCGATGGAAGGCGGCCTGGCACGCCTGGCACGCCCCTTCACCCAGGGCCTGCACTGGCTCAACCGCAATACGCGCAAGGGCTCGCAGAAGAACATCGCCGCCCACTACGACCTGGGCAATGACCTGTTCGAAGAATTCCTCGACCCGACCATGATGTACTCGGCGGCTCAATTCCTGACCGCCGACGACACCCTGGAACAGGCGCAATTGAACAAGCTGGAGCGCATCTGTCAGAAACTCGCCCTCAAGCCCGGCGACCACCTGCTGGAGATCGGCACCGGCTGGGGCAGCATGGCGCTGTACGCGGCGCAGCATTATGGCTGCAAGGTCACCACCACGACCTTGTCCAAGGAACAGTTCGCCTACACCGAAAAACGCATCGCAGCCCTGGGCTTGCAAGAGCAGGTCACGCTGCTGCTGCAGGACTACCGCGACCTTACTGGCCAGTACGACAAGTTGGTGTCGATTGAGATGATCGAGGCGGTGGGCCATCGCTTTCTGCCGACCTACTTCAAACAGTGCGCGCACTTGCTCAAGAGCGACGGCCTGATGTTGCTGCAAGCCATCACCATTCGTGAGCAACGCTTTGAACAGGCCAAGCGCGGCGTGGATTTTATCCAGCGCTACATCTTCCCCGGCGGCGCCCTGCCCTGCGTGCAGAACATGCTGCACATCGTCAGCCGCGATACCGATATGAACCTGCTGCACATGGAGGATTTTGGCCTGCATTACGCGCGAACCCTGCGCCTGTGGCATGAGAATTTTCGCCGCGCCCACGGTCGCCTCACCGAACTGGGCTACGACGAGTATTTCCTGCGCCTGTGGGAGTTTTACCTGTGTTACTGCGAGGGTGGCTTCATGGAGCGCACCATCGGCACGGCGCAATTGCTGCTGGCCAAACCTTCGGCGATCAACCCGCCGCTGCTCGGTCGCTTCAGTGCTTAAGACCCTGGCCAACGCCGCGCTCTTTCAGTGCGGCTGGTTTGCCTGCGTACTCGGCGGTGACAGTGCATGGTTATTCGTTGGGCTGGCGGTGCTGGCCATTCATCTGTTGTGGATAAGTTCGTGGGCCGCAGACGCCAGGCTGATCCTCATTGTTACCGTCGTGGGTACGCTATTGGACACTGCGTTGCGCACGCTGGGTGTGTTTCAGTTCACCGAGCCGGGCCCGCTGATTCCCTTCTGGTTGATCCTGTTATGGGCGTTGCTGGCGACGACGTTGCGCCATTGCCTGGCCTGGAGCGCCCGCCCCTGGTGGCGTGCGGCGGTACTGGGCGCATTCGGCGGCCCGCTTTCCTACTACGCCGGCAGCCAATTGGCGGGGGTGCAATTTGGTTATGGCCTCGCCCCCACGATGGCGACGCTGGCGCTGCTGTGGGCCTTGGTATTTGTGGGGTTGCATCGGTTGGCGCGCTGACGTCTGTCAGTCGTTTCACACCTGCGTCACCCGCTTGCCTTACACTGCGCGCCTATGACCAACATCCCTCACACCCAAATCACCGAATCCGCGGTCACCTGCTCGACCTGCGCGGCTTGCTGCTGCCAGCTGGAAGTCATGCTGATCACCGACACCGGCGTGCCGGAGCGCTATATCGACACTGATGACTGGGGCGGCGAAGTGATGCTGCGCCTGGACGACGGCTGGTGCGCGGCACTGGACCGGGACACGATGATGTGCACGATCTATGAGCGACGGCCGCTGATCTGCCGGGAGTTCGAGATGGGGGCGCCGGAGTGCCTGACCGAGCGCGAAGGGATCGCAACGGCCTACCGCTGATCGTCTGGTGAGTGGAGCTCTAAATGTGGGAGCGGGCTTGCTCGCGAAAGCGGTGTGTCAGTCAAACATGTAGCGACTGTTACACCGCTTTCGCGAGCAAGCCCGCTCCCACAAGGGTTCTCCGCTGTTACAGCGGCAAGGTGTAGTGCACCGAGTAACTCTCGACCCCATCGTTATTGCTGCTGATGCCCGCGTTGGAATAATGCGTGGCACGAATGCCCACTTCATGCCCGCCCGCGAAGCGCAGGCCGAAGCCCAATCGGTCTTCGAACTGGAAAGCCTGGCCGATGTTGTTGTCTTCCAATTTGGTGCGCGAGAACACCGCTACGCCAATCCCCGCTTCGATGTACGGCTTGACCTTCTCCCCGGCAAACTCATACACAAACACCGGCGAGAACGACAGGCTGCTGGCGCTGGCACGTTTGTCACCATCCCAATAGGTGTAGGCGCCGCTCCAGTAACCGGTCAGTCGACCGGTGTCGCTCTGCCACCAGCTTTTGTCCCAGTCCGATGTCAGCCCCAGCCGATAAGTCATGGTCGAATCGCTGGTGCTCCCCACACCGAATTCCAGGCCAGCAGCCTGTGCCGAAACAGAGTGCCCCACTACAGCGGCCGCAATCGCGGCCAAACAGAACAAGCGCTTCATAAGAAACATCCTTTCCAAACGAAGTTATAGAATTTTTTACAGGCAATCTCGCTATAGAAGCTGGCGTGTAGTCAGAAGTTCCAGCTTATAACGCCGATATTTCACGAATTTTTCACGAAGCGAAGCTTCGCACATCGCCCGGATATTTCCATAGTGTCGGTAGGATATTTCTTAAGTGATACATATCGCCGCTGGTCCAGAACTGCGCAGGTTCTGGATTACCGTCGGCCAGCAACTCGCGCTCGCCCAGCAAACGCTTGAGCTGGCGGGCCACGGCGGCACCGGTGTCGATGAGAATGATGCTGGGGGGCAGCATCTGCGCCAGGAGTGGCTTGAGGAAGGGATAGTGGGTGCAACCGAGGATGATGGTGTCGCAGCCGGCGCTGAGCAGTGGTTCGATGTAACCCTGCAACATCTGGCGCAGGCCTGGGCTGCTCAGGTCACCGCTTTCAATCAACTCGACCAGGCCTGGGCAAGGCTGGGTGATGACCTTCACATCGGTGGCGAAACGGTCGAGCAAGGCGGCAAACTTGGCGCTTTGCAGCGTGCCGGTGGTGGCAAGCACCCCGACGACGCCACTGCGAGTAGCAGCGGCTGCGGGCTTGACGGCGGGCTCCATGCCCACCAGCGGCCAGTCGGGAAAATCCAGGCGCAGGTCGGCGACAGCGGCGACGGTGGCGGTATTACAGGCAATCACGAACGCCTTGGCGCCCTGCTCCCGGAAAAACGCTGCCACCCGCCGCGAACGCTCGAGGATAAACGCCGGGCTTTTCTCGCCGTAAGGGATGTGCCCGCAATCGGCCACGTACAGCAGTGATTCGTGGGGCAGCAGTTGCTGGATTTCCTCCAGCACGGTCAATCCGCCGATACCGGAGTCGAACACACCGATCGGCGCGCCCTTATCCATGTTGCGTCCCGCACACGCTGCAACCGGGGTCACGTTTGACGCGCAACTCGCGAAAGCGCGTGGTCAAGGCATCGATCAGCAACAAACGGCCCACCAGAGGCTCACCGAAACCAGCCAGCAGTTTCAAGGCTTCCAACGCTTGCAGGCTACCGACCAGCCCCACCAGCGGGCCGACCACGCCGGCTTCACTGCAGGTCAGTTCGGTATCGCTGCCGTGCCCGTATAAACAGTGGTAGCACGGGCTCTCTTCGCGGCGCGGGTCGAACACCGACAGTTGCCCTTCAAGGCGAATGGCGGCACCGCTGATCAAAGGTTTGCCCGCCGCGACGCAAGCCGCGTTGACCGCTTCGCGGGTGGAGAAGTTGTCGCTGCAATCGAGCACCACGTCCACCGCTTCGACCGCTGCTGCCAGTGAATCGGCATCCAGCGCGGTGCGATGGGCAATCAACGTGATTTCGGGGTTGATGGCCGTCAGGCGGCGCAGGGCCGAATCGACTTTGGTCTGCCCGACGCTGTCGGTGTCATGGATGATCTGGCGTTGCAGGTTGGTCAGGTCGACGGTGTCGAAGTCCGCCAGATGCAGTTCGCCCACGCCCGCCGCCGCCAGGTACAGCGCAACGGGCGCGCCCAGGCCACCGAGACCGACGATCAAGGCACGGCCGTTTTTCAGGCGCAATTGGCCGTCAATGTCGACATGTTGCAACAGAATCTGTCGGCTATAGCGCAACAGCTCCTGATCGGTCAGCACGGCCGGCGTCCCAGGGTGATGCGCTCGTGGCCGCCGAGGTCGATGCGGCTGTGAACCTCTTCAAAGCCTTCCCTCAACAGCAGGTCGCGCACGGCCGGCGCCTGGTCGTAACCGTGCTCCAGCAGCAGTCGCCCGCCGGCATTCAGGTGGGCGGGGGCTTCTTTGATGATCAACCGCAGGTCGTCCAACCCGTCATGGCCAGCCACCAATGCGCTAGCCGGCTCAAAACGCACATCGCCCGCCACCAGGTGCGGATCATTGGCGGCAATGTAAGGCGGGTTGCTGATGATCAGATCATAGGTATGACCTTGCAGTGCACTGAACCAATGGCTGTTCAGCACCATTGCGTTGTCAAGGTGCAGGCGCTGGCGATTGCGCTCGGCCAGTGCCACCGCTTCCAACACTCGGTCGACGGCGGTGACTTGCCAGGCAGGGCGCTCGCTGGCCAGGGCCAAGGCGATGGCACCGCTGCCGGTGCCCAGGTCGAGGACCTTGGCGGGCGTGGCCGGTAACAATTCCAGGGCCGCTTCCACCAGCAATTCAGAGTCCGGACGCGGGATCAGCGTGTGGGGCGCGACCTCCAGGTCCAGCTTCCAGAAACCTTGCTGGCCGAGGATATACGCCACCGGCTCACCGCCACGACGACGTTGCAGGTAGCCGGCAAAAGTCAGCGCGTCTTCACTGGTGACGATTTTCTCGGGCCAGGTGTGCAAGTAGCTGCGCGACTTGCCCAGAGCCGCCGCCAACAACAATTCGGCATCCAGACGCGCAGTGGGCGAATCCGGAAGGTCAGCGGCGCGCAGCAGGCTGGCGATGATGGTCATTTATTCACCTATCGCCGCGAGTTGATCCGCCTGGTATTCGGCGAGCAATGGCTCGATCACGGCGTCTACGCCACCGGCGAGAATCTCGTCCAGGGAGTAAAGCGTGAGGTTGACCCGGTGGTCGGTGACCCGGCCCTGGGCAAAGTTGTAGGTGCGGATGCGCTCGGAGCGGTCGCCCGAGCCCACCAACAGCTTGCGCTCGCTGGCAATCGCGTTGGCGGCGGCGCTGGTCTGCTGGTCGTTGAGCTTGGCCGACAGCCAGGACATGGCCCGCGCACGGTTCTTGTGCTGGGAGCGCTCTTCCTGGCATTCCACCACGATGCCCGACGGCAAGTGAGTGATGCGGATGGCGGAGTCGGTCTTGTTGACGTGCTGACCGCCAGCGCCCGACGAGCGGTAGGTGTCGACGCGCAAGTCGGCTGGGTTGATCTCGATGGCTTCCTGCTCGTCCGGCTCGGGCAGCACGGCCACGGTGCAAGCGGACGTGTGGATTCGGCCCTGGGACTCGGTCGCCGGCACGCGTTGTACGCGGTGTGCGCCGGACTCGAACTTGAGCTTGCCGTAGACGTTATCGCCTTCAACCCGCGCGATGACTTCTTTATAGCCGCCGTGCTCGCCTTCGTTCTCGGACAGGATTTCTACCCGCCAGCCGCGGCGCTCGGCATACCGCGAATACATGCGGAACAGGTCGCCGGAGAAGATCGCTGCTTCGTCGCCGCCAGTGCCGGCACGGATTTCGAGGAATACGTTGCGCCCGTCGTTCGGGTCCTTCGGCAGCAGCATGCGTTGCAGGTCGCCTTCCAGCGCAGCCAGCTTTTCCTTGGCTTCACGGACTTCTTCCACGGCCATTTCACGCATGTCCGGGTCGCTATCCTTGAGCAGTGCCTGGGCGCCTTCGAGGTCGGCCTGGGTTTTAAGCCACTGCCCATAGGTGGTCACAATCGGCTCAACTTCCGCGTATTCCTTGGAATACGTACGGAATTTGGCCTGATCAGAGATGACTTCGCCATCGCCGAGCAGGGCGGTCAGTTCTTCGAAACGGTCCTGGAGCACGTCCAGTTTATTGAGCAGTGACGCTTTCATTGCGGTTTTTTATCCGAAGAGCTATCTGACGCGCCCTCACCGAGGGCAAAGAGTTCCTGGGCCATGGCCAGCGCATCGAGGCGGCCTTCGGCGGTAAGCTTTTTTAATTGTACGCTGGGCGCGTGGAGCAGCTTGTTGGTAAGACCGCGCGCCAGTTGCATCAGCACTTCTTCGGCGCTGCTGCCGTTGGCCAGCAAGCGCTGGGCCTTGATCAACTCCTCGTCGCGCAGGCGTTCGCCCTGCTGACGATACGCCTTGAGCACATCCACCGCCGCCAATTCACGCAGGCGCACCATGAATTCTTCGGCGCCCGTGCTGACCATCTCTTCAGCAGCCTGGGCGGCGCCCTGACGGCTCTTGAGGTTTTCGGCGACCACTTCGTGCAGATCGTCGACGCTATAGAGGTAAACGTCGTCCAACTCGCCGACTTCGGGTTCGATATCCCGAGGAACGGCGATATCCACCATAAAGATCGGTTTGTGCTTGCGCAGCTTCAACGCGCTCTCGACCGCGCCCTTGCCAAGAATCGGCAACTGGCTGGCGGTGGAGCTGATGACGATATCGCTGCGCACCAGCTCGGCCGGGATATCCGCCAGCAACACGGCATGCGCGCCGAACTGCTCGGCAAGAATGCTCGCACGCTCCAGGGTGCGGTTGGCGACAACAATGCGCTTCACGCCCAGATCGTGCAGGTGACGGGCGACCAGGGTGATGGTCTCACCAGCGCCGATCAGCAGGGCCTGGCTGCGCTGCAAGTCACTGAAAATCTGTTTGGCCAGGCTGACGGCAGCAAACGCCACGGACACCGGGTTTTCACCGATGGCCGTATCGGTGCGCACTTGCTTGGCGGAATTGAACGTCGCCTGGAACAGCCGGCCCAGCAGCGGGCCGACGGTGCCAGCCTCACGCGCCACGGCGTAGGCGGATTTCATCTGGCCGAGGATCTGCGGTTCGCCCAACACCAGCGAATCGAGACCGGATGCCACACGCATCATGTGACGAACTGCCGCATCCTCTTCGTGCACATAAGCGCTCGCGCGCAGGTCGTCGAGGCTTAAATGGTGGTAATCGGCCAGCCAGCGCAGTACCACATCCGCTGAAAGATGTTCCTGCTCTATATAAAGCTCGCTGCGATTGCAGGTCGAAAGGATCGCAGCTTCGCGACTGTCGGTGAGCCGGCAGAGCTGCTGCAGGGCCTCAACCAACTGCTCTGGCGTAAACGCCACGCGCTCGCGCACGTCTACGGAGGCAGTCTTGTGGTTAATACCGAGTGCGAGGAAGGCCATTCAATATCGCTGATGATGTCGGGAAGCCGACAATTGTCCTACTTCGAAAGATTCAGAACAACCACCGTAAGCTATTGTCCTAATGCCTTGTGTCTATAAAGGCACCCACTGAGACTCGGTTATGTTTGGCCGAAGGCTTGTGTCATGATGATCCGACCGCAGGTTAGTCGTCCTCTTCCTATATGAATAGATCTTCCGCGTTGCTCCTTGCTTTTGTCTTCCTCAGCGGCTGCCAGGCCATGGCACCCGTGTCGCCGGACGGTACGCCGCCGGTGGAAGACAGCACCCCTGCCCCTGAAAAGCCCAAGGTTTATTCCTCGTTCAGTGAAGAAACGGTGTACAGCCTGCTGACCGCGGAACTCGCCGGCCAGCGCAATCGTTTCGACATTGCACTGGACAACTACGTGACCCAGGCCATCAACACCCAGGATCCGGGGATTTCCGAGCGCGCGTTCCGCATCGCCGAGTACCTGGGCGCCGACCAGGCTGCGCTGGATACCTCGCTGATCTGGGCGAAGAACGCACCGGACGACCTGGAAGCACAACGCGCGGCGGCCGTTCAACTGGCACGCGCCGGGCGCTATGACGACTCCATGGTCTATATGGAGAAGGTCCTGCAGGGCAAGGGCGACACCCATTTCGACTTTCTCGCGTTGTCGGCGGCCGACACTGACCAGGACACGCGCAACGGTTTGATGAAGAGCTTCGACCGCCTGCTGCAAAAACACCCGAAGAACAGCCAGCTGATTTTTGGCAAGGCCTTGCTGCTGCAACAGGATGACGAAGCTGACGCAGCGCTGAAGCTGCTCGAGCAGAATCCGCCGGAAGAAGGCGAAATCGCGCCTATCCTGCTGCGTGCGCGCCTGCTGCAGAATCTCAATCGCGGCAAGGAAGCGATTCCGCTGCTGGAAAAAAGCATCAAGAAGTATCCGGAAGACAAGCGCCTGCGCCTGACCTACGCGCGCATGTTGGTCGAGCAGGACCGCATGGAGGACGCCAAAGTGCAGTTCGCCAGCCTGGTCCAGCAATACCCGGACGATGACGAATTGCGCTACTCCCTGGCACTGGTGTGCCTGGAAGCCAAGGCCTGGGACGAGGCCAAGGGTTACCTGGAAGAGCTGATCCAGCGCGAAAGCCATGTGGATTCGGCGCACCTGAACCTTGGCCGTATCGCCGAGGAGCGCAACGACCCGCAGGCCGCCCTGCTCGAATACGCCCAGGTCGGCCCAGGCAATGATTACCTGCCCGCCCAGTTGCGCCAGGCCGATATCCTGATGAGCAACGGTCGCACCGACGAGGCGGAAAAACGCCTGGCTGCGGCGCGCGATGCCGAGCCGGACTATGCGATCCAGCTGTACCTGATCCAGGCTGAGACTTTGTCGGCCAACAATCAGGGTGAACGTGCCTGGAAACTGCTGCAACAAGCCTTGTTGCAATTCCCCGACGATTTGAACCTGCTGTATACCCGCGCCATGCAGGCGGAAAAACGCAATGACCTGGCCCAGATGGAAAAAGACCTGCGCCTGATCATCAAGCGCGACCCAGACAACGCCATGGCCCTCAACGCCTTGGGTTACACGCTGTCCGACCGCACCACGCGTTACGCCGAAGCCAAGGTGTTGATCGAACAAGCCCACAAGCTCAACCCGGAAGACCCGGCCGTACTCGACAGCCTGGGCTGGGTGAATTACCGCCTGGGCAACCTGGACGAAGCCGAACGCTTGCTGCGCCAGGCTCTGGAACGCTTCCCCGACCAGGAAGTCGCTGCTCACCTGGGCGAAGTGCTATGGGCCAACGGCAAACAGCGTGAAGCACGACAAGTCTGGGAAAAATTCCTCAAGGAACAACCCGAAAGCCCCATCCTGCGCGGCACCATCAAGCGCCTGACCGGATCCGAGACCCTTTAAGCTTATGTTCTTGCGCCACATTGTTGTTTTCAGTTTCATCGCCCTGCTCGCCGGTTGCGCGGGCATAGGTAGCCGCGAATCCGTTGAAGGCCAGGGCAACCCGGCGCAATGGAAGCAGCACAAGGATCAGCTCAGCAGCATCGACGGCTGGCAAATCGAAGGCAAAGTGGGGGTTCGCGCGCCGAAGGATTCCGGCAGCGGCACCTTGTTCTGGCTGCAACGCCAGGACTACTACGATATTCGCCTGTCCGGTCCGCTGGGCCGTGGCGCGGCACGTCTGACCGGTCGACCGGGGCAAGTCAGTCTTGAAGTGGCCAATCAGGGCCGTTATGAAGCGACTTCGCCGGAAACGTTGCTGGAACAACAGATTGGCTGGAAGCTGCCGGTGTCTCATCTGGTCTGGTGGGTACGCGGCCTGCCCGCGCCTGACAGCAAGAGTCGCCTGAGCCTCAACGGTGACAGCCGCCTGGCCACGTTGGAACAGGACGGCTGGCAGGTGGAGTATTTGAGCTACGTAGAGCAAAGCGGTTATTCGCTGCCTGAACGCATCAAGCTGCACGGTCCCGACCTTGACGTCACGCTGGTGATCAAGGACTGGCAACCGCGCAAACTGGGGCAATAACGTGACTGTACAAACACTGACCCTGCCCTCCCCGGCAAAACTCAATCTGATGCTGCACATCCTCGGTCGCCGTGAAGACGGTTACCACGAGCTGCAGACGCTGTTTCAATTCCTCGACTACGGCGATGAACTGACTTTCGCCGTGCGCGACGATGGCGTGATCAAGCTGCATACCGAATTCGAAGGTGTGCCTCACGACAGCAACCTCATCGTGAAGGCGGCGAAAAAACTTCAGGAACAATCCGGATGCGGACTAGGCATCGATATCTGGATCGATAAAATTTTGCCCATGGGCGGTGGAATCGGTGGCGGCAGCTCGAATGCCGCGACCACTTTGCTGGGTCTCAATCACTTGTGGCAACTGGGTTGGGACGATGATCGCCTGGCCGCGCTGGGCCTGACACTGGGCGCCGACGTCCCGGTTTTCGTGCGTGGCCACGCGGCTTTCGCCGAGGGCGTGGGGGAGAAACTCAGCCCGGAATACCCCGAAGAGCCTTGGTATGTCGTGCTTGTGCCGCAAGTATCTGTAAGTACAGCAGAAATTTTTTCAGATCCGTTGTTGACACGTAACTCTTCTCCCATTAAAGTGCGCCCCGTTCCCAAGGGAAACAGTCGAAATGACTGCTTACCGGTTGTAGCAAGGCGTTATCCAGAGGTACGTAACGCTTTGAATTTGCTAGGTAAATTTACCGAAGCAAAATTAACCGGAACTGGAAGTTGTGTGTTTGGGGGCTTCCCAAGCAAAGCTGAAGCTGATAAAGTCTCGGCCCTTCTTACAGAGACCCTTACAGGGTTTGTAGCAAAGGGAAGCAACGTTTCGATGTTGCATCGCAAGCTGCAAAGTCTGCTCTAAAGGAACCGAGTGTTAGGCACTCGTTGCAACAGATACAGGGGCGTCGCCAAGCGGTAAGGCAGCAGGTTTTGATCCTGCCATGCGTTGGTTCGAATCCAGCCGCCCCTGCCATTTTCTATACTCATCCAGGTTACCCTCAGCCTCTAGGTACTGCGCGTGTCCAAGATGATGGTCTTTACGGGGAATGCTAACCCCGATCTGGCTCGGCGTGTTGTACGTCAGCTGCATATCCCTCTCGGTGACATCTCTGTCGGTAAGTTCTCCGACGGCGAAATTACAGCCGAGATCAATGAAAACGTTCGCGGTAAAGACGTCTTCATTATTCAGCCGACTTGCGCTCCGACCAACGATAACCTGATGGAACTCGTCGTGATGGCTGATGCCTTCCGCCGCTCCTCAGCGACTCGAATCACAGCTGTAATCCCTTACTTTGGTTATGCCCGTCAGGATCGCCGTCCGCGTTCCGCACGTGTGGCTATCAGCGCGAAAGTCGTCGCTGACATGCTGACCGTGGTAGGTATCGACCGTGTTCTCACGGTTGACCTGCACGCTGACCAAATCCAGGGGTTCTTCGATATTCCGGTAGATAACATCTACGGCTCCCCCGTATTGGTGGATGACATCGAAGACCAGCGCTTTGAAAACCTGATGATCGTGTCCCCGGACATTGGTGGCGTCGTGCGTGCACGGGCTGTTGCCAAATCCCTGGGCGTGGACCTCGGGATCATCGACAAACGCCGTGAGAAAGCCAATCACTCTGAAGTGATGCATATCATCGGTGATGTCGAAGGGCGTACCTGTATTCTGGTTGATGACATGGTCGACACCGCCGGCACCCTGTGCCACGCGGCGAAAGCCTTGAAAGAGCACGGTGCGGCTAAAGTCTTCGCCTACTGCACACACCCTGTGCTGTCGGGCCGAGCGATCGAGAACATCGAGAATTCCGTGTTGGACGAACTGGTGGTGACGAACACCATCCCGTTGTCCGCCGCCGCTCAAGCCTGTGCACGTATCCGTCAACTGGATATCGCACCGGTCGTTGCCGAGGCGGTCCGCCGCATCAGCAATGAAGAATCGATCAGCGCGATGTTCCGCTAAGGGTCAAACCTTCGGCACATCTCACTGACGAAAAGCGCCCCGCCCCGACATTCTGTTGGGGCGGGGCTTTTTTGCCCATGTCGAGTACGGCGCTGGTCGCAAACGCCCCTCGATGATGGCTATTTTGGAGATACAAAATGACTGACTTTACTCTGAACGCTCAAGCGCGTACTGACCTGGGGAAAGGTGCGAGCCGCCGCCTGCGTCACGCCGCCAACATCCCAGCCGTTGTATACGGTGGTAACAAGCCTGCTGAATCCGTGACCATCCTGGCCAAGGAAATCGCCAAGCTGTTCGAAAACGAAGCTGCCTACAGCCACGTTATCGAGCTGAACGTCGACGGCGCCAAGCAGAACGTCATCGTTAAAGCGATGCAGCGTCACCCGTCCAAGCAGTTCATCATGCACGCTGACTTCGTTCGCGTTGTAGCTGGCCAGAAACTGACCGCCATCGTGCCTGTGCACTTTGTTGGTGAAGACGCTCCGGTCAAGAAAGGCGGCGAGATCTCGCACGTCCTGAACGAAATCGAAGTGACCTGCCTGCCGAAAGACCTGCCTGAGTTCATCGAAGTCGACCTGTCGGCTCTGGAAATCGGCGCTATCGTTCACCTGTCCGACCTCAAAGCCCCTAAAGGCGTTGAGTTTGTCGCACTGGCTCACGGTGATGACAAAGCTGTTGCCAACGTTCACGCTCCACGCGTTGCTCCAGAAGCTGAAGAAGGCGCTGCAGAGTAATTCACTCTGTATTGCCGGAGCTTGAGGAAACATCGCGGACCGGAACGTAGCGAGAAAGCGGGCGATAACGCGGCGTTTACTCTTGAGTAAATAGCTTCTGTCGTCCACTTTCGCCGCACACCGGTTGCGGCGATGTTATCCACAACTCCAAAGGAAGGGCCCCTGTCGTGACTGCCATTAAACTGATCGTTGGCCTGGGAAATCCAGGCGCCGAATACGAACAGACCCGGCATAACGCGGGGGCCCTTTTTGTTGAGCGCATCGCCCACGCCCAAGGTGTGAACCTGGTGGCCGATCGCAAATATTTTGGCCTGACCGGGCGCTTTTCGCACCTGGGTCAGGATGTTCGTCTGCTGATTCCCACCACCTACATGAACCGCAGCGGCCAGGCTGTCGCGGCACTTGCGGGCTTCTTCCGGATCAAACCCGAGGAAATCCTGGTGGCCCATGACGAACTGGACCTGCCACCCGGTGTTGCCAAGCTCAAGCTGGGCGGCGGGCATGGCGGGCACAACGGCCTGCGCGACATCATTGCGCAGTTGGGCAATCAGAATAATTTCTACCGTCTGCGGCTCGGCATTGGCCACCCAGGCGTTGCCAGTATGGTTTCAAATTTCGTCCTGGGTCGTGCGCCACGCGCCGAACAGGAAAAACTCGATGCCAGCATCGACTTTGCCCTCGGCGTGCTGCCGGATATCTTCGCCGGTGAATGGAACCGCGCGATGAAAAACCTGCACAGCCAGAAGGCCTGACTCTTACCGAGGGGAAACACCATGGGATTCAATTGCGGCATCGTCGGCCTGCCCAACGTCGGCAAATCCACCCTGTTCAACGCCCTGACCAAGTCCGGTATTGCGGCGGAGAACTTCCCCTTCTGCACCATCGAGCCCAACAGCGGTATCGTGCCGATGCCGGATCCACGCCTGGACGCCCTGGCGGCCATCGTCAATCCAAAACGCATCCTGCCGACCACCATGGAATTCGTCGACATCGCTGGCCTGGTTGCCGGCGCGTCGAAAGGTGAAGGCCTGGGCAACAAGTTCCTGGCCAACATCCGTGAAACCGATGCCATCGCCCACGTGGTCCGCTGCTTTGAAGACGAGAACGTGATTCACGTCTCCAACAGTGTCGACCCGAAACGCGACATCGAAATCATCGACCTGGAACTGATCTTCGCCGACCTCGACAGCTGCGAGAAGCAACTGCAGAAAGTCGCGCGCAACGCCAAGGGTGGCGACAAGGACGCCGTGGTCCAGAAAGGCCTGCTGGAGCAGTTGATCGCTCACTTCACCGAAGGCAAGCCGGCACGCAGCCTGATGAAGAACATGGGCGTCGATGAGAAGGCCGTGATCAAGGGCTTCCACCTGCTGACCACCAAGCCTGTGATGTACATCGCCAACGTCGCTGAAGACGGCTTCGAGAACAACCCACTGCTGGACGTGGTCAAGGCCATCGCTGACGAAGAAGGCGCCATCGTTGTTCCGGTGTGCAACAAGATCGAAGCGGAAATCGCCGAACTGGATGACGGCGAAGAAAAGGATATGTTCCTCGAGGCCCTCGGCCTGACAGAACCTGGCCTGAACCGCGTAATCCGCGCCGGCTACGAGATGCTCAACCTGCAGACCTACTTCACCGCCGGTGTTGAAGAAGTCCGCGCCTGGACCGTCAAGGTCGGTGCCACCGCACCACAGGCCGCCGGTGTGATCCACACTGACTTCGAAAAAGGCTTTATCCGCGCCGAAGTGATCGCCTACAACGACTTCATCCAGTTCAAGGGTGAAGCCGGTGCCAAGGAAGCGGGCAAATGGCGCCTGGAAGGCAAGGAATACATCGTTAAAGATGGCGACGTGATGCACTTCCGTTTCAACGTGTAATCGCTACTCGCGGTTTACGTCGATTATAAAAAGCCGATGCACTGCATCGGCTTTTTTGTGGGCGACGACTTTACGAATACTCTGACACAACAGATCAGTCTAAATATCAACGGTTTTCAGACTCGGCCTACTCTCCCCTGCACCGCTCTACTTAATACGTTTAGCGACCGAAAACTATCAAACTTATCCCACATGACTTCGGCAACTAATCACCCTAAGGACCGATGATAACTGTTATAAAATTCGCTCTATTGTGCAGAGCCTGCACGTTGTCTTTTCGACAGTGAAGCAAGAGCGAGTATGGAGTAATCATCCGATGTCGGCGCTTGACCACATGGAAAACGAAACAAGCACCTCACTCATTGAAGACGCTGACATTGAACATGTCTTGAGCAGCACTGCCCCCCTCAACGTTGACATCCTGTTGCTGGGAGAAACCGGCACCGGCAAAGATACCTTGGCACAACGCATTCATCGGCTATCAGGGCGACGGGGTAACCTGGTCGCGGTCAATTGCGCAGCCATTCCGGAGACCCTGGCGGAGAGTCAACTGTTTGGAGTCAACAGCGGCGCGTACACCGGCGCCGTGCAATCACGAGCAGGCTTCATCGAAGCCGCGCACCTGGGCACCTTGTACCTGGATGAAATCGACAGCTTGCCGCTCTCGCTCCAGGCCAAGCTGCTGCGAGTTCTGGAGGCTCGTGGCGTTGAGCGCTTGGGTTCGACCCGCTTCATTCCGGTGGATATGCGCGTTATAGCGTCTGCCCAGCAGTTGCTGCATAAAATGGTCGAGCGAGGGGCGTTCAGGCGCGATCTTTATTTCCGCCTGAATGTGGTCACCATCCAGCTCGCGCCCCTGCGTGAGCGCCGTGAACGCATTATCCCTTTATTCTTGAGCATGCTCAGGCAGGAGGCCGAGCGATTCAAACGCCCACCACCTTCACCGCCCTGCACGCTGCTGCTGCAACTGCTTGACTATTCCTGGCTGGGTAACGTGCGTGAATTGCGCTCGGCCGCCAAGCGCTGCGTACTGGGACTGCCACCGCTGTGTGGGCCGGCCATGCCGGATGAAGGGGTCGAGATAGGCCTCAAGGGCCGCCTTCAACAGATTGAAAAGACGCTGATTGAAGAGTCTCTGCTGCGGCACGAACACAATGTGGACCGTGTGGCAGTCGAGTTAGGCGTGGCCAAACGCACGCTTTACTACCGAATGAAACAACTTCATATTTCGTTGGATTAAACCCCAGGCAATCAACTAACAATTCGAAACATTTGCACGGAAAACTTCAGGAACGCCATCCACACCAACGGCCACATAGTTAGTGCCAGCAGCGATTCAAACATTATGAATCAAACTGGCAAACCCACTATCTTTATTGCAGGCATCCATGGAGAACACCCAATGACGATACCCTCTAACACCGGCTATACCCCTTATCCGGTAAACAATGGTTATGGCGCAGGCGCAGGCGCACCGAGTTTGGAAGAAACCGCCGAAGGATCTAAAGAAGACAACAAAAAGATCGCAGAGTTGTCTCGAGACGCCAGGTGGCAAGTCGGCTTGAAGGCTGTTGCTGACAGCTACCGTTAAGAATGGCCAGCTTCCCCGAGGCAATCAGTCGGGGAAGTTTTCTACACCGGCGACACTTACCCAGCGTCGCCCTCCTGAGCCCTTGATGCAAAAGGTCTGGCATGCAAATCAAAACCGTTTTTTCCGCAGAGCATGACGACACTGGCAGCGCACACAGATCAGTTGAATATTCACCCGCACCGTCTGCCGATATCCATCTCTTCACCTCAGCCCTGGCACAGCCAACCCCCCTGGCTGCCACCACGCATCGGGCTGAACGGAACAGCCTGCTGGCAGATGCGTCAGACGCGCTCGCCCACTCAACAGAACGCATGGGCAAAAGTTTGCGCGCCCTCAGTAAAAAAAATAACGAGCGTGCAATGCGGGACTACCCCAGCCACCTTTCCAACACCTTGCTGCTGACTCACATCCTGGTCAAGAGTGTCGGGAAAACCGCCCAAGGCCTCGATAAAATCAGCAATTTGCAGTAGATGGGCATGAAGTCCTTCCTCCCCGCTCTGCTGCTTTTATGGCTCGCCTTCTTGCTGAACGGTTGCAGTGAGCGCGTCGAACTTCACCGCCAATTATCCGAACAGGAAGCCAACGAGGTCATTGCCGAATTGGCTGACAAGCATATCCGCGCACAAAAAGTGCCGGCTAAAGACGGTGTTGTCGTGGTCGTCAATGCCATCGACATCGGTCGTGCCGTGCGTACGTTGGAGGCGGTCGGATTGCCCAAGATCGCACGTACCACATTGGGCGATACGTTTCGCAAGGACGGCGTCATTTCAACACCACTGGAGGAGCGGGCTCGGTACATCTATGCCCTGTCCCAGGAGCTTGAGGCGACCTTGTCGAACATTGACGGAGTCATCGTCGCCCGGGTGCATGTGGTGCTTCCAGAGCGCATCGCGCCGGGAGAACCGGTGCAACCGGCCTCTGCTTCGGTGTTCATCAAGCATGATCCGCGGCTAGACCCCGATAATATCCGTTCTCGGGTTCGCCGAATGGTTGCCAGCAGCATCCCGGGAATGTCCACGGCGGTGGATAACCCGCAAAAGCTCACGGTGGTCTTCGTGCCTTCAATCGCCTATCAAGAGCAACGGCAGCTGGCGTATTTTGGGCCGTTCTTGATACCCGCAAATGACCTCGGCTTTTGGCGCGCCAGCATGACCCTTACATTGGTTGCCATCGTGATGACGACGGCCGCGTTACTCTTCCTGCGCAACCGGCGACAGCGGGCAATCCAAGCGGCGGCCGGCTACTCAGATAATCCGCAAGCGACCAACCCGTGAGTGAACACCTGGGCTGGGCGCAATGGTGGGCGCGTCCTTGGAGGTCGGCACACGATGACTGGCGTACCCTCGGCGACCCAGTAATCAACGCGCTGTGCCTTATCGACGCCCCAGTGAACTGTACCGTCGAAGGGATTGCCCCCGGCCTGCCCCCTGCTCCTCACCCCACGCTGCTCAAGCTGGCCTTGGCGTCGGCCTCGGAACTCGATTTCGTGCTCGATCTGCTTGACAGCATTTGTAGGCCGCAAACCACCACCGCCTTGCAGGAGGATCATTACCTATGGTGCAAGCGAATTGCCAAGGCCCTGCCCCCGCAAACACTGTTACCTGCAGACGATCCGTTGCAGCTGCTGCGTGCATGGGTTGAGCCTCCCGTCTGGCAACGCCTCCGATTGCGCTTTTGCTTTGCGCGTGTGCTCGAACTGGAAAGAAGCCACCGCCCATACGCCGGCGATGCGAGTCGCCTGGATACCCTGTGGCAAGCCGTGGTGTGGCGCATGACAACACGCGCCAGCACTCGCTTGGTGCCTGCGCCCCACGCAATGGACAACTGAAGATGCTCTGCCGACGCAAAATCACGCTGCCGCCCGACGCCCATAGCCTGTCGCACGGGCTGATTCCCAGAGAGGTGCTCGCTGACTGCACCCAAGCCGAACACCTGTTAACCCGCGCCAAGGCTCAGGCTGGCGCGTTGCTCAACCGCGCACAACTCAGCCGCGAGGCGCTTTTGGAGCAGGCGGGCCAGGCGTTCTGGCAACGCGCCAACGCACAGCTGCATCGATGGGAAAACGAGCAAAAAGCATTGAGCGACAACCTGGAGCGGTACATCACAGGGGTCGTCAACCAGGCGATCAGGCACCTGCTTGACGAGACGCCGCAGCCACAACGCCTGGCAGCGCTGCTCAAGCAATTGCTGGCAAGCCAGGTACCGGAGGTGAATGCGCTCCTGTTGTGTCATCCACGGGAAATCGAGGCACTCAAACATTGCCTCAGCCGCCATGACGCCGCGCGTTGGAGACTTCAGCCAGACGACACCATCAGCACTCAAACCCTCGTTCTGAAAACCGACGAAGGCGACTTTCACATCAATTGGGCCTCCATGCTTGCCCCGTTTTCCAAAGAAGGTGATCAGGCTCCACTGGCTGGCCTGGCGCAATCAACTTGGAACTGAATAGCCAGCACTGACCACAGAGGTGAGGTCTATCAGGAGAGAATCATGGACTTCTATAACGGCTTCAAACGTGAGCTTCTGGGCCAAGTTAAGGCTGACACCCTGCGTTATAAAACCTTCGAACAGTCCCCTGCGGAGACCTCAGAGGACATGCTGATGTTTTACGAGAGCATGTTTAAAAGGCATCACTCCGATTGGGCGTTCAACGAGCACAGCCGGGTCAACCACATGCTGTTCAAAACCGCACTAGACGGTGTGCCATAAGTTGGAAGATCAACTTATTGACTGGTTGGGCGGCGACTCAGAACAGATGCTCGCCCTCGAGAACAACGATGAAATCATCCTGAAACGTCACGGCGACGCCGTGTTGATCTGCGTTCAACTGACGTCCTGTCGGCCGGATCACGCACCGTTGCACTGTTGGCTGCGACTGGGTGCGGTCAGCCTGAATCACTTTCAAGGCTCGCTTGCCCAAGCGCCTGACAGTGGCGCGCTCTGGTTGGTCCAATGCCTGCGCACAGACCCGCACGAGACGTCGTTGCTCAACAGCCTCGAAGCCCTGCTCAACCAACGCGACACGTGGCGCTCGACGTTCGCGCGCCTTGCCCTGCCGGCTCATCAATCCAAACCTACTTCGTTACGTTCGCTGTCGTATTAACCAGAGAACTCTATGTACAACAAGACCCACAGCTATAACCGCATGCCTACTGCCTTGCCCGGAACATCGTCAAGGCTTGCCCCCTGGCGTTGCCTGCTCACACTCCCCTGGTTGCTGATACCTGCGCAAAGCGTCCTGGCCGCCATTCCCCCGGAATGGAAAAACACCGCCTACGCCTATGAGGCCGAACACAAACCACTACGCGAAGTCCTCGAAGACTTCGCCCAGACCTTTGGCACGCAATTGCAAATCGAGGGCCTGCTGGAGGGGGACGTCAACGGCAAGATCCGCGCGAACACCCCACAGTCACTGCTGGACAGACTAGGTGTCGAACACCGTTTCCAGTGGTACCTCTACAACAACACGCTCTACATCAGCACGCTGGATCAGCAGGAGTCAGCACGCCTGGAGGTCTCATCAGAGACGATTTCCGACCTCAAGCAGGCGCTGACCGATATCGGACTGCTCGATAGCCGTTTCGGTTGGGGCGAGTTGCCCGAAGACGGGGTCGTACTCGTCTCCGGCCCCAAGCGCTATATCGAACAGATCAAGCAGTTCAGCAGCCAGCGCCGCTCACCGGATGAAAAACAGAGCGTGTTGAGTTACCCGTTGAAGTTTGCCAATGCGACGGACCGCCAGGTGGATTACCGCGGAGAAAAACTCAACATTCCCGGTGTCGCCAGCATTTTACGCGGGCTGCTGGAACCACGCTCTGCCTCTACGCTCACGGGGCTGAATCCACGCCCATCATCCCAACCCGCGCCTCTCACGCCCAATGTGCCGCGACTGGGCAACCCGCTGCTGGGCCAAATGCTCGGTACACAGGGCAACACCGGGCCAGTGGACGCAGCACCCGCGTTGACGCCGCGAGCACCGGTACCCGCCAGCCGGATCCGCGTCGAAGCCGATGTGCGCAATAACGCCGTGCTCATCTATGACCTGCCGGAACGCCAGGCGATGTACCGCGAACTGATCACCCAACTCGACGTTGCGCGAAAGTTGATCGAAATCGACGCGATCATTCTCGACATCGAGCGTACGCAATTGCGCGAATTCGGGGTGAACTGGGGTTTCCAGAACAGCCGCTTCCGAGGCGGCGTCAACATGGCACCCGGCACATCGTCGCAGTTGTCGATTGAAAACCGCGATCGTTTCTACGCCGATATCCGCGCGCTGGAAGAGAAGGGACTGGCAACCATGGTGTCGAACCCATCGGTGCTGACCCTGGAAAACCAACCGGCGGTGATCGATTTCAACCGCACCCAATACCTCACTCCCGGCAGCGAAAACGCAACCATTTTACCCGTCACCGTGGGCACCAGCTTTCAGGTCGTGCCCAGGGTCACCACCAGCCGCGGCGTTCACCAGATCCATTTGGCAGTGGACATTGAAGATGGCAATTTCGACGCGACCAACCCTGACCCCAACCACCTTGATGTACGCCGGGGCAAGGTCAGTACACAAGCCGTGATGGCGGAAAAGCGCTCGCTGGTGGTCGGCGGTTTCCATGTCACCGAAAGCACAGACAAACAAAGAAAGATTCCCCTGCTGGGAGATATTCCCCTGCTGGGCAAGGCGCTGTTTTCCTCGACGGAGCGCCAGAACAATCGACGTGAACGCCTGTTTATCCTCACACCCCGCGTTATCGGGGACCAGGACGACCCGTCTCGCTATTTGCCGCAGGCCGACCAGGCCGAGTTGCAAGCCGCCCTCACACCGCTGGCCAGGCGGATTTCACCGCACGAACCGGTGATCAAGCGCAGTGACATCATCAGCACCCTGGCACGTATGGTCAGCGGGGAAGTGCCCAAAGCGTTCAACTCGGCGCCGATGCCTCTGGGACTGAACAGCTTGTGCAGCACCCGTGACTTACTGGCGCTTAATACCGACCGCAGCCAGTGGTACGCAGGCCCGCATTACAACGTGGCGGTCGTGGTGTTGCGCAACCAGTTCAAGCGCAACGTACGTATCGACGAAAAAGAGTGCAGCAACTCGCAGACCCTGGCGGTCACCGTGTGGCCGCGCGCCTGGCTCAAGCCAGGCGAAGAAGCCGAGGTGTTTATCGCCATGCGTCCGGTGGTGAAGGACGAACACCTCAGTGTGCCCCGCCCCTCATTGATCACTCCAGCCCGGAAGGCCACGCCATGAAACACAGCTTGTTGTACGTCACCCTGATCTTCGCAGTCCTGCACCTCGCCGGTTGTACACCCACCTGCAAAGGTGATTCATGCTCACGCCCACAATCGACCCAGGGCAAGATGGTGATCTGGTGGCCGCCGCAGATGCGCGTCGAACCTGGGCCCGCCGGCGAGCGGCCGGATTACCAGACAGTGTCGCTGGAACGGTGAAGCTTCCAGGTATGCCCGATGATCAACGCCAGGCATTCCTGGACGACCTGGTGAGCGGCACCGCCGCTCACCTGTCCCTCGCGCCCGGTATCAAGGTAGGCGCACTGAACGCTGGAAATTGCCCGGGACTTGCCCTGCACGTCGCTCGCGAAGCGTTGCAGGCCGGGCAATTGCAGCGCGTGCTGGAGCGACGCTTTGAGCAAGCGTTGGCATTCGATGGCTGCTTTATTTACCTCGACGCCCAGAACACCCTGGTGATCTGGCACGCACTGCCGGCAACTGCCAGCACGCTCGACAGGATCCTCAGCCGGATGCTGTCGCTGGCCACGCTGCAAGCCTTGGACAGGTGATCAACGCCGCTCAAGCTCGGGCAGTTCCAGGGTTTCGCGCTTGGCCTCATCGTCGAGCTCGCGCAAGGTCCGGTAAATCAGCGCCACGGCCTGCAAGGTTTCACGAGGGATGCTGGCGCCCAGTTTTTTCGTGTAAAGCGTGCGCGCCAGCCATACACACTGGATCACCGGTACGTCGGCCGCCTTGGCACGGCGGATCAATGTGCGGGCTTCATCGTCCGTGCCTTTGCTCACCAACATCGGCAGCGGTGTCTTACCCGGTCGGTAATACAGCGCGACAGCAAAGTGCGTTGGGTTGACCACCAACATGTCGGACTCCTCCAACTTGGGCAGCTTGACCTTAGGTTCTTCCTGGGCCAACTGGTACGCCAACGAACGGCGCTGCCCCTTCACATGAGGGTCACCCTCCATGTCCTTGTACTCTTTGACGACCTCCACTTGAGTCATGCGCATGCGCTTGGCAAAAAAGTGCTTGGTCAGGGTCAAGTCGACAAGCGCCAGCACTAGCAGCATGCCAAGGCACACATGCAACAGATGACGGAACAGCGCGATCAACGCCACGATGTAGCTTTGCAGGTCACTGTTGGCCAGGTTGATCAGCGTGCCGATCGAGGGCCGGATCACCACATACAGGATCAAACCGATAAGGAATGCTTTCGCCACGCTCATCAACAGGTTCATCAACTGCTGCGCAGAAAACATCTGCTTGACCTGGCTCACGGGGTTGAGACGATTGAAATCCATCTTCAGGGCTTCCGGCGCAAACAGCAGCCCGAACTGCATCCAACTGCTGATCAGCTTGGTAGTAATCGCAACCCCGACCATCAACAGGGCGAAGGAGAAGAACACCCCCAGCCCGTCGAACAGCACCTCTTCCAGTGCGCGCGTGAAGGGCTGATTCAGACGTGACATCGGCAACAGCATCAATTGCTGGAAGCGTTGCAGACTGGTTTCGGCGGTGAACAAGGCGATTTCACTGATCGCCGTCAACGCCAGCAGTTTTGCGACATCCTGGCTCTGGGCGACCTGGCCTTTCTTGCGTTGGTCCCGCAGTTTCTTGGCGGACGCCGGGTGCTTTTTTTCGCCGGAATCACTCATGGCACCGCGACCTTGAACAAAACGCCCAATGAATGTTTAAGATCGCCCAGCAGGCTCATGCGCCCAACGATCAGATCCTCCAACAGCGCAAAGTACAACAGCAGAATGCCAATGCCCGCCAGGCTCTTGACCGGTGGCGCCAGGGTACTCACTTGTAACTGCTGGCTGTAGACCCCCAACAGTGCAATGCCGAACTCCAGCAACAACAACACCGCAATAAAGGGCGCGGCATAGAGCAGCATGTGGGTGAAGGTATCGCCAAGCAGGTCGACGAACACACCGATGCCATTCGCCGCAGGGAGCGGAAACCACAGGGTGGGCGGCCAGATCAGGTAACTGTCCCAGATCACTTGGGTCAACGTGCCCAACCCGAGACTGGTTATCAGCAGGAAAATCGCCAATTGCTTGAACAAGTGCCCGATTGGTGTCGCATCCGGCCCCAGTGAAGGGTTGAGTTGCCCACCTGCCAAGGCGCCGCGCTGGTTGTCCAACAGTGCCCCCACTGACTCGAACATCCAGAACGGCATTGCCAGAAGCACCCCCAGTAAGATACCCAGTGCCACCTCCTTGAGTACCAACGCAGCCAGCATTAGCGCGGAGTAATCCACGCCCGCCAATGCGGCATGAATACCCGGCGCGGGCATCAACGCCATGACCATCACCAGAGTGTGCCGCGGCATACCGCGTATGTGTTGAAAGCAGAACGCCGCCACCAGGATGCCGCAGGGGTAGATGCGTGCCATGCCGATCACCAGGCTGGGTAGGTATTCGAGATAGACCAACATGAGCAGGACCTCAGTTCAGCGCCGAGCGGCCGATCATTTCAAAGGTCAGGTTGATCAATTGGATCAACTCCACACCAATCCAACGGCCCGTCATGATCAGCGTGACGCCCACCGCCACCAACTTGATACCAAAGGGCAGTGTCTGGTCCTGTATCTGCATCAACGCCTGCACCAGGGACGTCAGCACCCCCACCACTACTGCCACGATCAACGGCGGCGCCGTCAGCAGCACCACCAGCAACATGCCCTGCTTGAACAGCACGATAGGTTCCATAGGGCACTCAGAGATAGGAAAGGAAAAGACTGTCGAGCAACCGCGACCAACCGGACACCATCACGAACAACAACAGCTTGAGCGGCAGGGAAATGGTCATCGGCGAAACCATTTGCATGCCCAGCGCCAACAACAAGTTGGAGACAATCAAGTCGATGACGATGAAGGGAATGTAGATCAGAAAGCCGATCTCAAACCCCGCCTGCAACTGCGATAAAACGAACGCCGGAATCAGCAGGATGAGGTCTTCGCGCTGTACCTCCTGAGCCATCTGCGCAGGCCATAAGCGCTTGGCATTCTCCAAAAGGTGTGTCAGTACATCCGGGTCAATGTTGCGCAGCATGAAGGCACGTAGGGGTTTGATGGCCTCATTTCCCGTCTGCAGAAGCGTTTGCACGCTGCTCAAGTCAAGGGGTGAAACCTTGATACTCTCCGCGATTTCATACCCTACCGGCGCCATGATAAACAGCGTGGCCGCCAACGCGATGCCATTGATGGCCATGCTGGGCGGCACCTGCTGCACGCCTATGGCGTTACGGGTGATCATCAACACAATCACAATTTTCAAGAACGCTGTGCAGACGATCAACAACATGGGCATCAATGACAATGCCGCCAGAAACACCGCGAGAACTAAGGGGTCCAGCCCTTGAAACATCATCCGCCGAACATCACGCGGGACAGCTGCAAGCCCAGGCGCCCGTCGATCTCAACCAACTGCCCCAGGCCGATCGGCCGGTCACCGTAATAGAGGCCAGCCATACCGGGAGCGTAACCAGCGATGCCCAATACGGCCCCGGGCGCGAGGCTGCGCAAATCGCCCAGGGTGAGGTTCAGCGTTCCGCAGCGTATGTTCAGTGCCATGCTCAACTCATCAAAGGGCTCATGGCCGAATACGTCCAATACCGGCTCATCTTCGTCATACCCCGAGTAGTGGGGAGGGGTAAATTCTTCATCCACGGATGTGCCCTCAATTGAAGTCAGTGTCAGACGTAACACGCCTGTGTCATCGTCAATGCGCCCATGCAGTCGCTGCCTGCCAACCTGTACATGGCCAGCGCCCTGGGCCTGGAAAAAACTCTGTTCCAATATCAGCACATCACCAACGCGCAGGCTGCGCGCTTGTGCAATCGGCAGTTGCAGGCGCCCAAGGGTCACGGCAATTGCCAGTTGAAACGACGCTGGCAACGGCGCGGCATTGCGGCGCCACGCTCCGGCATCACACAACGCGAGGAAGTTCACTGCCGTCAGCCACAGGTAGCCCATCGCCCGGGATGCCCCCAGCGTCACGCTGAGTCGGCAACCAAAACCCTTGGGGCGATCGACCTCCAGCAGTCGCACATGACCCAGCAGCGCTTGTACCTGCGGGCTTAGGTGGTGCTGGAACAACGCCCAGAACCAGGAGTCCGGATCGTTGCCCGCCTTGGCCAAGGTCACCGGACATTCACCCAGCAGACTGAGCAGGGGGCCCGCCTCGGCCAATGCCAGCACCCCGCGTGCCGTTTCAAAGCACAATGATTGCTCCCCATTGGGCGCACGACCCGGTTCGAGCGACAGCTCTCCACGCTGCCCCGCAACGTCGAACGACAGGCGCAAGCCGCGTCCGAGACGACGACGTGCAGCAACCACATCGCCACTGACCCGCGGCAACGGCACCGCCGGAATCATCATGCCGACCCGACAGAGGGAAGCAGCAGGCTGACCGTCTGCCCCAACGTTTGTGTAAACCGGTTTTCAAGCTCTTGCCGCACGCCATTGAGCCAGCGCGCCGTCTCATCCTCTTGCGCTTCAAGCTCGATGCTCCAGGCGCTCTGTTCACGGCGCACACTGGCGTTGATGCGCCCCAGGCGAGGCAGGTACAGCACCGCTTGAAGCGGCCACTGCGAAGCGGCCTGCATACGAGGTGCCAATTGCTCGGACAGCGCCTCGATCATCGCAGCACCGCCCGACGCCTTGGTTCCCGACAACTGAGTCCCGGCACCAGAACCTTCACCGTCATCAGCCCACAACTGGGAAAACAATCGCGTCAGCTCCGTGGGTACAACGCCTGCCATTCCCGGCTCTCGCTCTTCTCGCGCGTCACGCGGTCGGGGACGCTCGGCGGGTTTATCTGAAACCTGCGTCATGTCGGCTCCTGCGCCAGTAAAAGAGATAACTCCTTGAGTTTTTCCACCTGTCGCAGGCAGGCGGTGACCTGTTTCTGAGCCCTGCCGACGCAGGTCTGTTTTTCTTCCTGCTGGCCCTGCAAGGCTTCCAATTGCCCCATGCCCCGGCGAGTCGTGGCAGACAACGAGCGCTCCTGCGCGCCCCAGGACTTCAGCGCCTGCATGTTCAATACCTGCCCCTGGTGCTGGCTGAGCAACTGGGCGCTTCGCTCGGCTTCCTCGCGTCGGGTCTGCTCAAGCGCATCCTCGGCCTGACGGATATTGGCAAGCAGGGCCTGCTGGGCCCGCTTAGCCTCACGCAAGACGCGCTCGGCCCGGTCTGCCCGGTGCCGTCGCAGGCGTCGCAGCGTCTCGACTTCGCCAAGCAGCCCTTCAGAATGGGACATAGGCGGTCAGCTCCTTGAGTTGTTCCAGCGTCACAGCCATCGGCGCAGGCTCACGCAAGTCCTGGCGCAAGAAATTGTCCACAGCCTGGCGACTGTCCACGGCCAGATCGGTCAAGGCATCGCTACCGGGCTGGTACTCCCCCAGCTTGAGCATCAGTTCGATCTGCTGATACGCCGACAACAAGCGTCGCAACGCCGTACCCGCCTGGATGTCCGCAGGCTCGGCGACGTTGCTCAAAATCCGCGACAGACTTGCCAACACATCCACTGCGGGATAGTGACCACGCTCAGCCAACTTACGAGACAGCACGATGTGACCGTCGAGTAGCGAGCGGACTTCATCAGCCACCGGATCGTTCATGGAGTCCTGCTCGATCAGCACGGTGTAGATCGCCGTGATCACACCTTCACGGGTCAACCCGGCACGCTCCACAAGACGCGGTAGCAGGCTGTATACCGAAGGCGGCAGACCGCCGCGGCCAAGGGGTTCGCCGGCGGCAAGGCCGATTTCGCGCTGGGCCCTGGCGAACCGGGTCAGGGAGTCAATCAGCAGCAACACACGCAGCCCCTTGCGCCGATAACCTTCAGCCAGCGCCGTCGCCGTGAAGGCCGCTCGGGCTCGCTCCATACTGGATCGGTCGGATGTGGCGCACACCAGTACGGCCTTGGAACGCAGTTGCTCATCGAGCTCATGATCGAGGAACTCGCGCAGTTCCCTGCCCCGCTCGCCGATCAGACCGAACACGATGACATCGCACTCCACGTTACGGGCGATCTCGGCCAATAGGGTGGTCTTGCCGCAACCTGCTCCGGCGAACAGGCCCACGCGCTGACCTTCACCCAGCGTCAGCAGGCCGTCGATCGACCGCACGCCGGTGGCCAGCGCGCGGTTGATGCGCGGGCGCTCAGTGGGCAGCGGTGCCTCGCACAACACCGCACTGGTGTCCGGCAAATCAGCCTCGACAAACGCACCGGGGCCTTCTCCCGTGATCGGCCGCCCGAAACCATCCAGCACTTGGCCCAGCAATGCCTCGCTGACCTGCACCCGATGCGAGACGCCAAGGCGCTCGACGCCCGCGCCCACCTGCACACCCTCCAGGTTGCCCAAGGCGCTTAGCACCGCGTCCTGCTGATCAAAACCGATGATCTCGGCCAGCATGTAGTCGCCCGGCTTTTTCTCGACCCGGCACAAGTCACCGATACGCGCTTGGGGCAGCCGACACTGCAGCAACATGCCATTGACGCGCTGGATGCGCCCCCGCATCGTCACCGGCGCGAAGGTGGCCAGCGACTGGACTTGACGCTGCTGCCAGGCCTCCAGGCGTGCTTGCAATTGCGCACTCACCAGCGCACCTCATAGCGCTGTACGCCATCGAATACCACCTTGCTGTTATCAATCAGCACCAGGCGCAGGCCATCCACTTCATCCCCGACAAACAGTCGGCTGCCCTCCTCCAGGACCACGTGGCCATTGGGCCCGCCCACGATCTGCACGATCTTGAATGGCAACGCTCCATCGCGCGCGCGCACGCGGCTGATTACCGGTACCGCGCTGTCGAACTGCTCGCCAAAACGGCTGAGCATGCGTGCGACCAATTCAACCTCATCCTGCGAGACATCCCCACTGAGCGCGACCTGTCCATTGATCACCTGCAAACTGACGCGCTGGCTCAATTCACGTTCGCCGAGCATCTTCAACAGCTGCTGGCGGACCTCGAACGGCGAGGCCAGCTCGTGCTTTTTCACCACAGGCGGCATCAGGGATGCCTGGGCTTCAGGCTTCCCGGTGGACGCCATGCCCACCACAATGAAGATCACCGTCACCACCAGCACCAGCGTGATCAGACGCTTCTGCTGAGCGTGCGAGATCGCCGATAACTTGAGCACCGGCACCGGTACCGGCTCACTGCCCCGTGCCGACACGGCCGGTGCAGGGCCTGGAGACTGGGGCCAAGGTTCATCGGCAAAGGTGACGCACAGCCGCACGTTCGCCACCGAAAACGTGACGTTCAGCGCCAGGTGCGCAATCTGTGCCAGCACCTGACCATCAACATTCTGCAGCAACCCGGCCTCAGCCTGCACCGACCAGTTCGAGTCCATGAGCCGCAGCCGGGCATGCTGCTCAGCGATGCCAGGGTCGTTCAGCACCAAGTCAGCATCGGCGTGGGCACCGATGCTCCACTGCTCCCCGAACAAGGGCAGCGCAGCCCCCTGATGTCGCCCATCAAGCACTCGCAATTCGAACATCAGTGAGCCCTCCGGGATGGACATAGCCAAGTCTTCATGCCACCGCACCGCGCATCAATTCGTCCTGGCCCAGGTCGAAGCGCCCCAGCACCTTGACCTTGGAGGCGCTGCCCAGCTCAGCAAAAGACAGCACCGGCACGTGGTTGAATTCTTCCAGCAACAGCGCGCGCAGCGGGCTGCGCAAGTCCTGTGCGACCAGCATCACGCTCTTGAGCTTGGGCCGTACGGGAAAGGCTTGATTGAGCAGGCTGACCAACGCTGCGCTGTGTTCGTCATCAAGGGCGAAGAACACCCCGGTCTGGGTCTGGCGCAGCGCCTCACGCAGGATGTTTTCAGTCTGCGGCGACAGCAGCCAGGCATGCAGGCCGTCGGCTTCGCTGCACTGATGGTAAATCTGCGCCTTGAGCGCAATACGCGCGTAGTCGGCCAGCGCGTCTGGCTCACGTTCATGCTGTCCATACTCGATCAGCGACTCGACAATCAGCCGTACGGCGCGCAACGGCACACCCTCGCTGGCCAGGCGTTGCAGTACCGCCGAAAACCGCGACAGCGGCATGATCCGCTGTAGCTCCTGGACCAGTTCCGGTTGGTTGTGCTCCAGCCAACTGAGGATCGACTTGCTCTCCTGGATCCCCAGGAACTGCGGCCCGCTGAGCATCATTGCCTGCTTCATCCGCTCGACGATCAGGCTCGCTGAGGTGAAGCGCTCCAACTGCGGATCATCCAGCAGCGGATCATCCGGCGCCAGCCAGAGCCAATCCTGTTCATCGCGCTCTGCCAGCCCCGGAATGGCGTGCGCAGGCTCAACCGTCAGCGCTTTACGCTCAACCGCCACATGGCTGACAACCGATGCCTTGACCATCGGTACTTCGTGGACACAGAAGCGCATTTCGTCGTCGGCGAGCGAATCATCGAGTTCCACTTCGAAAGGAGGCAGCGTCAGGCCGATATTGGCCACCATTGCATTTCGGGCCTGGCGAATCGAGTGAACAAGATCAGTCACCTCCGGCGTGCCCCGTAACACCGGGGAGAATTGCAACAGGTAGGGTCTCGACGGATCAAACCCACGCAAGTCCTCACGGCCGTTCTCTTCGGGGCGCACCGCTTCAGTGGTTTCAGCTTCGGGTTGCTCCCGCCGTTGACGCTGGCGCATCAGGTAGTACCCCAGGCTGCCGGTTACCAGTGCGATCAGGAAAAACACCAACGTGGGCATGCCGGGCACCGCCGCAAAGGCGAGCATTCCCACCGAGGCGATCATCCAACTCTTGGGTTCGCTGGTCATTTGCCGGGCAATTTCAGCGCCCATGTTGCTGGCGCCCTTGCGTCCGTCCGGCGCTACACGGGTGATGATCATGCCGGCGGTGAGGGAGATCAGCAGCGCCGGGATCTGTGCGATCAGGCCGTCGCCGATGGTCAATACCGAGTACAACGTAATGGACTCGGAAGCGCTCAAGCCGTGCTGAAACATGCCGGTGGAAAAACCACCTAGCAAGTTCACCACAACAATGATCAAGCCCGCGACAGCATCACCTTTGACGAACTTCATCGCGCCATCCATGGCGCCGAACAACTGACTCTCACGGGACAACTGCTCCCGTTTGTCCCGCGCTTGCATGCCGTCAATCAAGCCGGCCCGCAAGTCGCTGTCGATGGACATCTGCTTGCCGGGCATCGCGTCCAGGCTGAAACGCGCCGCCACTTCGGCCACCCGCTCCGAACCCTTGGTGATCACCAGGAAGTTGACTAAGGTCAGGATCAGGAAGATCACCATCCCCACGGCGAGGTTACCGCCAACCACAAAATTACCAAAGGCCTCGACGATATGACCGGCGTCCTGCTCCAGCAAAATCAAGCGCGTCGTGGCAATCGACAGAGACAGGCGGAACATGGTGGTCAGCAGAAGGATTGACGGAAACGATGAAAACGCCAGGGGGCCCGGCAGGTACAGCGCCAGCACGATCAACAGGCATGAGATGCAGATGTTGAGCGCGATCAGGATGTCCACCAACCAGGTAGGCAGCGGCACGATAAAGATGAAGACGATGGCCATCACCACCACGGCGCCCAGTACTTCTGCGCGTTGCGCGACCTTAAGCAAAAAGCCGTTGATGGCCGAAAGTGCAGTCACGCCATGATCCCCAGCTCACCCGGAAAACGCGCAGGGCCACGCGTCATCCGATCCAGCTCCCCAATCACCGTCAGGAAACCACGCAGGGTTTCTTCGCGTACTCGACCGTCGAGCCATATCGCCAGAGGCAATTGCTGGACCAGGGGATAAAGCGCATTGAGGGCCAACAATTGCTGGACGTTCGAACTACCTGACAAGTCGCTTCCAAGCCGCAAGATTTCAGCAGCAGCGATACCTGCGCCTGCGTAACCCAGCAGGCGTTGCAACAGGCTCACTGCATCATGATCGATACCCAGGCGTTGGAGCAGGGCATTGCAACCGGAGAACACGCCGCTCAACTGTCCGCAGCTTTGCAGGCCTTGCAACAGGGAACGCAACAGCGGCGTAGGGAGTGAGGACACCTTGGCCGCGATGTCATCCGCCAGAGCCTTGCGCATCATATTGAGCCCGTCGGCAAGCCGTTCGCCGCCATACACCCCCAACAGCGCCTGCATCATCGTCGCCAACGATTGGCGTGTGACCACACTGGCGTAGTAGAGCGCACGCAGCGCCTGGCGCTCCTGTGGATCTGCACTGCCCGCCTGCAGCGCCAAGGCAATGTTCAGGCCTGCCTGGATCTGCCCTTTGAAGCGGACCTCCAACTTGGCGATGGCATCACGGGCCAACGCTGCTTCCGATGAGCGCACTTCAGCGTCTGCCTGGGTTGCCACATATTTAAGTACCACGAATGCACGCGCGGGGTCCCCGCCAGCCAGCTCCAGCAATTTGTCGACATGGGGATGCTGCAGCAATTGCAAGCGGATGCGGCGCGAAAGGCTCGCAAGGCTCGCCTGGGCAGGGTGCCCCAACTGATCATAAATTTGCGCAAGCTGTTCGACCGGAGGCACGCGCACGCTCATCTTCCGCTGACTCAAGGGCTGGCTGTTGTTTTGCACTTCCAGGCTGAACAGGTGAGCGAGCTCATCCAAGCCGGGAACTGGCGCCGGCGTGGATGCCTGGCTGACAGCAGGTTTATCCAACTGCTGGACCGTTTGCACATCCGGGGAAGATTCGACTTTCATGGACAGACCTGAACAAGAAGAGTGTTTCCCTGTGTGGCAAGGCCAGCTCAAACGGTTCCATCAAGTCGAATGTCACGAAAAATTTGAAAAGACTTGCACGCACCTCAACGGCTCTATGCAAGGTCCTGCGCAAAACCACACCATTTCAAGATATTTATCGTTATAAATCAGCGAATTACATAAAAAACCGTCTTGGCATAGCCAGTGCAAAAGGGGTTCCCGTCGACACCTTTTCGACTGCGTCTACACCAAGGAAACAATCATGAATATCCCTATTGAAGCTTTAGCGCACCTCGTTGGCAGCTCGCCTCAATTCATGCTTCACCTGACAGACGACCAGCAAAAAAAACTTCGGCGCTTCATTCACAAGCGCGTACTCAACCCAGAGGATGCGGATGATCTTCTGCAGTTGACGTATCTGGAAGCCTGGCGCAACCGAGAGCGTTTCAGCGGCAATGCCACGCTCAGCACGTGGATGTGTGGTATCGCGCAAAACCTGATCCGCAATCACTTCAGGCGCTTGTACGCCAAGCCCGTGCATTGCGAGTTTGATGAGTCGCTCTGGCATGGCCAGGAAGACAACCACAATCTGGATTGGGAGTTCGAGGTAAACCGTCGCCTGGAAAAAACCCTGAGCGCTATCGACCATCTGCCAATGGAAATGCGCAAGACGCTGTACGCCTCACTGGAAACCGACGGCAGCTATCAGGACACAGCCGACGCGTTGGACATTCCTATCGGCACCGTGCGTTCACGCCTGTCACGAGCACGCGAACAGCTTAAGCGGGCCACGCACAACCCGAAACATCCCTAGCGTCATTGGACGCGTTGAGCGGCAGGGATATCTGCTCAACGCGATCAAGTTTTGCGGGGCATTCGGCAGGGCGAAGAGTGATCCACTCGTCGCCAGATCCGCTGATTTCGCTTAAACAGTTGAAAGCGTAGATAAAAATTCAAAATAAACACTTGACGCATTCCCGTTCTACGCGAATAATGCGCGCCACTTGGCTACATAGCTCAGTTGGTTAGAGCATAGCATTCATAATGCTGGGGTCCGGGGTTCAAGTCCCTGTGTAGCCACCAAGTACCGATCCATAGATGTCTACAGCAGTCTATGAATCACCTCAAGAAGCCCGCCTCGTGCGGGCTTTCTTGTTTCTACCGTTTCAAAAGACCCTAGCGCTGACAGCGCTGCCTCCTGAATGCCCTCCCCCAAACATCAACCCAGGTACGCTCATGACCCGGCTGCAATGGGGTTAACCGCGAGCGCTGAAACACCGCGTCCCCTTCAGTTGTGCGGGGTTTCCCTCGCCCCTCTCCGAAATACCTGACATCCAAGAACATTTACTTCCGAGCATGATCCGCATCGCAGGAATACAGCCGCGCGGCCTGAACGCCCCCCTAGTGGAGGTTGCTTGAATGTGAAACAAGGATGTCATATGACAAATAACTCAGGGGGGGCTTCATGCCGATACCACCGCTGATCATTCCCGAGATACCGCTTCCGTTCTCGAGTCCGCCGCCGCGCGCCGACAGCCCTCAGTTGCGGGAACATGCCCTCGCCTGGGCGCAACGATACGGTCTGATCGGCCGCCGAGGGGCGCACCGGCTAAGCACCACAGCATTGCTCGACCTCGGAATGGCACTGTGCGGGCAGGCTCCCACACACCAGGCCGAAACCCTCGTGTGCTGGTACCTGTGGGCGCTAATACTCGATGACCGAATCGATGATGGGCCCTGGGCAGAAAATGGCGTCCTGGAGCGTTTCGTCACAGCGGTACAGGCAATAACCGAGAACGACTGTGTCGATCCGCCGCATGAAATCGGCCGATTTGATGACCCAATGCTCAGTGTCCTGGTTGATGACCTATGGTCACGGACACGGAGCTGGGGTAACGAACGTTGGCGGCATAGAGTCGTACAGCATTTACTGCGACATCTGCGTGCGCAGGCGATGCTGGTAAAAATGCGGGACACAGGAACGGCAATCACGCTGGCCGAATATCTGCCGTTGCGACGGGATTCGTTCGGGGCACTGTTCTTCTTTGATCTCATCGATGCGGCAAAAATGCTCGACCCCTACGAGCACTCAGACACCATCGAATGGTGGAGCACACTCCGCGAGCACGCTGCCGATATCATCACCTGGACGAACGATATCCACTCGATTGCCAAAGACGTGGTCTGTGGTGAGCGCTTCAACCTGGTATCTGTTCTAGCGGACATCGGCTGGAGGTCGCACTATGAGCACCATTGACTCAGCCGAGGAGCCCGGCTACACCAACAGCTATCTCGGTGATCAGCACGCTGGCCAATTGATGCGGCTACGCACCCTGGAGCGTGCCTTTGACCCGTTGAGCCGAACAGTCTTTGGCCTGCTGCCTCTTCCGGATAACCCGGCCATTCTTGACCTCGGCGCTGGCGCCGGATCATTCGCCGGCTGGCTGAGCAAGCGTTACCCCGACGCGACGGTCATCGCCACTGACATTGACACCCGCTTTCTTACCGACATACCTGGCATTCGGGTGTACTCCCCGACCGGCTAAGAGAGCGGGGTCTCTCATTTATCGGACATCGCACTCTCGAAGGCCGAATCGGCGATGACAGCCCGGCTGATGCCTTCTGGGCGTCAACCACAGCACAAGCCGGGCCGACGCTGCTCAAGCTCGGGCTACTCACTCAGGATGACCTGGATGCCATGGCCAGGCTGCGCGCCTCCTCGACCTTCACCGAGGCCGCGTTGACATTCATCAGCGCCTGGGGACAAGTGCCCGAGCGAGGGTAGACAGTCGCAACTGCAAGAAAGAGGACACGTGATGACTGACAATGTGGTTTTAGTCGATGAACAAGATCGTCAGATCGGTGTATGTTGCAAACGCGACGCACACCTGGGAGCGGGGCAGCTGCATCGCGCATTTTCGGTTCACCTGATCGACAGTGCCGGACGCCATCTGATCCAGCGCCGTGCCGCAGGTAAAATGCTGTGGCCTGGTTTCTGGTCGAATGCCTGCTGCAGCCATCCGGTACCTGGCGAGACTGTTCTGGATGCGGCGTCTCGTCGTCTGCGCGAAGAACTGGGGGTCTCTGCCTCCTGCCGCTTCCTTTACAGTTTTGAATACCATGCGCGCTTTGGTGTGATCGGTGCGGAACATGAATTATGCCATGTGTTGATTGCTCAATCTGACGCGATGATCTTCCCGACCGCCGAAGAGGTCAGCGAGGTCGAGTGGCTGACCCGCGCAGAAGTCTCAGCCCAGCTGTCAGATCCGGCAGCACACTTTACCCCCTGGTTTCGAATGCAGTGGCGCCACCTGCTAGCGCAGCACCCTACATTCAATACACCCACATTTCATGAATAACTTCAGTTCGCTGACCGGCCTTGTGTCCTCACGCGCAGGTCTCCCAGGTCAATCGTCAGATCAGGGCTCGGCAGACTACCCAGTGTGTCGTTCAGGTTCATCCGCAATGGCTTATCGGGGTCCAGCCCATATTCAAGGTCTGCATTGACGCGCTTCTGGGAATGACTCAGGCCAGCACTGCTGGAAAAGCTGAGGTTCGTCATAGCCGGTATCGACATGCCATGGGACTGGGTGGCGGTATAGCTAAGGCTCATGTTTTTGACCCGCAGATTGTTGCGATCGCTCAGTGCGCGCCTGATCAGCGGCTCGGTACTTTCACCGGCAAGGTGACTGCGCTCTATCGTTCGCAGGATCTCGGGCTTGAGTTCCATGCCAAGCGTTACCGAAGTGCCCTCGCCACGCTGCAACTGATCGAGCACCTGGGCAAATTGTGGGTCATCCCTCAACCACTGCTCGATCGCCGCTTTGTTGGCCGGCGCCACGTCATCCAGCCAGGCATGGCGGCCATCGTCCCGCAACCCGACACGGGTGACCGATGAATCAACCGACGCCAGTTGGCGCAGCCCATTCTTTGCCAGGTCTTGCTGGAGAATCAGCTTATCCAGTGATTGGCAGATCGCGTGGTAGACGTCCGCTTTCGTCGCAGTGGACGGATGAGTCGCAAGGAACTGCCGCAGAGCAACGATCTGTTGATCCACTGTGCCCCCCGACAGCTCGGTCGCCGCCAGCTCCCGCCTGAACGTCGGCGAGTAAAGCGACACGCTGCGCTTGAGGTCATCAATCTGCGACTGAGTCACCGGTTGAGGGTGCTTGAAAGAAAAACTGAAGGCCTGCGATTCACCGCGATCAAACTTCACCATGACCGACAGTTCCGGCAATGCAAACACCGCCATGCTGGGCCCACCGCTTTGCGCCCCGACCAACGCCAATGCATTGAGGGGGGCGATATTGGCCCCCACACCACCCTGTCTGAGGAACTGTGCACTGGCTGCCGTATTGTGGCGGGTGCCCGTAGCAGTGCCCGTGGCGGACTGACTCTTATCCTTATGAAAAAGATTGAGGTTAGCCACCCCACCAACGCCTGCACGGATCACTGAGTCCAGCTCAGCAATGTTTTCCTGCGGGCTGTACATCAGGCGCAATTGGGCGAGTGCGTCCAGGTTCAAGTCGCCACTGAGCTTCGAACTCTTGCCCGTCGCATGCTCCTCGCCCAGCCCCAGCAAGTCATAGACGGTTCCAGTCTCGGCAGTAAGGATCGACATCATTTTGCCAAAGTCAGCCTCCTTCACGTCGAAGGCGATGTTCGTCCCGGTATTTTTAGCGACCGCTGCGGTCAGCTCCGCAGCGACCCTCAACCCTGGCGTCACTGCGTCTGATCCTCGTCCCAACGTCACACCCGAGGCAACCGAGCCGGCCAGCCGCCGCATGTCATCCGAATTGATTTCAACCCGAGCACCTTTGTCGGTACGGCTGATACTCACCCCATGAGTATGGGACATGGAGGCGCCCAGGAAAAACTCCACGGGGGCTACTGGCTTTATCCCTGTCACCATCAACCCCAGGCTTATACCTTGGGTTCGGCTCGGGGAAAGGGTCTGGCCACTGTCCAGTTGTTGCACTTGCTGCGTCATCGCCTCTTTGATGGGAGCATCCGTAGGCAACCCCAGCAGTCCCGAAAGATGCCAGTGAAGCGCAGAGCCGGGTGTTCCAAGGTCCTTGGCCAAGAGCTTGAAGTTGCCATACAAGGATTCGGCCTGCTCGTAACTGGCAATACCTTGACTGGCCAATGTGTGTACAGGGCTGTCCTTGAACGCTTGCATGACATCCTGCAGAGACGTTTCTATGCGCGCCAGGCCGCTTGGGCTAAGGCCTGACGTCGCGTCGAGTGCCTGTACCAGGTCCGTCAATTGCTTGAGCGTATTCGCATGATGGATCAGGTCGCCTTCGATCAATGCCGAGGGGTGATTAAGGTCCCGCTTGCCCCCGGGCTTGGGCGCGGGAAGCGTCAAGCCCTGCCCCTCAAAGTTGGCCAACAACGCGGCGGTCGGTTTTTCCGGCGAGGGAGAGATTCTCCTGAACGCTTCATGGAGCTGATGAAGCGTCGAACCAGGGTTTATTTCCGCCCGGCTCAATGTGGGCTTTGGGTCAAATGCTACACCGTGAGTGTCGCCCAAGCGGCGCGCGCTTGACTGGCTACTCTCCTCTACCTGCGTCAGCGCCTGGCGAATCTGTCCGGCCAGCGCCTGCCGCGGCCCTGGCTCGCTCAACGCGGTGAGTCGCCTATTCAATTCAGCTGAAACCGGCCTGCTCTGCGCGAGAGGATGGAGTTGCTGATGCAGTCGCTGATGGTCAGCGTAGATGCCCTCCAACCCCTTGCGGCCAGTGAAACGCTGCTGAGCGCCTTTGGCCTTTTGGCTGAGGGCCTCCAGGGGATGAAAGTGTGCGCTGATCCCTTGAAAAAAATCACGCTTGAGCGGTACACCCTCACGGGACTGCCCCATGACATTACTGCCGACGGTCAGTGCCCCTCCGGGAAACTGCGCGCGCATTTGCTGACTCGCCAACGTGCCGGCTAACGAAGGCGCCGAGGTTGTCGATTGCACCGCGCCCCACTCCATTGCAGTCGCGCTGGCGTTGTCCAGTCGGTAGAACTGCTTGTTCCACCCAGCAACCAAGTGCTTATCCGCCCCCATTCGCAAGGACTCCAGCGGTTGGCGATCCGGAAGTTCAACTCTGCTCCAGTGCTGCATGCTCGCGGTGTTGCCCTGCCAGGCCTCGCGATCCAACCTGAACAGTTCTCCGCCCTGGGTGTGTGCATACAGATTGCCCGCGTGATCCAGGTTAAGCGTCTTTATGTCAATCGAAGGTGATGCGTGTAGCGGCCAGGCGCCCCCATCGTGATGGACCTGAAGCTGGTTGTTCTGGTCGGCAGTGACAAAATTACGCCCGTCAGCGACAGCAAACCCAGTGACGCGCTGCTGAGTATCCCCTGCGAGTACTTCGTCAACAGACACATGCGGGCGCGGCGCGGGAAGCGCGGCCAAATTATGGCTGGCCCCCTCAATCAGCGGATCGCGCACTTTACTGATGGTCACCGCCTTCAGTTGCCCCTCCTGCACCACATAGGCACGGCCGTCCAACCCGCGCTCCAGATGCTCGACACCGGGTTGCGCGGTGTCTTGCCAACGCTGCTCCGCCGCGTCCCAGGTCAGCAGGTTGCCGGCATCCAGTGCAACCTTGCCTCGCTGTCCAAGATCGACCGCCGCCGCCAGTGCCTGCTGGCTGGGCAGGGGCAGGCCTTTCTCAATGCCCTTGACCAACACGTCGCTGAGGTTCCACTGCGGGCGAAGGTCGTTTGCGTCACTCAAGGGCACACTGTGCAATTGCTGGCGTGCGTCTCGCACCTTGGCATTGAGTTGCCCTTGATCATCATGAAAGAAGCCTTCGACACTGATCGCGCCCTTCAATGCCCGCTCCAGCGACTCGATGGGTAACCGAACGATCGGCAGCTTGCCATCGCGCGCCATGCGTAGGTCTGCCCGGATCCACTCACCGTCCGTGGTCGCACCATGCAAGGTGTTTCCCGACAACCCGATACGAGTGAGCTGCACAGGCAGTCCGGTCTCATCGACCAGGCGCACCGCTTGTGGGCTGTTTCCCAGAATATGCACATAAGAGGCATCATCGCCTTGCCTCAGCAGCACCGTAGTATGACCTTGCGTATCACTGTCTTCGAAACTCAAAGGTGTCTTCAACAGTTGCCCATCATGGGTCAGGCCTAGGCGGCTGAAGGCTCGGTTATCCGCATCGGGCATCCAGGAAAGTGTGAGAGGTTCAAAGCGAAACAGTCGCTGGCCATCCAGGCGAAACTGCTGGCCATCCGCTGTAGTCTGAACAGCGCTCACGCTCCCTACGTGCGCGCCCCCCGGACTATCGCCAGCGCCGCCAGTTGTATCCGGGAGGCTGCTTTTGAACACTGCGGCGACAGCCGGCGTGGACTGGATGTGAAACACATACTGGCGCTCATCCTTCATCCGCAACGTAGGCGTACCTGCTGTCGAAGGACCATCAGCCACATAGTGTTTATTGGGCTGGTTGAGGTGGCGGGCGATATCACGCCCAATCAGTGTCTTATCAGACTGCACCTTGCCATCGCTAAGGGACACATCGAACTGCATCGAAGTCGGTTGCAATGGTTGATAGTGCAGCAAGACGGGTGGAGGCGGTTCCTGGGCCGACCTCTTCAAGCGTTCCACCAGATCATGCTGTAACTTGAAAAGGGCTTTCAATTCCGTACGCATGGCAATACTCCCAAACAAAATTCATCACCCCCGTCTAGTGGGCATCCTCTCTGTTTGGTTCCAATCAGGCTTTTTCACAACGGCGACTGCATTCGCAGGAAAAAACCGCTCATCTGTATTTTGACGCTCGCCCGCCCCACTGTTAGTGTCCGGCTCCACCCTTGCACGCATGCCGTGCTCTACCTGCAAGGCACGATTTATCTGTAAGAAGCAGTACCCCAAGGACAACAGATCATTCTCAAAATGAACGGAGTTCAACGCGTGTTTTCGATTTCCCGCCGTCAACTGTCAGTGATTGCCGCAGCCCTTGCACTGGCTGCATGCAACACCTCTGTCAACGAACAGCCACCGGCACCCGAACTGGGTTCAGGCTACCGCACCGACCTCACCACCCAACAGGCTGAGCGTCATATGGCGGCCGCCGCCAACCCGCTCGCGGCCGAGGCCGGGCGAGAGATGCTGCGCAAAGGCGGTTCGGCTATCGATGCGGCGATTGCGATGCAGGCGGTGTTGACCTTGGTTGAGCCGCAGTCATCCGGCATCGGCGGTGGCGCGTTTATCATGCTGTGGGACGCAAACACCGTGCACGCCTATGACGGCCGCGAAACAGCGCCAGCCGGGGCGACGGAGCGGTTATTCCTGAAGACCGATGGTAAGCCGATGGCGTTTCCAGAAGCGCAGATTGGCGGACGGTCGGTCGGCACGCCTGGGGTATTGCGTGCACTTGAGATGGCACACAAGAAGACCGGTCACCTGCAATGGGGCGAGCTGTTCGAGCCGGCGATCCGGCTGGCGGAACAGGGCTTCGCCATTTCTCCACGCCTGCACAGCCTGATCGCAGCCGACCGCTACATCGCGCAATCACCGGACATGGCAGCGTACTTCCTGAACGCCGATGGCTCACCAAAAGCCACCGGTACGCTGTTGAAAAACCCCGCACTGGCCAACGTGTTCAAACGCATCGCCAAGGAAGGGCCGGATGCACTGTACCAAGGGCCGATTGCCGATGAGATCGCACGCAAGGTGCAGGGCCATCGCAACGCAGGCAGCCTGTCCCTGGCGGACCTCAAGGGCTACACCGCCAAAGAGCGCAAGCCGCTGTGCACCGATTACAAACAGTGGAAAGTCTGCGGTATGCCACCGCCGTCATCGGGCGGAGTCGCCATCGCGCAAATCCTCGGCACCTTGCAGGCGCTGGAAGCACGCGATCCCGCCCTGGCCATCGCAGCCATGCAACCGGTGAAAAGTTCGTCGCCTGCTGGCCTTGAGCCCGCGCCCGAAGCTGTGCACCTGCTGGCCGAAGCCGGGCGCCTGGCGTTTGCCGATCGCGCGCTCTATGTCGCCGACGCGGACTTCGTTCCAGTGCCCGTGGCGGGTCTGGTCGCACCGAACTACCTGGCCAAGCGTGCGGCCCTGATCGGCGAACGCAGCATGGGCATCGCCAAGCCGGGTGTACCTGCGGGTATCCAGGTGGCCTACGCGCCGGATCGCTCGCCGCTGCGCATTTCCACATCACAAGTGGTGGCGGTGGATGACCGGGGCGGCGCTGTGTCGATGACCACCACGGTGGAAGCGGCATTCGGCTCACATGTGATGGTGCAGGGCTTCTTGCTCAACAACCAGATGACCGACTTCTCGTTTGCTCCCGAGGAAAACGGCCAGCCAGTCGCCAACCGCGTCGAGCCCGGCAAACGCCCGCGTTCGGCCATGGCGCCGACCCTGGTGTTCGACCGCAAAAGCGGCGAATTACTGGCCACGGTGGGTTCACCCGGTGGCTCGCAAATCATCGAGTACGTGAGCAAGTCCCTGGTGGCCATGCTCGACTGGAAACTCGACCCGCAAGCCGCCATCAGCCTACCTAACTTCGGCAGCCGCAATGGCGCGACCGAGTTGGAAACCGGTCTGTTCAGCCCCGCGCTGAAACAGGCCCTCAAGGACAAGGGCCATGCGCTGAGCGAGATCGATATGACCAGCGGCATCCAGACCATCGTCCGCACGCGGGATGCCCAGGGCAAAGTGTCGCTGAGCGGCGGCGCCGACCCTCGGCGCGAAGGCGTAGCGGTTGGCGACTGACTATTCAATCAACGGAGAACGCGCTTGTGCAGCAGGCAGATAATCTCGGCGCCATCCCTGGCGTCGACCACGGTTTTTGTTCGATCAATGATCCGCTGCGCCCGCTAGAGGTGTTCATCTGCAAGCAAGTGCACAGTGCTTCGGTGATTGAATGGCAAGCGGACCAGGTGTCCAATACGGTGGAGGCGGACGGGGTGTGCACGGGCGAGGATCAGCCCATCGCTGTGATCACCGCCGATTGCCTGCCCATTCTCATTGCCTCGAAAAACGGCGAGAAAGTGGCTGCCGTGCATGGCGGGTGGAAGGGATTACAAGCTGGGATTGTTGCCAACGCCGTCCAGCGCTTTGCTGATGAGGGCATGGCCGCCGACCAGTTGCGGGTGGCGATAGGGCCGTCGATCAAGCCGTGCTGTTATGAAGTGAGCGAAGCGTTTATCGCACAGTTCCAGGCGGATCAGGGGCACTTGTGGTTAAGTGGGCGGGCACCGTGGAGCGTTGTGCAACCCACGCCGTTGCTGCCGCCTGAGATCGCACCACCCCACGCACGGCAAGAGGGAAGTGCGTGGTTTGATTTGAGTGGTTATGGGGTGATGTTGCTGCAAGCCGCCGGCATCCGGCGGGAGCAGATCGAGGTGAGTGAGGTGTGCACTTACTGCACCTCCCCCACCTTTGCCAGCTACCGCCGAAGGACGCATCATCCGGAGGAAGTGACGACACTGATTTACTCGTGGATTGCTCGCATCACCGACTGATCTTCAACCCCTTGCGCCCCGCGTGCCGCTCCAACGCCAGCTCGATCAGCCGGCTCACCAGTTCGCTGTAGCTCATCCCCGCCGCCTGCCACAGCTTGGGGTACATGCTGATGCGGGTGAAGCCGGGCAGTGAGTTGATTTCGTTGATCAGCACTTCACCGTCGTCGGTGAGGAACACGTCGACACGTGCCAAACCGGAACAACCCAGCACCTCGAACGCCTCGATCGCCAGCCCGCGAATACGCTCGCTGGCTTCCTGGCTGATGTCGGCCGGCACCACCACCTGGGCGGCCTGGTCGTCGATGTATTTGCTGTCGTAGGAGTAGAAACCGCTGCTCACCACGATTTCGCCACAACCGCTGGCGATGGGGTTTTCGTTGCCGAGCACGGCACACTCGATTTCACGGCCTTTTACGGCGGATTCAACCAACACCTTTTCATCAAAACCCAGGGCCAATTCAACAGCCGCGTGGTATTCGGCTTTGTCGCCGACTTTACTCACGCCCACGGAGGAACCTTGGTTGGCAGGTTTGACGAACATCGGCAGGCCGAGTTTGTTCACCGCAGCCTCAAACGAAGTACGCGCCGCGTTGCTGCGGGTCAGGGTGATGAACGGGGTAACGGCGATACCAGCATCGCGCAGCAGGCGTTTGCTGATGTCCTTGTCCATGCACACCGCCGAGCCGAGTACGTCGGAACCGACAAAAGGCAGGTCCGCCATGCGCAACAGACCTTGCAGGCAACCGTCTTCGCCGAGGGTGCCGTGGACGATGGGGAAAATCACATCGACATGTTCCAGCAAGCCCGTGCCCGAGGTCTCCACCAGCTGCTGGTTGGCCTTGCCGGGCACCACCGCCAGTTCGCGGTTGGACTGGTTGAGGGCGATCAGGGACGGGTTTTCCTGGTTGAGCAGGAAGTTCGATGTGTCGTTGAGATGCCAGTGGCCAGCCTTGTCGATACCGATCAACACCGGCTCGAAACGGGAGCGGTCCAGCGCGTCAACAATGTTACGCGCCGATTGCAACGAGACTTCATGCTCGGCCGACCGGCCACCAAAAATAATACCTACCCGCACCTTGCTCATGACCCGGCCTCACTGTTGAAAGTAAGGCTTCTTACCACGGGCGGTCAGCGATTCGCTACCAGATGTGCACCGAACAACAGGTAGCAGCCCCCGGCAAAGCGGTCGAGCCACTTGCGCGAGCGACTGTAGAGATTGGCCATGCGCTCGCTGGAAAACACCAAGGCCACGCAGGAATACCAGCTGAACGACAAGGTGGCCATGGTGATGACCGCCAGAGTCAGCAGCAGCGGTGAGGGAGACGGCGGCATGGTGGACGCGAAGATGGTGGCCACAAACAGCGCCGCCTTGGGGTTCGACAAGTTACCCAGCAACCCCAGCCGCCAGGCGGAAAACAGCGAGCGCCGAGCCTCGTCCGGCAGCATGCTCTGGCTCATGGCCGGTGCCGAGCGCTTGAACAACTTCAAGCCGAGGTAGATCAAGTAGCAGCCACCCAAGACCTTGAACGCCAGGTAAAGCATCGGCGCAGCGGTAAACAACGACTTGATGCCCAGGCCTCCGGCCAGTCCCCACAGGATGGTCCCCGTCGCCACACCGGCCGATGCCACCACGCCATGGCGGCGCGAACAACTGGCGGCCAATTGCGCCGTATTGAAAAAGTTGGGGCCGGGCGTCACCACTGCCACCGTCCACAGCAGGGCCAGCGAAACCAGGGGCGCCAGGTAGGCGGGGTTGAAAAAATCCATGGGAGGCAGCTCCATCAGCGCAAGGCACGAACAGCGATCATAGGCCTCGCCCAAGCCCTGCACAATCGTACAAGACCCCGGCAGACAACCCGAGCCAGACTGGGTTAACGTACTTATCTCTCCTTCTTTGTGACGCGCCACCATGGGCAAACCCACCGCCACCCTCGACTGGCTGCACCGCGCCCCGCATGCCAGTGGCCTGGACCGTATCGAGGCGTATTTTGCCGGCTTCGCCTTCGACCCTCATCGCCATGACACTTACGCCATCGGGCGGACGTTGACGGGCGTGCAGAGTTTTCACTATCGCGGCGACATGGTGCACAGCCTGCCCGGCACCACCATGGTGCTTCACCCCGACGAGACCCACGACGGTCACGCCGGCAGCGATGAAGGCTTCAAGTACCGGATGATTTACGTCGAACCATCGCTGATCCAGCAGATCCTCGGCGGCAAACCGTTGCCGTTTATCCCCAACGGTTTATCCACCGACCCACGGCTGTTTCGCGCCAGCGAAGTACTGCTGCAGAACCTGGATAACCCCATCGACCCGTTGCAGGAACAGGACGCCCTGTTTGACCTGGCCCACGCCTTGAGCAACGTCTCGGGCGGGATCGTCAGCCGCAAGACCTTCGACTATGTAGCCGCAGAGCGCGCGCGGGAATTTATCCACAGCGCCCTGGGCCGCAGCATCACCCTGGATGAAATGGCCGACCATGCCGGCCGTGACCGCTGGGCCTTGTCGCGGGATTTTCGCTTGCTGTTCGGCACCAGCCCCTACCGCTACCTGACCATGCGTCGGTTGGACCTGGTACGCAGCCTGTTGGCCCAGGGTCAATCGCTGGTCGACGCGGCAATGACCGCAGGGTTTACCGACCAGAGTCACATGACCCGGCAATTTCGCAGCACCTACGGCATGCCGCCGTCGCGCTGGGTAAAAATGTCAGACCGTTTCCAAGGCAGGTAACCCGGCCGGTTGCTTGAGACGCAGCGCCAATATCGCGCCTGCCAGGGCAATCGCTGCGCTCCACCACAACGCCCGTTCGATGCCCCCCGCGCTCGCCACCGACACCAGCACCGCCAGCCCCAGCGCCCCGCCGATCTGCTGGCTGGTGGAGGCCATCCCAGCCGCCACGCCCTGCTCGCCCGGACGAATGCCCAGGCCCGCTGCCACCCACATCGCGGTCCAGGTCATACCCTGGCCGATGCTCAAGATGAAAATACCCGGCAGCAGCGACCAGAACCCTACGCCGTTCGGCAACGCCCATACCACCAGCGCAATGCCCAGCGCGCCAGCCAGTTGCCCACTGACGAGGGTGTTGCGCAACCCCAGCCGCACCAGCGAGCGCTCCGCCAGCCAGATGCCGAACGTGCACACCAAGGTCGCCGGCAAGAACGCCAACCCCGCCTGCAATACGCTGTAGCCGTAAACTTGCTGGTAATACAGCGCGAGGAAGTAGTACTGCACGCCAAAGCTGCTCATGAACACCGCCGTCAGCACCATGGCCATGCGCAGCTCACGGTAGGCAAACAGGCGCAGCGGCATCAGCGGGTCGCGGCCTCGGTGCTCGATCCAGGCGAACAGCCCAAGCAGTACCAATGCCATGCCCAGGCAGCCGAGGGTGGACGGGGCCGTCCAGCCCCATTCCGGGCCTTGTACCAACGAGAACACCAGCAAGGTACCGCCGACGGTCACGGTCAGCGCGCCACTGATATCAAAGTTACGCCCGCGCGCGGGCGCAGCGTCAGCGGGGATCCAGTACCGCGCCGCCCACGCACAGCCGCCCGCCAGAGGCACGTTCACCAGAAATACCGCTTCCCAACCCCACACCTGGGTCAGCACGCCGCCAAGCAACGCGCCCAACGCCAACCCCGCCGCCGACGCCGCACTCCACACGGCAAACGCACGGTTGCGCGCCGGCCCTTCGGCATAGTGAGTGTTGATCAGCGCGAGCGTGGCCGGGAACAGCATCGCGCCACCCACGCCCTGCACCGCCCGCGCCAGTACCAGCAATATCGCGCTGCCACCCAGCACCGCCGCCAGGGAAGCCAGGGCGTAGAGCGACTGCCCCACCCGGTACAAACGCCGTTTGCCAAGCAAATCGGTGGCCCTGCCACCCAGCAGCAGGAACCCGCCAAATGCCACGCTGTAGGCGCTGACCACCCACTGCAGTTGTTGGTCGGAAAAGTCCAGGTGCATGCCGATCTGCGGCAAGGCAACAAACACAATGGTGGCGTCCAGCGCGATGATCAGTTGCGCGGTGGCCAGCAACGTCAACATCCAGCCTGAGGGTCGAGAAGGAGACATCACAGCGTCCTGTCCGAAAATGAGAGGGCATCAGTTTCTTTCATGCCTGATCGATGATAAATAGCGCTATCACTCTTTCAGTAATGACTTTAATCATGGATCTGAACGCTGTTCGCCTGCTGGTCCGCGTGGCTGAAACCCGCAGTTTCACCCGTGCCGCCGGTGACCTGGGGCTGACCCAGTCCGGTCTGTCCCGCGCCATTTCGCGCCTGGAAAGCGAGCTGGGGGTTCGCCTGCTGCAACGCAACACGCGCAGCGTCAGCCTCACCCCCGATGGGCAGATGTTGTACGAGCGCAGTGCACCGCTGCTGGCGGAATTGGCCGAAGCCGAAAAACTGCTGCTCGACCGGCGCAGCAACCCGTCCGGTCTGTTGAAGATCAGCACGCCGTCACTGTTCGGGCGCAAAGTGGTGATGCCAGTGATCGGCGAATTGACCTTGCGTTACCCCGAGTTGCGCATCGAGGCGGTGATGACCGACCGCCTGGTGGACATCGTCGATGAAGGCTTCGATGCGTTGCTGCGTACCGGCGAGATCCAGGACCAACGCCTGATCGCCCGCGCCCTGCCGCCACTGCGTTGGGTCACGGTCGCCGCACCCGGTTATCTCGCACGTTTCGGCACACCGCACTGCGTCGATGACCTCAAGCACCACAACTGCCTCACCGTACGTAACCTGCGCAGCGGCCGCCTGGTGGACTGGCAGTTCATGATCGACGGCAAGGTGCAGGATGTAAGCGTCGAAGGGCGGCTGATCTTTGACATCGGCGATGCCCTGGTTGACGGCGCCGTGGGCGGTTTTGGCATCGCCCAGGTGATGGATTTTGCCGTGCGCGACGACCTCGCGGCCGGGCGCCTGGTTCCGGTACTGGAACACGTCGCCGGGCGCAGTCGGGCGATCTCGCTGGTCTACCCGCCGTCCCGGCAGTACTCACCGAAGCTGATGGCGTTTGCCGAAGCCCTCAGCCAGGCAAAATGGTAACCCTGCAGGAGCCGGCTTGCCGGCGATGCGGCCTGTGGAATAGACGTACTCCTCAAGCCGGCTCCTGCAGGGGGCGTCAGGCAAGGGTCTTGCCGGTGATCGGCTGGCCGATGGTCAAGAAATGCCCGCCCGCCACATGGTGCAAGGTGCGCAGTTCATCATGGCCTTCGAAGTGCCAACGACCGTCGCTGAATACGCGCTCATCGGCATAAGCCGCCACCACTTCGCCGAGGAACAGATCATAGGTCTGCTGGTTATGGGGCTCGGGCAACAGACGGCACTCCAGCCAGGCAACGCAACCTTCCAGCAACGGCACTTCGGTGTGTTCACCCTTGAACGTCTGCAAGCCGTAGGCGGCAAATTTGTCAGTGTCGGCGCCGGTGATGTTACCCACGGTTTGCACAAGGTCGGCCTGGGCCGCGCAAGGCACCTGGAGCACAAAGGTGCCGGCGCCCTCGAGCAGTTGGCGGGTCCATGTTGCCTTGTCCAGCACCACGGCGACTTTCGGCGGTTCGAAATCCAGCGGCATGGCCCAGGCAGCGGCCATGATATTGCGCTGGCCATTGTGCGCGGCACTCACCAGTACGGTCGGGCCGTGGTTGAGCAAACGGTAGGCCTTGGACAGCGGAACGGGGCGACGGTGGGTAGGGCTCATGGACGGTCGGCTCTTCATGCAAGAAAGCGCCTACGATACCTGAAGCCCCAGGCTCAACTCGACAGTTGGTTGGCGAACTGTCCCACCGCGCTGACGACCTTCTGCGCGCCGTCCTGGATCTCCACGATCACCGTGCCCGCTTCGGCCGCCAGGGCCAGGCCTTGCTCGGCTTGCAGGCGACCTTCAGTCATCAGGCTCACAGCATCGCGCGCCATGTCCTGGTTCTGACGCACCACGCCGACAATTTCCTCGGTCGCCTTACTGGTCCGTGAGGCCAACTGCCGTACTTCATCGGCAACCACCGCAAAACCACGCCCCTGCTCGCCTGCACGCGCCGCCTCAATCGCCGCATTGAGCGCCAGCAGGTTGGTCTGCTCGGCAATACCGCTGATGGTCTTGACGATGGTGCCGATGACCTGGGACTGAGCGTTCAGCGCCTCGATGCCGTCGCCGGCCTGCTGCATGTGCTTGGCCAGGTCGCGCATCACATCCACGGCCTGGGTCACCACGGTGGTACCGCGCTGGGCGCTGTTGTCGGTTTGCAGCGAGGTGCTGTAGGCAATGTTCGCTGCTTCGGCGACCGCCTGCTCCTGGTTGACCTGGTCGGTGATCACCGTGGCGAACTTGACCACTTTGTACAGCCGGTCATTGGCGTCCAACACCGGGTTGTAGGTCGCTTCCAGCCACACCACACGGCCATGGCTGTCGACCCGCTTGAAGCGCGCCGCGACAAACTCACCGGCGTTCAAACGTTTCCAGAAGTCCTGGTATTCGGTGCTGTTGTATTCCTGCGGCTCGCAGAACATCCGGTGATGCTTGCCCTGGATCTGCGCCAGACTGTAACCCATGCCGCCGAGGAACCGATCATTGGCGGTGAGCACGTGGCCACCGAGATCGAACTCGATCACGGCCGTCGAGCGCACCAGGGCGTTCATGAGGTTTTCATGCTCGCGGGAGGCCTCGATCGTGCGGGTTAGATCGCTGGAATAAATCGAAAAATGCTTGATGCGCCCATCGGAACTGCGCACCGGCTGCACAATCGAGCGCAGCCAGGCTTCCTGGCCATTGCCACGCATCAGGCGCACGGTGCCGGCGAAGTGTTCACCGCGCACCAACGCGTTCTTGAAGCGCTGCTGGAACTCATCCCGACGCACATGGACGGGCTCCAGGTCTTCGATCTTCCGTCCCAGCAGTTGGCCGCTCTGATAGGCCAACTCCTGCAGGAAGTTGGCGTTGGCCCATTCCACCCGGCCTTCGGCGTCCAGCGTCAGGCACAGCATTTCGCTTTCCAGGCTCTCCTTGACCTGATTCAAGCTGGACAATTCTTCGCGAAGAGCCGACAGCTCCTGCTTCAAACGGGTGTTGAACATGGGGCACCGATGGTCAAGTGGGGAGAGTGATCTGACCTGCATCGGCGCTGCCGGCGTTTTCTGAAGAGGGCTTTAGCCTCAGGTCCAACAATATTTCTGGATCCATTAGCTGCCATTGTTTCGGCACACGCCCATCACTTTATATTCAAGGGTATTGAGCTTGCCGCTGGAGTCTTCATAGGTCATGCGCGACGGCACCGCGTTGCACGAACGGATCGGCGGCGTGACGTTGACCACCTTGGCAATATCCAGCTCCAGGCCATAGCGATACACCTGGACCTCGGGCGCCGGCTTACCCTTTTTGGCGGCATAGTCGGCCATGGCTTTCTCATTGCGCTCCATCATCAGCGCGAACGTACGATCGCCCCCGCCCTCGGCCAATACACCGAAAGACAAAACTGCAGTTAACACGCCCAGCGCGACGGTATAAAAATTCATGGTTAGTTCCTCGGTTGAAATATTCAGTGCCGAGACTAACCAACTGACCCTGACGCAATCTTCACCAGAACATTACTTATTTGTTAGATAACGGTGAGCTTCCAGAATTGTAATGTTCACGCCACTTCTTCGTTATCCACAGTTTGTAACTATCAGCCCGGGCCAGATCAATAAGAACGCCCACTCCCATAAGAAGCTGAACACTGCCAGTACCCAGGAGCGAACCATGCGTATCCGTCACTACAGCCTTCCCCTTTCACTGTGCGCCGCCTTGCCCTTGGCCGCCGTGGCTGCGCAAGAAAAACCCGAGGGGTTTATCGAAGGCAGCAGCCTTAACGTGCTGGCACGTAATTTTTACTTCAACCGCGATGATCGCAAGGGCCAGTCCAGCCCCACCGGCAACGGCTACTCAGAAGCCTGGGCGCAGGGATTGATTGGGCGCTTCGAATCCGGTTTTACCCAGGGCACCGTGGGGTTTGGCCTGGACGCATTCGCCATGGTCGGCGTGAAGCTGGATTCGGGCACCGGCCGCAGCGGTGGCAAAGGCTCGTTCGGCGTGTTACCGGTGGACAGTAACAACCATCCGGAAGACAACTACAGCAAAGTCGGTGGCGCCGCGAAATTGCGTGTGCTGGACACCGTTATTAAAGCCGGCGATGTATTCCCGCTGACCCCGGTCGTGGCATACGGTGACTCACGCGTTTTGCCGGAAAGCTTTCGCGGCGTCACCGCACAAAACACCAGTCTTGAGGGCCTGAGCTTGCAGGGCGGACACTTGAGCGGCATGAGCCAGCCGACGCAAAGCGGCATGGACAAGGGTTTTGCCACCTTCTACGCGGGCCCGGTCGACTCGCCCTGGATCGGCTATTTCGGCGGCGACTACACCGTCAACAAAAACCTTGGTTTCAGCCTTTACAGCAGCCGCCTGAAAGACGCCTGGAACCAGTACTACGTCGGCAGCGCCGCCAGTTATCCACTCAATGATGACGTCTCGCTGTTCGGTGACTTCAACTACTACAAGGCAGTGGACGAAGGTAAGAAGCTACTGGGTGAGTTCGACAACAACATCTGGAGCGCCAGGCTCGGGGTGAAGGTCGGCGCCCACAGCCTGGCCGTCTCGCACCAACGCAACAATGGCGATGACGACTTCGACTACCTGCGCCAGTCGGACTCGATCTTCCTCAACAACTCGATCCAGTACAGCGACTTCAACTCGCCCAAGGAGCGTTCGTGGATGGTGCGCTACGACCTGGACATGCAGGCGTTCGGCATTCCCGGCCTGTCGTTCATGACCCGCTACGGCAAAGGCACCGGCGCTGACTACAGCAACGCCAACGCGGTGTACATGCGCCGCGATGCGGCTGGCAATCCGCTCACCGACCAACGCCGCTGGGAGCGGGACATCGAAGCCAAATACGTGGTGCAGGAAGGCAGCTTGAAGGACTTATCGCTGCGACTGCGCCAGGCGACAGTGCGCTCTAGTGCATTTGAGTCGGACCTGGAAGAAGTTCGGTTGATTGTCGAGTATCCAATTGCAGTGCTTTAAGGGATACCCATTACATTCACTTGCCGATGGCCTACATCTGTTTACAAGTTGAAGTCTGTCAGAACTGTAATATTGGCCTCACCTTCTCGTTAGTTTGCACTTTTTACACTGCACATCGAACACAACTCATCTCTGCGGCTTTTGTGTAGCTCCTTTGGAACAGAGATGAACTTTTTGCGCCCCGCTTGGGGCGTTTTTTTTGTGTGCAGGGTCAGTGACGAATCGTCGCACTCGTCTGTCGCGGCTTGACCCTAAAGCTACTTCACGCTTCAGAGTTTTCCTACATATTACTCAGCCTCGCCATGAGGCCATGCCCCTTTTCGTTTTCTTTGAAGGTAACCCCCCATGCGTATCCTTGTGGTTGAGGACGAACAAAAAACCGCCGACTACCTGCAGCAAGGCTTGACCGAAAGTGGTTATGTCGTCGATTGCGCCGCCAGCGGCATTGATGGCCTGCACCTGGCCAGGCAACACAGTTATGAATTGGTGATTCTCGATGTCAACTTGCCCAACACCGACGGTTGGGAAGTGCTGGAGCAACTGCGCCGCGACGGCAACCAGCGCGTGATGATGCTCACCGCGCGCGGCCGGCTGGCCGACAAGATCAAGGGCCTGGACATGGGCGCCGATGATTACCTGGTCAAGCCCTTCGAATTTCCCGAGTTGCTGGCCCGCGTGCGCACTTTGTTGCGGCGCAGCGAGCACATCCCGCTGCCAGACGTGCTGCGCGTCTCGGACCTGGAACTGGACCCCCGCCGACACCGCGCCTATCGCGGCAATCGTCGGATTGACCTGACCACCAAGGAATTCGCCCTGCTGCACGTACTGATGCGCCAGGCCGGTGAGGTGATGACCCGCACGCAGATCATCTCGCTGGTCTGGGACATGAACTTCGACTGCGACACCAATGTGGTGGAAGTCTCCATCAGCCGCCTGCGCGGCAAGGTCGATGACCAGAGCGAGGTGAAGTTAATCCATACCATTCGCGGCGTGGGCTATGTGCTGGAGTCTCGCCCATGAAGACCAGCAGCCTGTCGATGCGCCTGGGGCTGACGGTGAGCCTGATGGGCGCGGGGTTGGTGGTGCTGCTGGCGAGCCTGGCGTACCTGGCCCTGACCCATGAACTGGACAAGCTGGCACGCAAGGGCCTGGAAAACAAAATGGAGCAACTGGCCCATACCCTCAACCAGGGCCTCGATGAACACCGCATCACTAACCGTCCTCATTCACTGCTGGACCTGGTGATGGGCCACGACAACATCTACCTGACCATCCTCGGCGTACGGCCCGATGCACCAGTACTGCTCAGCGTCGGCGCCAAGCCCCAGCAACCGCTGCTGCTCGATGTGCCCACCGGCAAAAACCTGGCCTATTTGAACTGGGTCGACGGCCAGGGCAATCGCATCCTCAGTGCGACGCGCCTGATGCCCTTGCAAGGCGGCGAATATGTACGCGTGCTGCTGTCGCTGGACCGTTCCGATGATGAGGCGTTGCTCAGTGCCTACCTGCGCTCCACGGTGATCGCCCTGCCGATGTTGCTGATCCTGATCGGCATGGGCGCCTGGTGGCTGGTGCAGCGCGGGCTCGCGCCGTTGCAACAGTTCAGCCGCGTGGCGGCCAAGGTCACGACCCAGGACCTGACCCATCGCCTGTCCCTGGACAATCTGCCCAAGGAGCTGGGCGAGTTGGCCGAGGGCATCAACGTTATGCTGCATCGCCTCGACGCTGGGGTGCAGCAACTGTCGCAGTTCTCCGACGACCTGGCCCACGAACTGCGCGCGCCCTTGACCAACCTGATGGGCAAGGCCCAGGTGACCTTGTCCCGCGAACGGCCTTCGGAGGAATACAAAGCCGGCCTGGAATCCTGCACCGAGGAAATGGAGCGCCTGTCGCGGATTGTCTCGGACATGCTGTTCCTCGCCCAGGTCAGCCACCCCGCCGCGCGCGCCGGGTTTGCCCCGGTGTCACTGGCACAGGAAGCACAGCGGGTGATGGAGCTGTTCGCCCTCAGCGCCGAGGACAAACACATTACCCTGAGCCTGCGCGGCGACGCCTGGGTGATGGGGGATCGCCTTATGATCCAGCGCGCCATTTCCAACCTGCTGTCCAATGCCATTCGCCATACCCCCGATGCTTCCAGTGTTTTGCTGCTGGTGGAAAGCTACGACCAGAGCGTGTCGCTGTCGGTGGGCAACCCGGGGCGTGGTATCGAAGCTCATCACCTGCCGCACCTGTTCGAACGCTTCTACCGCGCCGACAACAGCCGCGCCCGTGCTGAAGGCGGCACCGGCCTTGGGCTGGCAATTGTGCAGTCGATCATGCGCCTGCATCAGGGGCACGCCGACGTCAGCAGCCAGCCGGGCCGGTTTACACGGTTCAGCCTGGTGTTTCCTCTTCCTTGCGATGCGCCCACTGATACAACGCCGGCAGCACCAGCAAGGTCAGCAGCGTAGAGGAAATAATCCCGCCGATCACCACCGTCGCCAGAGGCCGCTGCACTTCGGCGCCGGTGCCGGTGGCGAGCGCCATGGGGATAAACCCGAGGGACGCCACCAACGCCGTCATCAACACCGGGCGCAGCCGGGTCAGCGCGCCCTCATTGATCGCCATTGACAGCGAGCGCCCTTCCTCGCGCAGGTTGCGGATGAACGCGATCATCACCAGGCCGTTCAACACCGCCACGCCGGACAAGGCAATAAAGCCCACACCCGCCGAGATCGATAGCGGAATATCCCGCAGCCATAACGCCATGATCCCACCGGTCAAGGCGAACGGAATGCCGGTGAACACCAGCAGGCCGTCCTTGAGGTTGTTGAACATCATGAACAACAGCCCGAACACCAGCAGCAGTGCCACCGGCACCACGATGCGCAAGCGCTCGGACGCTTCCTTCAACTGTTCGAACTGGCCGCCCCATGTCGTCCAGTACCCCGCCGGCACCTTCACTTGGGCGAGAATCGCCGCCTCAGCCTCTTCCACGAACGAGCCGATATCCCGCCCACGCACGTTGGCGCTGACGATCACCAGACGCTTACCGTTCTCTCGGCTGATCTGGTTCGGGCCGAGGACCAGGTCCAGGCTCGCCACCTGAGATAACGCAATGAAACCCAACTGGCCAGACGCATTACCCGGCACCGGAATCAACAGCCGCGACAGCCCATCGATATCAGTACGCAGCGCGTCGGACAAACGCACGACCATGTCGAAACGTCGGTCGCCTTCGTACAACGTACCGGCCTGACGCCCTCCGACGGCGACGGCGATGGTGTCCTGCACATCGCCCACATTCAGGCCAAATCGCGCGGCCTTGTCACGGTCGATATTGATGGTTAGCACCGGCAGCCCGGAGGTTTGTTCTACCTTGACTTCCGAGGCACCATCGAGCTTTTTCAGCGTCTCGGCAATTTCCCCGGCGGTCTTGTTGAGCACGTCCATGTCATCGCCAAACACCTTCACCGCCACATCGCTGCGCACGCCGGAAATCAGCTCGTTGAAACGCAGTTGGATCGGCTGCGACAACTCGTACGCACTGCCCGGCACAATCGCACTGGCACGCTGGATATCAGCGATCAGGGTTTCGCGGGACTTCTTGGGATCCGGCCATTGGTCCTTGGGTTTAAGCATCACATAGCTGTCGGAAATGTTCGGTGGCATCGGATCCGAAGCAATTTCCGCAGTGCCGGTGCGCGCGAATACCCGCTCGATTTCCGGCACCTGGGCCATCAAGGTTTTTTCCAACTGCTGCTGCATCTGCACCGATTGCGTCAGGCTGGTGCCGGGCACGCGCAGGGCCTGCTGGGCAAAGTCGCCTTCGCTGAGGCTGGGGATAAATTCGCTGCCCATGCGGCTAGCGACTACACCCGAAGCGACGATGGTCAGCACGGCCAAGCCGAACACCAGCGGCCGACGCGCCATCACCCAATCCAGCACTGGCGCATAGATCCGACGCGCGCTGCGCATGACGATATTTTCTTCTTCCTTGACCTTGCCGGTGACGAACAGCGCAATCGCCGCCGGTACAAAGGTTACCGACAGAATCATCGCACCCAACAAGGCAATCACCACGGTAAACGCCATGGGGTGGAACATCTTCCCGGCCACGCCGGTGAGGGCGAAGATCGGCAGGTACACCACCATAATGATCAGTTGCCCGAAGATCAGCGCTCGCCTTGCTTCCTTGGCGGCGGCGAACACTTCGTGCAGGCGCTCGCTGCGCGTCAACAGTCGCCCATGACGCTGCTGTGCGTGAGCCAAGCGGCGAATGGCGTTCTCGACGATCACCACCGCGCCGTCGACGATGATGCCGAAGTCCAGCGCGCCGAGACTCATCAAGTTGGCGCTGACTTTGTTGGTGAACATGCCGGTGAAGGTGAACAGCATCGCGAGCGGTATCACCATCGCGGTGATCAGCGCGGCACGGATATTACCGAGGAACAGGAACAGCACTGCGACCACCAGCAGCGCACCTTCAAAAAGGTTTTTCTTTACGGTGGCGATGGCCTTTTCGACGAGGTTGGTGCGGTCGTAGACGGTGACGGCGACCACGCCTTCGGGCAGCGACCGGTTGATCTCTTCGAGTTTTTTCGCCACCGCCTGGGACACGCTGCGACTGTTTTCGCCGATCAACATAAACACCGTGCCCAGCACCACTTCGCGGCCATTTTCGGTGGCGGCGCCGGTACGCAGCTCACGGCCGATCTCGACCTGGGCCACGTTGCGCACGCGAATCGGCGTGCCGTCCGAACTGGTGATGACGATATTGGCGATGTCGTCGATGGACGCCAATTGCCCCGGCGCACGGATCAGCAGTTGCTCGCCGCTGCGCTCGATATAGCCGGCGCCGACGTTGGCGTTATTGCGTTCCAGCGCCGTGACCAGGTCATTCAAGGTCAGGTTGTAGGCGGCCAGTCGCTTGGGATCGGGCGCAATCTGGTATTCCTTGGCGAAGCCGCCGATGGTGTTGATCTCGGCCACGCCCGGCACGTTGCGCAGTTGCGGTTTGATGATCCAGTCCTGGATAACCCGCAAATCCGTTGGGGTGTAAGGCGTGCCGTCGTCCTTGAGCGCGCCGTCCTTGGACTCGACGGTCCATAGGAATATTTCCCCCAACCCGGTGGAAATCGGCCCCATCGCCGTCTCGATGCCTAGGGGCAATTGCTCACGGGCGACTTGCAGGCGCTCATTGACCAATTGACGGGCGAAGAACAGGTCCGTGCCATCCTTGAAGATCACCGTGACCTGGGACAAACCGGAACGCGACAGCGATCGTGTCTGCTGCAAACCGGGCAAGCCGGCCATGGCGGTTTCGATGGGAAAGGTGATGCGCTGCTCGGTCTCCAACGGTGAATACCCGGCCGCCGCCGAGTTGATCTGCACCTGCACGTTGGTGATGTCGGGCACCGCGTCGATGGGCAGTTTCTGATAGCTGGCGATGCCGACACCGGCCATCAACAGCACCGCCAACAGCACGATGATGCGCTGCTCGATGGCAAATTGGATAAGGCGCTCAAACATGGGAAATCACTCGCGGGATCAATGGGCGTGTTCGGCCGAGCCTTTGCCCAGTTCGGACTTGAGAATGAAGCTGCCAACGGTGGCCACCTGTGCGCCGGCGTCGAGGCCCTGGCGTACTTCGACGTAGCCGTTTTCACTCGCGCCCAGCTCCAGGTGACGGGTGATAAAACCGTGCTCGGTGCGCACGAACACCGAGGGCTTGTCCTCGACGGTCTGGATCGCCTCCTGAGGGACGGTGACCTTGGCCTGGAACGTGTCGGCGGCCAGTTGCACGCTGACAAACAGACCAGGACGCCAGGCGTCGTCAGGGTTGGGCACACTGATGCGCACCGTCGCGGTGCGGGTTTGCTCACCGAGCAAATTGCCGACATACGCCACCGTACCCTGGACTTCAGTGCCCATTTCGGTGGAGCTGACCTTGACCGGTTTGCCGACCCGGACCTTGTTCAAGTCCTTGGGAAACACACCGAACGTGACCCACACCTGGGACAGATCCGAGAGGATGAAGGCGTTAGTCGTCTCACTCACGACTTCACCGACACCCAGGTGTTTTTCCACCACCACGCCGGCGAACGGCGCACGCAATTCATAACGATTGCCACCGACCAGCACAGCACTGCCACTGAGGGCGGTCATCTTTTGTCGCGCATTGTTCAGGGCGATTTCGGCTTCTTGCAGGGTTTGGCGCGCCAGCAGGTAATCCTGCTCGGCGGAGATTTTGTCCTGCCACAATTGGCGTTCGCGCTGGAAGGTGGTGCGCGCCAGCTCGACCCGCCGCTCGCTGGCCGCCAACTCGCTGCGCTGATCGGAAATCTGCTGGCTGGCGATCACCGCCAACAGCTCGCCCTTCTTCACCGACTGACCGAGGTTGACCTTCACCGACTCCACCACACCCGCCGTGCGCGGGACGATGTGAGAGGTACGGTCCTCGTCGAAACGTACCTCGCCCGGCAGCACCAGCAAGGTGCTGACCGAACGCGGTTGAGCCTCAGCGATTTGAATGCCGGCGGCCTGGATCTGCTGTTCGGTGAGTTCGAGTTCGCCTTCTTCATCGGCCTTCGCAAAACCGGACAGCATCAGGCTCAAGGCGACGGCGAGTGCCGCGCCGTGTCTGTTGTTCATAGAGGACTCCAAAGGAAATCAAAAGCGGGCGAGGTCGCCGTAAATCCGTTCGATACGCACCCAGGCGTCAGTGGCCTGGGCGGTGGCGGTGAGGTATTGGGTGCGCGCCGCGATCAGGGTGCGCTGGGCGTCCAGCACGTCGAGAAAGCCGAACTTACCCATTTCGAAACCCCGGGTGGCGCTGTCCACCGCGCTTTGGGCGGCGGGCAGGATCTGCTGATTGAACGCGCGCACTTCGATATTCGCGGACTGCCACAGGTCGAGGGCCTGGCGGGTTTCGGTACGCAGGCGCAGCTCGGTGGCGTTACGCAGATCGCGGGCCTGGTCGGCACGACGAGTGGCGGCGAGCACGTTGCCCTGGTTGCGGTTGAACAACGGGATCGGCATCGACACGCCCACCAGGTTCACCCGCTCACGCACGCTGGCGTCGTACTGGCTGCCGATGGACACGTCGAGATCGGGAATGCGCTGGGCTTTTTCCAGGCCAACGCTGGCTTCGTTTTGCAGGATGCTCAGTTCGGCCAGGCGCAACTCGGCGGTCTGCTCAAGGCGCGCCAGCAGCTGAGTGGCAGACGGCACGGTCGGTGCGGACAGGTTTTGTGTGGCGACAGCCTGGAAGTTCGGCGCGGCGCTGCCCGTGCTGGCGGCCAGGCGACGGTAGGCATCGGTAAGGCCAATTTGCGCGCGGTCAAGTTCCAGGCGAATCTCCGATACTTGCACTTGGGCTCTTGTGGCTTCCACCGGCGAGGCTTTGCCTGCTGTCACCCGACCGTTGGCGACGACCAAGCCACGTTCGGCCACGGCCATGGAACGCTGCGCCAGGTCGAGGCGTTCCTGGGCGCGCAGGGCGCCGTAGTAGTTGTCGATGACTTCGGCGCGCAGGGTGTTGCGACGCTGTTCCAAGGTCAACGCGGCGGCGTCTTGGGCGCGGGACGCCACATCGATGCGCGCCCCCCGTTTGCCGCCCAGTTCCAGGGCCTGGCTGATCTTGATGCTGGTGGTGCGGGAGTCACGGCGAGTGTCCTCCACATCCCAGGAGGCCACCGGATTGGGGATCAGCCCCGCTTGCTGACGACCACCCTGGGCAATGTCGATTTCCCATTGCGCGGCCGCCAGGTCCGGGTTGTTGGCGAAGGCAGTTTGCAGGGCCGAGTCGAGGGTGAGGGTTTGTGCCTGGGCGGCGCATGCGGCTGCCCACAATGCCGCCGCCCCCAACAGTGTTCTAACCGAAAGTGCCATAACGAAAGTTCCACGCCCATGAAGTCGCTGAGGTTTCCCAGCGGGGGCAATGTAGCGTTCGGTACTTATCAGGGCGGTGGGCAGAACATTACAAATCCGTTAGCCAGGATCAGGCATGCACTTCGTCATGCTCGTCATGCTGGAAGCCCTCCCCTTCGACCTGAATAGTGGCGTGGGAAATATCGAATTGTTCATGCAGTAATGCCGTCACTCGTCGGAGGATCTGTTGCTCGGAGCCCTGGGCCGCATCGGCGACCAAGTGAGTACTCAACACATTTTTGCCGCTGGTCAGGGCCCAGATGTGCAGGTCATGCACGTCCTTGACCCCCGGCACGCTGCGAATGCTCTGTTCGATCTGGTCGATATCCACGCCGTCCGGCACGCCTTGCAGCAGCACGTTCATGCTCTCCTTGAGCAACGTCCAGGTGCGTGGCAACACCCAGAAACCGATGGCCGCCGCGACCAACGAGTCGACCCAGCCCCAGCCGGTGAACATGATCAACACCGCCGCAATTATCACGCCGATGGAACCGAGCATGTCACTCCACACTTCCAGGTAAGCGCCCTTGACGTTGAGGCTCTCGCCGCTGGCCGCGCTGAGCAGGCGCATGGAGATCAGGTTGACGATCAGCCCCAGCACCGCAATCACCAGCATGCCGGTGGACTGGATTTCAGCGGGCGCCTGTAACCGTTGGTACGCCTCATACAGGATGTAGAACGCCACGGCGAACAACAGCAACGCATTGAACGCCGCGGCCAGGATCTCGAACCGCGCATAGCCGAAGGTGCGTTTGCGGTCGGCCGGGCGCTTGGCAATCTGGATGGCCACCAGGGAAATCGCCAGGGCCAGGGCGTCGGTCATCATGTGCGCGGCATCGGATAACAGCGCCAGGCTGCCGGTGACGAAGGCCCCGATCACTTCGGCAATCATGAAGCTGCCGGTCAGGCCCAAGGCGATCCATAGCTTGCGTTCGTGGCCGGCGCGTACTTGGGCGTGGTTGTGTCCTGCGCTCATGGGGAGTGCTCCTGATCTGTTGTAGGAGCCGGCTTGCCGGCGATAGCGATGTTAACCGTAGGCGTCGATCTTACGTACGCCATCGCCGGCAAGCCGGCTCCTACAAAGATAGAGCCCTGGCGCAAAAACATTGGCATGCCTTGCAAAGTTGTCATCTGCACGCCAGCCCACCGTTATCTTTGGCGCACCAAAATCGTACACGAGCGCTCTGCAGCGGTTCTATCAGGTATGCTTTTCGAACAGGAAACAAAAAGAAACAATTTTTCCAACCTGTTCGATAAGGAGTCCTGTTTTGGAGTTATCGACTGCCGCGTGGATGGTCCACGACACCCGCCTTATGCTCTGTGTACTGCTGGCCATCGCCAGCATCATCGTGCTGATCAGTGCGACCAAATTACCGCCGTTCCTGTCGATCCTGATCGGCACGTTTATCGCCGGTGTCGGCGCCGGCCTGCCGCCGGAAGAAGTGGCCAAGGCATTCAGTAAAGGCGCCGGAGCCATCCTCGGTGAAGCCGGGATCATCATCGCCCTGGGCTCGATGCTCGGCGCGCTGATGGCGGAATCCGGTGCAGCCGACCGCATCGCCACTACCTTGCTCGGGTTGGGCAAAGGCAAGTCATTGCCCTGGGTGATGGCGCTGGTCGCCATGGTGATCGGCCTGCCGCTGTTTTTCGAAGTGGGCCTGGTGATGATGGTGCCGATCATCTTTGTGATGGCTAAACGTTCGAACCAGCCGCTGCTGAAAATCGCCATTCCGGCACTGGCGGGCATGACCACCCTGCACGCCCTGATGCCACCGCATCCGGGGCCACTGATTGCGGTGGGCGCGTTGCACGCCGACCTGGGCCTGACCATGTTGCTGGGCTTCTGCCTGGCGGTGCCGGCAGTGATCCTGGCGGGCCCGATCTACGGCAACTGGCTATCCAAGCGCCTGCATGTAGATGAACCTGCCGACATCGGCGCGCTGTTCAGCGCACCGCCCAAGGCCCCGCGCCAGCCGAGCTTTGGTGTGTCGTTGTTGATCATTCTGCTGCCGGTGATTCTGATGCTGGGCAGCACCTTGGCCAAGGTCGCGCTGCCGGCTGAAAGCACCGTCGGCCTGACCTTGAAATTCCTTGGCGAACCGCTGATCGCCCTCGGCCTGGCCGTGATCGCCGCCGTGATCTGCCTGGGCTGGGCCGCCGGCATGCCGCGCGCGGAAGTGGGTAACACTCTGCGCAAAGCGCTCGCGCCCATCGCCGTATTGTTGCTGACCATTGGCGCGGGGGGTGGCCTCAAGCAAACGCTGTTGGACGCAGGCGTGAGCCAGACCATCAGCAAGGTCGCCGAAGGTGCGCACATGCCGTATCTGTTGCTCGCGTGGTTGATTGCGGTTGCGCTGCGCCAAGCCACCGGCTCGGCCACGGTCGCTACCACGACGACCGCCGGCATCCTCGCACCGATGATGGCGGGGCTGGCGGCGACACAGAGTTCGCTGGTAGCACTGGCAATCGGCGCCGGTTCGGTGTTCTTCTGCCACGTCAACGACGCCGGGTTCTGGATGGTGCGTGAATACTTTGGCTTGCAGTTGAAACAGACGATCTGGGTGTGGTCGGTGTTGCAGACCATTGTTTCAGTCGTTGGTCTAGTCGGAACGCTGCTGCTCTGGCACTTCTTGACTTAAAGCCTAGGCAGCCAAACTGTGGCGCTTACCAAACAGCGCCACACTCCCCACCCCTACCGCCCCCATCACCACGCAATACCCCACGCAAATCCACGGGCTGGTCGGCATCAGCGCAATCAGCAACAACGGCGTGGTACTCGCCCATAGCGCGTAGGCAATGTTGTAGGTGAAGGAAATCCCCGACACCCGCACCTGCGCTGGAAACAGGCCGACCATCACCGACGGCACCGCGCCCACCACGCCACAACTCAGGCCCGCCACGGCGTACGCCGCGCCCAGCCAGATACCGCCGCTGATCAGGCTGGCGTACAGGACCGCAATCCCCACCGGCAGCAACAGGCTGTAGACCAGCACAGCGCGCCAGGCGCCGATACGGTCGACCAGCAAGCCCGCCAGCACACAACCGATATTGAGGAACACGATGCCCAAGGCGCTCAAGGCGAAGGTGCGGCTGGGGCTCATGCCGAAGGTTTTCTGCATCATGGTCGGGGTGATGACCACCAGCACCACCACGGCGGAGGTGAGCACGCAGGTGAGGATCATTGCCGGTAACAACACGGCGCGATGGTCACGCAACACGGTGCGCAGGGGGAGTTCGGCGGCGGCCTGGCGGCGGGCCTGCATTTCGAGGAACACCGGGGTCTCGCTGAGCCAGCGACGCAACCACACGCCAATCACGCCGAACACGCCGCCGAGCAGGAAGGGAAAGCGCCAGGCGTAGTCGAGTATTTCGGCCGGGGTGAAGACTTGCGCCAGCAGGGTCGCTGTCAGTGCGCCGAGCAGGTAGCCGAAGGTCAGGCCAGCTTGCAGGAAGCCCAGGGCGTAACCACGATGGTGGGTCGGCGCGTGTTCAGCGACAAAGGTCCAGGCGCTGGGTACTTCACCGCCCACGGCAGCGCCTTGCAGCACGCGCAGCGCCAGCAGGATCAGGGGCGCGAAATAACCGATTTGCGCGTAGGTTGGCATGATCCCGATCAGCAGGCAGGGCAGCGCCATCATCAGGATGCTCAGGCTGAACACTCGCTTGCGTCCAAGGTGATCGGCGAAGTGCGCCATCAGGATGCCGCCCAGCGGGCGCGCCAGGTATCCGGTGACGAAAATGCCGAAGCTTTGCAGCAGGCGCAGCCACTCGGGCATTTCCGGCGGGAAGAACAGTTGGCTCAAGGTCAGCGCGAAAAACACGAAGATGATGAAGTCGTAGATTTCCAGGGCACCGCCCAGGGCGGCCAGGCCCAGGGTTTTGTAGTCGGAGCGGGAAAAACGCTGCGCCTGTGTAGGAAAGGTGGCAGTCATGTAGAGGCTCGGCAGACAAACAAAATGGCGTGCAGGTTATGAGCTGAGCCCAATGATGGCAATCGCGGCAGATATATTTGTTTTCCTCATTGATCGATGAAGATAACTGCATTCCCATATCAATGGCCGTAGCGGAACATGCCGGAAAATTGCCTGCACCCTAATAACTATAAGAGGAAAGACTCGTGGCCGACGCTATCGAAGAAAGCCGCTATGCCCGATTTGCCCTGCGTTGCTCCAACTTCGCCGAACGCTGGTTTCCCGACTCCTGGGTGTTTGCGGCACTCGCCGTGATCATCGTCGCCGTGGCGACCCTGGGCATGGGCGCCGCGCCAACCGAAGCCGCCAAAGCGTTCGGTGACGGGTTCTGGAGCCTGATCCCCTTCACCATGCAGATGGCCTTTGTGGTGATCGGGGGTTATGTGGTGGCCAGCTCGCCGCCCGCGGTGAAACTGATCGACCGCCTGGCGCGTATCCCCAAGAACGGCCGCTCCGCCGTGGCCTGGGTGGCGTTGATCTCGATGGTCGCCTCCTTGCTGAACTGGGGCCTGTCCCTGGTATTCGGCGGCTTGCTGGTACGGGCGCTGGCGCGTCGTACGGATTTGAAGATGGATTACCGCGCAGCCGGTGCGGCGGCGTATCTGGGGCTGGGCGCCGTGTGGGCGTTGGGGTTGTCGTCGTCGGCCGCGCAGTTGCAGGCCAACCCGGCCAGCCTGCCGCCGTCGATCCTGTCGATCACCGGTGTGATCCCGTTCACCGACACCATCTTCCTGTGGCAATCCGGCGTGCTGCTGCTGGCATTGATCGTGGTCTCGCTGATCATCGCCTACGCCACCGCCCCCGGCCCGAACAGCGCGCGTGATGCCAAGGCCTGCGGCGTCGACCCGGCGTTCAACTTGCCCAAGATACAAGCACCGACTCGCCCCGGAGAGTGGCTGGAGCACAGCCCGTTGCTGACCATTCTCCTGGCATTGCTGGCGGCGGGTTGGCTGTTCCATGAGTTTTCGACCAAGCCGGCGATCAGTGCAATCTCGGGGCTGAACACCTACAACTTCCTGTTCATCATGGTCGGCGCCCTGCTGCACTGGCGTCCGCGCAGCTTCCTCGATGCGGTGGCCCGTGCAGTGCCGACCACCACCGGCGTGCTGATCCAGTTCCCGCTGTACGGCTCGATTGCCGCGCTGATGACCGTCGTCAAAGGCGGTGACGGCCAGACTCTGGCACATCACATCTCGACCTTCTTCACTTCCATCGCCTCCCACGACACCTACGCGCTGCTGATGGGCGTTTACTCGGCGGTGCTCGGTTTCTTCATTCCGTCGGGCGGCGGCAAGTGGATTATCGAAGCGCCCTACGTGATGCAAGTCGCCAATGACCTGCAGTACCACCTGGGCTGGGCGGTGCAGATCTACAACGCCGCCGAAGCGCTGCCGAACCTGATCAACCCGTTCTATATGCTGCCGTTGCTGGGAGTGCTGGGGTTGAAGGCGCGGGATTTGATCGGGTTTTCGTTCGTGCAGTTGCTGGTGCACACACCGCTGGTGTTGTTCTTGCTGTGGGCGCTGGGAACGACGTTGAAGTATTTGCCGCCGGTCATGCCTTGATCAACGGATGAAGCACCTGTTGTTGCAACGGGTGCTTCATACAACTGCGACGGGAAGACGCTCCAATAAATCAGGTAAAGCGCTCTGGATCGTGTTCCAAACCATATCAAGGTTAATATCGAAGTAACCGTGGGCGATTCGGTTGCGCATTCCGCGCATGCTACGCCATGGCACTTGTGAGTGAGCTGCCGCAAAATCCGGGTACTGGCCGCGCCTCTGCCAACACTTTCGCGCGAAACTTCAACCGCAAATCAGCAGGCGTCAGCAAGTCCACATTGACCCCAAGCAGATCCTCAAGCTCGACCTGCAGCCCGCCAAGATCAAAAAGGGTCGTTCCCGGCGGAGCATCGACCAACAAATCCAGATCACTGCCCTCTTGGTCGGTCCCCAGCAACACAGACCCGAATACTCTTGGGTTTGAGATGCGAAAGCGTCCTACCACCTCTCTGACGGCGGCTCGCTGTAGGTCAAGGGCGGTTGAAGGTTTCACGGTTCACCTCAATGGCATCCAGTATCTAACCCGTCCAGCAGTGCAGGTCGCCGGTAGACACATGCATATAAAACACCTGGCCCTGAATACAATCGACAAGATAGAAGCCAACTCTCTGACCAAACGCGTGGTCTTATCTCACTCAGATGGATGGCCCTTCCTGACTCCTCCCGCCAATGCCTTTGATTAACCTGTCTCGGCTTTCTCCTCACCTGACACCAAGGAAAATCCGATGACGCCCCTCTCCAAATCGCTGGAAGAACTGATCACTGATATCTACAAGGACGACAAGGTTTCGGTTCCTGAATACCGAACATTGCGCGACGACGCCGACCGCCGCATGGCCGCCGTGATCAAGGAGTTCGGCCTGCATAACAACATCACCGCGTTCCAGAAATCGATCGACGTGGCGATGCAGCTGTTGCAGACCAGTGTCATCGATGCAAAGAAGGCCAAGCTGACCGACACGGGCGAGGCCATCGTCAAGGATGCGGTGACGGCCCAAGTGGAGTACTTGCGCGCCGGCAGCCAACTGGCACTGCGTCTGCTGTGAAATCACTGTCTTCGTTCCGTCACATTGCATTGCTACCGTCCTGCGAAATATCTTGCAACATTTCGCCAAGGACTCCCCCGCAATGAGTGACGAGCACGAAGACCGCCCTTCCCCCGATTCCGCAGCCCAGCCGCCGGTCGACACCAGCCGCCGGCGCTTTCTGGGAGGCGCAGCGGTGTTGGGGGTCGGCGCGACGTTAAGTGCCTGCGGCAACACTAGCGAAGCGCCGGGCAAACCGGTGGCACGTCCGCTCACGTCGCAAGAGTTGGACAAGGCACTGCACGATCAGGTGAAAACCGTGGTGGTGATCTACGCCGAGAACCGCAGCTTCAACAATCTGTTTGCGGATTTCCCGGGGGTGGAGAAACCGCTGTCAGCACTCTCCGCCGCCGACACACAGCAACGCGACCGCGACGGCAGCCCGCTGACCACCCTGCCACCGGCCTGGGGTGGCGTGCTGCAAGTCGGGCCGCAGACGGTGGACGGGGTGACCTACCCCAGCGAAGTGCAATTCCAGGAAAACCTGCCCAACGCGCCGTTCGCGCTTAAGGGCCCGGATGCGGAAGACCTGCCACTGAGCCTGGTCACCCGCGACTTGTGGCACGTGTTCTACCAGAACCAGATGCAAATCAATGGCGGTAAGAACGACAACTTCGTCGCCTGGGCCGACTCGGGTGGCCTGGTGATGGGTCATTACGCCCAGAGCCGTTATTCCCTGCGCCTGTGGGACGTGGCCAAGGAGTTTGTACTCTGCGACAACTTCTTCCAGGGGGCATTTGGTGGCTCGTTCCTCAACCACCAGTACCTGATCAGCGCCACCGCGCCGTTTTACCCGAATGCCGCGCAATCGGTGGCCAAGGCGCAGATCGCCACGCTGCAAAGCGATGACCCCACCGACCCGCGCCTCAAGCCGCTGGACAAGTCCCCGGCCAGCGCGATAACCGGCCCGCCACAGTTCGGCCCTAGTGCGTTGACCCCGGACGGATACGGCGTGAACACCCTGGCGCCGCCTTACTGGCCGACCTGGATCCGCGACCCGGAAAACCCGGATTACTCCAAACCCGACCTGCCCAACGTGCTGGTTCCGCAAACCCACGAACACATCGGCGACAAACTCTCGAAAAAGAATGTCGACTGGGCCTGGTATGCCGGTGCTTGGCAAGCCACCTTGGAGCAGTTCAAGGATTCGGGCGGTATCCCGAAGATTCCTAACTTCCAGTATCACCACCAGCCATTCAACTACTTCAAGCAGCAGGGCCCGGAGAATCGCGCCGAGCGTGACAAGCGCCTGCGCGATGGCGGTTTGGGTGATGAGTCCAGCACCAACAAGTTCTTCGCCGACGCCCAAGCCGGCAAACTGCCCGCTGTGACCTTCTACAAGCCTCAGGGCAACCTGAATATGCATGCTGGCTACGCTGACGTGGCCTCGGGCGACCGCCATATCGCCCGTGCCTTGAAGGTGCTGCAAGAGAGCCCGCAGTGGAAAAACATGGTGGTGGTGGTCACCGTCGATGAAAACGGTGGTTGGTGGGACCACGTGGCACCGCCCAAGGGCGACCGCTGGGGCCCTGGCACGCGGGTTCCGGCGATTGTGGTGTCGCCATTCGCGCGCAAAGGCACGGTGGACCATACGGTGTACGACACGGCGTCGATCCTGCGCTTGATCACCCGCGTATTCCAGTTGGAGACATTGGACGGCCTCAAACAGCGGGACGACGCGATGACCGCCCGTGGCCAGAAACCCATGGGCGACTTGAGCAACGCGTTACAGTTCAGCCTGTAGGTTTTCTTATCCAATAGCGACACGCCTGGCGATTTAACACGCGGTTTTCCTGGTCAACCGCTACTGTGTGGAGGTGGGCTTTCACCCCGCGCAGACGGGCTTTCGCTGACAAGGAAACAACAATGTTTAAACCGACCAGGTTGTCCTTCACCCTGGCCGCACTGATGGCGAGTGCGGTCGTACAGGCCGACATCGAGGTGCCATTGGGGAGTACGCAACGCGTGACCCAACTGTTCGCCTTCCCCAACAATTGCAATGTGATCTGCTTTCGGCCATGGACGCTGGAGCAGACGGCTGAACATTATTTGAACCAGAGCCTGCAACGGGATGGCTACAGCCGCGCTAAAGTCAGCGTCAAGACCCATGACGGGCAGGTCTCAGCGACCTTCAGTGGTGTGCCTGACAGTTACGGTCAACCCCTGACCACGTTGCTCAATACCGCCGACCTGGCCTACCAAGGCGCCAACAAACTCAACACTGACGGCAAGTGGGCCTACAACTGGTACTTGTTCCTGCCATTAGGCATGGCTCTGGAAAACCGCAAGAGCATCGAACTGCTGCACTTCCCGCCGGATTACTCGCTGACCCAGGCCCAGGACTATCTGGAATCCGCCACCACCGACCGCTGGGCCACCCTGCTCACGGACAATGGCATCCCGGCCACCGAAACGCCGGCTTACCAGACCATCATCGATATCGCCCCTATCGCCGCGCCCTCCAACGCGGGCAAGGACCTGGAAACCGTCTACAGCTACTTCACCGACTACCAGACACGCATGGTCCAGGAACTGAGCCTGCCCGCCAAAGGCGCATTGCCGATGGTGGCGTTTGGCGCACCGGTGCGAAACTGGATCAAGCAGCAGTACGGCCAGACCGTGGGAGTGCTGGGCCTGGCGCAGATCAGCCCGACGGCAGGCAAGAGCGTGTCAGTGCTGGGCGCCAACCATCCAAGCTACATCTGGTATGCCGCAAGCCCCGATACCTACGACGGTAATGAACAGAAAGCCGACGAGGCCGGCTTGAAGGTGATGGGGCAGGACCTGAGCGCCGCCTGCTGGCAGGCCGGAATGGGTCAGAAACCCGCGAGTGATCCGAACGTGTTGCTCAAGGCGTGCATGAATACGTGGCAGGTCACACGCAAGGAGCAGACCTGTGAATTGTTCTACACCTCGGTGCGCAACTTGTCCCCGGAGGATGCGAACGCGAAATGCGCCACGCCCGGCATCAAGACGCAGTTGAAACAACTCAAGAATGCCGCCCCCATCCCAGCCATTGCGGCCCCGGCGCTGTAGTTCGTACAAAAAGACCGATTTCTACTGTCAACATTGACAGTAGAAATCGGCCCCATCTTCAGCGAGTCTTGAGCGGCGCCCATCAGCTGCAAGACTGGTAGTCAGACACCACCCGCAGGTCGATGCAGCCTAAACCAGGAGAGTCATGAAAACTCAGGCCAAGGATAAGGCTGAAACTGCTGTGAGCGACTGTCTCTACCCGTTCAAGCCAACGCTCGGAAAGGGCTACCCTTCGAGCGAGAAATTCGAAGTGGTGCTGAACATTGAAGGCGTAGGGATTGGAATCAGGGCACGCACGGCCTTTGACAGCCGTGTATGCATCGCCAAAGTCTCCGGCTACGCCCTGAGCGAGCGACGCCTGCACACGTTGCAGCTATCGTCGCGTACCCACCTCTACGACTGTTGGTTCAGTGGCCTGTTTTCACATTCATGCAAACCGAATGTGTTTCTCGACCTGCACTATCTGGAGGTCTGGGCCCTGTGTGAAATCCACCCAGGCGAGCTGCTGACCATGGATTACGCCACGACCGAAGACGTGCTGTTCCGGCAGTTCGCATGCCAATGCGGAGAGCTGAACTGCCGAGGCTGGATTACCGGTCACGACGAGCTACTGAACGCCGAGGGCCAGGCGTTCATGGCCCAGTGGCGTGAGCGAAAACGCCCTTAGGCATCACCCAACGGACGCAGGCGATACTGCGGCGGCAATTGCTCGAAACCACTGATCGTGGTGTTCAAGCTCTTCCAGCGGCCATCCTTGATGCCGTAGATGCAGCCATGGATCGACAGGCTCTGCCCACGGTGCCAGGCATTTTGCACAATGCTGGTGTGGCCGACGTTGGCCACTTGCTGGATCACGTTCAGCTCGCACATACGGTCGACGCGCTCTTCTTCGGTCGGCAACTGGGCCAGCACGTCACGGTTTTCGTAATAGAGGTCGCGAATGGTGCGCAGCCAGCCGTCGATCAGGCCGAATTGGCGATCCTGCATCGAGGCGCGCACGCCGCCGCAGCCATAGTGGCCGGTGACGAGGATGTGTTTGACCTTGAGCACGTCCACTGCGTACTGGATCACCGACAGGCAATTGAGGTCGGTGTGCAGCACCACGTTGGCCACGTTGCGGTGCACAAACAGGTCACCCGGCAGCATGCCGACGATCTCGTTTGCCGGCACGCGGGCGTCGGAACAGCCGATCCACAGGTATTCCGGGGTTTGCTGGCGCGCGAGCTTGGCGAAGAATTCGGGATCTTCCTGTTTGATCGCGTCCGCCCAGCGTTCGTTGTTATCAAGCAGGTCTTGTAGTTCGTTCATCAGGGAAAGCCTCAGGAATGATGCGCAGTTTTGTGACTGACGACCCCACGTCCAGGTCACGCCCTGCCGGCGAATAACAGGCGTGAATTAGCTTGAATCTTTGGGCCACGCAGCCTGTCCACACACTATAAGCCCCACAGTATGAGGATTGGCCATGACTGAATCACGACGTCCCTACGGCGCTACGCAGCCTGAACCCATTGATGACAATGAAGACCGCATGGGCTCGATGCGCGAACTGGATTTTGACGAAGAGGAACCGACGGCGGAGATCGGCGATGAGATCCCTCGTCGCGAACGTGAACACCGAATGCCCGACGAACGGGTGCGTGAAGCAGGGCTCACCGGCGCGGCCACAGATGATCACGAGCCTACTGATGATGATTTAAGCCCGGAAACGTTGATCCGTGAGGATGGTGCGCGCGATGCACGGGAAGAAGGCGAGGATAACCCGGCGGATTACGACCTGAGCATCGTCGATGAAGATGAGATTGGCGGGGGTAATGGGTTGGATGAGGCCGAACTGGCGGATATCGACCCGATAGACGGTAAACCCTGATACACCTTCGCTCAGACTATTAACCACGACCTGTAGGAGACCGGCTTGCCGGTGATGGCGCTCTCAAGATCGCCATCGCCGGCAAGCCGGGCTCCTACGGTTTTGGACGGCGTTTAATCAACTAGGGTGCAGGCCATTACGACCGCATCTTCGCGGCCACCCACGGCGGGGTAGTAATCCCGCCGACGGCCGATTTCGTTGAAGCCATAACGCTCATACAGGCGGAACGCGCCGGTATTGCTGTCGCGCACTTCCAGGAAGCACTCACGCGCACTGGCGGCGTAGGCGCGGGACATCAGGTGTTCCAACAGCGCCAGGCCAAGGCCACGGCCCTGGTTTTCCGGCTTGACGGTGATGTTCAGCAGGTGCGCCTCATCAAGGATGATCTGCACCACACCATGTCCTACTTGCTGTTCACCTTCAAACATCAACCAGATCTGGTATTTGCCCAGCCCGTCGAGAAAGATCCCACGGGTCCAGGGGTGGCTGAACGCCGCGTATTCGATTTTCAGCACGGCGTCGAGGTCAGCCTCGGTCATCGGGCGGAAGGATAAAGCCTCACTCATCGGTTGTTTTCCAGCGCGCCATCAGCCGGCGCATGGCTTGCCAGACATCAGCCTTACGCTGTGGCTCTTCCATTAATAATTCCAGGCCCGGCAGGGCCCACACCGAGCCCAGGCCTTCGACCTGCAGTTCGCGGTACCAGGCTTCGGCATTGGCTTCGCCGGCAAAGCGCACCGCAGGCAGGCCGATCAGCCACAGGCACACGCAGGGTTCGTCTTCCAGGCGTGCCGACACAAAACCTTGTACAAAATCCCGGGCCGCTTCCGGGCCCTGGTCCATGTTGCCGCGCACCAGCAGCGGCCAGCGCACCGGGTCCCCGACGATTTGCGGGCTGTCGGGCAAGCCGGCGGCGCGCAGCATATCCTTGAGCAGCATGTAGGCGGGGTCGCGGGCCTGGAAGCGTTCGCCGGTAGGCAACTCGACCAGCAGCAGGCAGCGTCCGGCCCGCAGCAATTGCAGGGCGAAACGCGGTGGTGGCACCACCGGGGCCTTGACCACCGGGGCTGCCTCTTCCACGACTTTGGCTGCCTTGGTCACCGGTGACGGACGCGGTACTTCGACCTTCGCCCGCTCAACGACCGGGCGCGCTTCAGGTGCAGGCTTGACCATCGCTACCGGCGCGGCCGCCTCCTCGCCCGACGACTCGAACGCCTCATAGGGCTCAAGCGCCTGCAACAGCTCCGGCCGTGAGGGCGCGGCAAACGGCAGTTCGGTGCGGGGCAGCCAGTTGACCACCTGCATGGCGGTCAAGTAAGCGCGACGTCGGGACTCGATAAGCACAGCTCGGCCACTTGTGGATAACTAAAGAGCGGGGATTCTACCGCTGTTCGGCAACAATCGCCCACTGCGCACTGACCGGCTGTGGATAAATCCCGCGTCCGATGCAGTACAATCGCGACTTTTAATCGCCAACCAGCCGGCCATTCCGATGATCGAACCCAAGCGCGTCTTGCGCGCCCTCGCCGAACACTGGGCCCTGCTTGAGCCATTGTGCGAACACTTCGACCAAGGCACCTTGAGCCTTGGCGAGTTGCGCGCGCAATTGGCGGCCCAACAACTGGACAGCACACCACAGGACATTACCAGCCTGTTGGACGTGTGGATTCGCCTGGACATCCTGGTGCCTGTCGCCAAGAGCCCGAACCGTTTCGAGCTCAACGCACAGATCCATGACTTCCTGGCTTATCTTCGCAAGGAGCACCGGCTTGGCCTGTGCCTGGAAATCGAAGCCTACCTGCGCCACCTTGAGCGCCTGGCCGGTTATATCCAGGACGCCTTCGACATCCGTGATGGCCACGACCTCGCCCGCCAACTTCGCCTGCTCGACATGCGCGTGCGGGACGTGCTGAAAAAGCTCGCCAATGACGAACAGGCCCTCGCCGCCGTGGCCGACCGGGCCAAGACCAGCGACCGGCAGATCCCGTTGCGCCAGCGTTACGCCGAAGTCCTGGCGACCTGGGACGAATACGTCGAACCGATGATCCAACTGGTGAACGCCGATGGCGCCTTCGAGCAAGGCGTGCGCAAGGTGGAAAATGTGCTGCTGCGCATGCTCACCGAGCAACAGCGCCTTGGCCACCTGGTGGACGACGACATGCTGCTGCGCACCCACGCGCGCATCCTCGAAATGCAGACCAGCGCCCAGCTGACCTTGCGTCATGCGCGGGAACTGCTGCTGCCGCTGCGTGAAGAAGCGCGCCGGCACAACGCCGTGACCCGTGGCGCGGCGCTGGCGCTGTCGGCGATTCGCCGCAAGGGCCTGGACGCGGTGCCGCAAGCGGCGATGCCGATGTTTACCCGACCGCAAAGTACCTTTCTCGGCAGTGCCAGCCAGGTCGAGGCGTATGTGTATGCCCTGGCGAATTTCGAGCCGAAACCGGCGCGGTTCCCCAAGGCGCACAAGTCCCACAAGGGCGACGCCCAGCGCGCGCCGCGCACGGTCAAGGAGATGCTCGAGCGCTGCGAAGACGCGCTGCCGATGCCGGACCTGATGACCTGGCTGCTGGAGCAGGAACCGGACGGCGCCACCGACGAATTGCTGTACTGGTTCTCGCGCCTGTCCCGCGAAAAACGCTTCAAGCGCGAACGCCTGGAACGCCGCGAGTACCACACAACCGAGCACCAGGTCAGCCTGCGCTCCTTCGCCCTGCTCCCGGCCGGATCCGACGCCGCCGAGCACTCTGCGAGTACACCCCATGCATCTTGATCTATCCGAACTGTCCCAACTGGCGCCGATCTTTCGCGAGCTGTTCAAGGGTTATCACGTCAGCCGCCGCGACCCGGAGCTGTACGCACAACTGTCGAACTTCCAGGACCAGTACCGCACGCTGTTCAAGGCCCTGGGCTTTGAGCTGGTGTGCGATACCCGTGGCTTCTACTACTTCGTGCCGGACACCGCCGTGGCCGCCGCGCAGGTGAACAAGACCGCCCAGCGCCTGGCGTTGTTCACCTTCATCATCGTCGAGCACCTGGCCGACCAGGGCCGCGACCCGATTGCCGTGCTTGATGGTGGCAGCCTGGGGCGTGATGAACTGCCGTCGCTGCTGGAGAAGTACCGCGACCTGTTTATCCAGGCCGAAGTGCAAACCCAGGAAGAACTCGAAGAAAAAATCATGCGCCGCATGACCCAGCTGGGTTTTGCCAGCGAAGACAACGGCATCTATCGCTTCCTGCCGCCCATGCACCGTTTCCTTGATGTGTGCCTGTCGGTGCAGCAAGACCGTGATCTCGCGGCCAGCGTACACAGCGTGTTGCCGCTGCCGGCACCGGTGATCATCGACGAAGACAGTGATGAGAAATTGCTGAAAACCGATGACCCGCTGGACTTGAGTGACTTTGCGGACGAAAGCGAAGAAGACGCCCTGTCCCGCGCCATTGCCGAAGAACAGGAGACCGATGCATGAGTAAGGAACGCTACGGCATCCGCCGCTTCGCCCTATTGAACACCGCCGGTTACAGCCTGGGTTTGTTCCCGCTGGAGGAGCCGCTGTCGGTGTATGGCGCAAACAACCTGGGTAAATCCGCGTCGATCAACGCCTTGCAGTTCCCGATCCTGGCGCGCATGTCGGACATGAGTTTCGGCAAGTACACCCTGGAACAATCGCGGCGCTTCTACTTTGCCACCGACACCAGCTACATCCTGGTGGAAGTCTCGCTGCCCCACGGCCCGCACGTGATCGGCGTGGTCGGACGCGGCCCGGGCGGTGGTTTCGGTCACCAGTTCTTTGCCTATGCGGGCAAGCTGGATTTGGCTCACTACCAGAAGAACGACACCTGCCTGCGTCAGAAAGAGCTGTTCACCAACCTTGAGCGCGAAGGCCTGAAAGCCTACGAACTCAAGCCGGATGAACTGCGTCGTTTGCTGGTGGGCGGCCACACGTCGATCCCGCTGGACCTCACGCTGATTCCCCTGCGCTCTACCAGTGAGCAGAGCCTGAAGACCTTCCGCGCGCTGTTTATCAACCTGCTGCATATGCGCGAAATCACCGCGGCCAAGCTCAAGCAGCTGTTCCTCGATGCGTTTGAACATAGCCTGCGGTCCGGCAGCGTGGATTACATCGCCGCGTGCGAAGAAGCGTTCCGCGATGTAAGACGCATGGAGCAGGATTACAACTCGCTGGTGGCCGCAGGGCCATTAGTCGAGGCCCTGTCCAATGGCGTTCGCCAGCGCGATGTGCTGCGCGGCAAACTGCATCGTCTGTCGCCATTGCTCGATTCGTTGCTTGGCACCTGGTCGGACTACGCCAGTGCGCGCAAGGAAGAGCTGACCATTCAGGCCGAGCACTACCGTAACGAGCAGGACGCGCTGCAGAACGACCAGCGCGGCGGCACCCAGGAGTTGATGCGCCTGGAGCGTGAGATCAGTGGTATTCAGCGTTGGTTGGGCGAGCTGTCGGTGCTCAAGCATCGCTTTGCGCTGGTGGATGACGTGAAAGTGCTGGAGCAGCAGTTGCTGGCGGCCAAGGATGCCCACGATGAATTGGCGGGCGCCCTTGCGCAGTCCCGACAGTTCAGCGCAGAAGATCTGGACGAGCGTCTGCGCGACCTGGAAAAGCGCCTGAAGTCGGTCAAGCAGCAGCTCGATCACGCCGACAACAACAGCTACGCCAAGCTGCGGGAGGAATTCTCACAGCAGGACGTCGAGCGTCTGATGCGCCTGTTCAACAGTTCGTTGTTCAGCCTGCCGTTGGGCGAGCACGGCATCACCCTGGACGAGGATGGCCAGTGGGTCAAATCCCTGGAGCAGATCCTCGATGGCTTCAAGGGCGAGCGTTTTGAAGTGCCGGGGCTGTCCATCGACATCTCCCACATTGAACCGCCAGCGTTGCAGGCACTTGCGGATCGCGCGGCGTTGCGCGACCAGAAAGAGCGTCTGGAGAAAGAACTCAAGCAACTGAAAACCCAACAAGCCGTAGCCTCTGACCGCGCCGCGAGCAAAACCCAGACCGAAGCGTTGTACCAGCAGGTGCTGGATGCGCAAAAAGCCCTGGAAGACTTCCGCCGCGCGCAAACCCTGAGCGCAGAAGAAGGCGAGAAGCTGGAAAACCTGGCGCAGATGGAAGCGGCGCAGGATGAACTGAAGCGCTCCAGCGATGCGTTCACCGAGCGCGTTCAGCAACTGTCGGCCAAGCTGCAACTGGTGGGCCGTCAGATCGGCGATATGGAAGCCAAGCAACGCACACTGGATGACGCGCTGCGCCGTCGCCAGTTGCTGCCGGCAGACTTGCCGTTCGGCACGCCGTTCATGGACCCGGTCGACGACTCCATGGACAACCTGCTGCCACTGCTCAATGACTATCAGGACAGCTGGCAAGGTCTGTTGCGCGCCGATGGCCAGATCGAGGCGCTGTACGCCCAGGTACGCCTCAAGGGCGTGGCCAAGTTCGACAGCGAGGATGACGTTGAGCGTCGCCTGCAACTGCTGATCAACGCTTATGCGCACCGTACCGATGAAGCGCTGACGCTGGGCAAGGCTCGTCGTGCGGCGGTCACCGACATTGCGCGGACCCTGCGCAATATACGTAGCGACTACGACAGCCTTGAACACCAGTTGGCGTTGTTCAACCGTGAGATCAACAAACGCCAGGTCTCCAACCTGCAAAGCTTCCGCATCGTGCTGGCGCCGAACAAGGAAGCGCTCAAGCACATCGACCAGATCATCCACAGTGCGGGCCAGTATGAAGAAGGCGAGACACTGTCGGTGTTCGATCTGAGCCAAAGTGCCGAGCAGGACAACAAGAACGAAGAAGCCAAGGAATACCTGGCTCGCCTGGTAGCTGCCAACCATAACCAGTTGGGCCTTAAGGACTTGTTCGAACTGGCGTTCGAGATCACCAAGGTGCATGGCCAGCCGGTGATCCATACCGACATCGATGGTGCCGCGTCCAACGGCACCACCATGACCATCAAGGCGTTGACCAACATGTATTTGTTGCTGCACTTGATGGACCGCGACCAGGCCGGACGCGTGCGCTTGCCGTACTACCTCGACGAGGCGGCGGACATCGATGAGAAGAACCAGGCAGCCTTGCTGGAGACCAGTTTGCAGCTGGGTTTTGTGCCGATCCTGGCCAGTGTTAAGCCGCAGGTGTCAGCCCAGGTGGCGATCGACCTGGAAGGTGGCAGCGGACCGAACGGGATCTATATCGATGAGGCGGACTGGAAGTACATCCGTCGCCACGATGTGGTGAAAGCGACGATGAATGTGCAGGCGGATGAGCCGGAGTTGGATGAGGTCTGATTTGTTTCGCTGAAATGCAAAAGGCCGCGATCTTCCGGATCGCGGCCTTTTTTTGCGCATGAAATGTGTAGTGATTTTAAGGACCCCATCGCGGGCAAGCCCGGCTCCCACAGGGATATGCATTCCAATGTGGGAGCCGGGCTTGCCCGCGATAGCCACAACTCAGTTTATTTGCCGAGTGGGATTTTAGGCGCCCAGGTCAGCCATTCATCTTCAAACTTGTCGAACAGCGGGAAGGTTTGTTGTGGCCTGGCGGCACTGCCCATGCGCTCGCCGTCCGGTGTCGCGAAGGCGATGCCACCGGCAACCAACGTCTCCAAGGATTCAGTACGCACAGTAGCGCCTTTGAATAGACCGAAGTCGAGGCCAAACCCACTGGTATTCCAGAAGCGGCTACCGCCTCGCACCAGTGGTGCATATTTAGGCTCGATCAGGATATGGATCAATACGCGGTCTGCGGTCTGACCCAATTCGTAGCCGGTCACCTTACCCACGGTGACTTCACGGTAAGTGACCGGTACACCTTCTTTCAGCGAACCACGGCGCGCGGCGCTGAGGGTCAGGCTCAAGCCAGGTTCCTGATGCACTGCTTCTGGCGGTTGATCCAGCGCGACGAAACTCTTTTGTGGGCCGGCATTTTTCGTCGCGGGTTGGACTTCAATGTATTGCCCGGTGACCAGGGTTTCCAGGTTGGACGTTTTCATCAGGCCCAGCTCAGGCTTGACTACCCAGAATTGGCTACCAACACGTGCAATGCGGTCTGCCACCTGGGTGATACGGGCGCTGAGCAGTACTGACTGCATGTCGGCGCTGAGATCGACACTTTCAATCTTGCCCACGTCCAGGCCCTTGAAACGCACAGGCGTGCCAGGGCGCATACCGTCGGCGCGGTCGACCTTGATGGTCACCAGGGTGCCGTGCTGGTTGGCGGCCTCACGGTCGGCAAACAGACGGAAACGCGGGATGCGTTTTTTCAGCGGTACGTTCTGCTCTGGGGTTTCGAAGGCGATACCACCGGCCATCAGGCTGGCCAGGGATTCACTCTTGACCTGGATTCCACCGGTGAGGCCACCGGTCAGGGTGACGCCGCTGGCATTCCAAAAGCGCGTCGAGCCGTTGACCAGGTTTTCGTATTCCTTCTCGATGTGGACGCCGATCACCAATTGCTTGTTCTTGCGTGAGAACTGGTAGCTCTGTACCGAGCCGACCTTGACCTGCTTGTAGAGGATGGGGCTGCCGACATCCAGGGAGCCGAGGTTATCGGTGAACAGCACCATGTGCAGGCCAGGGGAACGCAGGTCCAAAGGCGGTGCCTTGGCGCGGGCAACATACTCCCGTTGTGGTGGGGTCCCTTTATCTCCTGGGCGAATGGCGATGTAGTTACCCTTGACCAAGGCTTCAAGCCCAGTGATTCCTGCCAGGGAAATAGACGGTTTGACGACCCAGAATTGCGTGTCCTGTACCAGATAATCCTCGGCCAGGGGATCTAGTGTCAGTTCCGCGTTGGCACTGGAAAGGTCTGGGTTGATCTTCAGGGTTTTCAGGCTGCCGACCTGGATGCCTTTGTACATGACAGGGGTGCGCCCCGCCTGAAGGCCTTCGAAGTCGGTGAGCTTGACCTTGACCCTGATGCCGGCTGCGGCGGCGTCGAAATCTTCGTACAAACGGAAGGGCAGGCTCGGATCAGTCGGCGGGCTGTCCTTGCGGTTCTCCGGCGTGGCGAAGGCGATGCCCCCAGCAACGATGCTAGAAAGGGATTCGCTGCGCACCTTTACACCGGAAAGGTTGGCGTCGATGCTGATGCCACTGGCGTTCCAGAAACGTGTGTGTTTGCGCACCAGACTGGCATAGGTCGGTTCGATGTAGACCTTGATCTCGACCGTGCTCTGGTCTTCAGAGAGCAGGTAGCTTTTGACTTGGCCAACTTGGATCTGTTTGTAGAACACCGGACTGCCACGGTTGAGCGAGCCAAGGCGGTCGGCTTTGACGGTCAGATGCAGGCCCGGTTTGGCGTCGGACAAAGGCGGCTCTTCGGAGAGCGCCTTGAATTTGCGCGTCGGTTCACCGTCGCCTGGGCTGGCGGCGATGTAGTTACCTGACACCAGGGTTTCCAGGCCGGTGATACCGGCGAGGCTGACACTCGGCTTGACCAGCCAGAAGCGCGTGTTGGTCTTGAGGTATTGGTCGACGTCCTTGTTCATCTCGATGGTCGCAATCACCCCGCGATTGTTGCCTTCGTCGTCCAAGGCCAGGGCCTTGACCTTACCCACCGGCATGCCTTTGTAGACCACTTCGGTCTTGTTGACCTGGATGCCTTCACCGCTTTCAAAGCGCACCTGAATATCGATGCCCTGTTGGGAATAGGCACGCCATCCCAGCCATCCACCGATGATGAGGGCAATCAGGGGCAGCACCCAAATAGCCGACCAGTTGGAGGCGGGGCGGGTTTTAGCTTTAGGCAAATCACTCATGGTCGTCGTCCGACTCCGTGTTATCCCAAATCAGTCGGGGATCAAAAGTTACTGCGGCAAGCATCGTCAAGATCACCACACTGGCGAACGCTGCAGCACCGAGATTGGCCTCGACACTGGCAAGCCGCCCAAAGTTTACAACCGCCACCAGGATGGCGATCACGAAGATATCCAGCATGGACCAGCGGCCAATGAATTCGATAAAGCGGTACATCACAATACGTTGTCGCGCGGAGAGCGGTTGGTGACGCTGCACCGAGAACAGTAGCAGACCTATGCCGACCAGCTTGAACGTGGGCACCAGGATACTGGCGATAAACACCACGGCAGCAATAGGGAACATGCCGTGCTGCACCAGTTGGATCACGCCTGCCATGATGGTACTCGGATCCCCCTGCCCCAAGGAATTGATCGTCATGATGGGAAGCAGATTAGCGGGGATGTACAAAATCGCCGCAGTGATCAGCAACGCCCAAGTGCGTGTGAGGCTATTGGGGCGGCGCGCATGGATCAGTGCACCGCAGCGCGTGCAGAGTTGCTCGTCGCTATCAGCGTCTTGTTTGTTCAACTCGTGGCATTCGGTACAAATCAGAATGCCTGCATCAATCGCCCGCATGATCATCCTCCCCTGACAACGCCTGCCAGATCTGGTGGGGCGACATCACCACCTCAAGCAGCACCTGAACCATTAATAAGCTTACAAAACAGGCAAGACCGAGACCCACAGTGATGGCGGCCATGTCGGCGAGTTTAACGATCGCTACCAGTACGCCCATCAGATAGACCTCCAACATCCCCCAGTCTTTCATGTGATGGTAAATGCGGTACAACAACAGTCCATAACTGCGGCCGATGTTCCAGCGAATACTGAGCAAGACTGCCAATTGGCAAAGTAGCTTGAGCAAGGGAATGCCCATGCTGCATAAGAAGACGACAGCGGCGACGCCTTGCATGCCGGTATCAAACAGACCGACGACGCCACTCCACACGGTGTCTTCAGAGGACTGCCCAAGTAGATTGAGCTGCATGATCGGCAAAAAGTTCGCGGGAATGTACAACAGCAACGCCGCCAGCACCAAGGCGAGGCTTCGCTCAACGACGTTGTGGCGGTGAGCGTACAGCTCGTAACCGCAACGCGGGCATTGGGCTTTTTCGCCGAGGGCGAGCACTGGTTTGCGCATCAGCAAGTCGCACTCATGGCATGCCACCAGGTCGTCCAGTGGTAAATCTGATACCTCAAGGGCATCAACCGGATCGGGCATAAGTAGGGCTCGGACTCTAAAAAAGGTTAGGTGCCTATTCTAGTGGTCTGGTTCAGAAATAACTGTGCAAATTTGTCGGGGGATTTGCGGTGCCAAAGTTTTCGACCGCCCAAAACAAAACCCCATTTGCTTTCGCAAATGGGGTTTCGGAATTTAATCTTGACGATGACCTACTCTCACATGGGGAAACCCCACACTACCATCGGCGATGCATCGTTTCACTAC